>NZ_JANUSD010000030.1:0-13104 GCF_024793945.1 Emticicia fluvialis
TGCAAAACAGTATCAAAATGAAAACCTATAAAACAAAAAACAGAAGCAACACGAAGGCTACTTCTGTCTAAAAAATGTATTTTTACTATTATTAATCCTGTATCGCTATTTTAGGACTAGTCATAAATATCACCTTAATTGGCAGGTGTATTATATAGCTCAATATTTGATATCATGGGCTTGGCTAACGTGCCTGAAACAGTAACGCGAACATCTTTAGCATTTACTTGCGGAAAATACACAATGCGTTTATGCCCGATAGTAGTGGCAGTTGCAACTGTTTTCCATTCATTGTTTTCTTTTACCTGTACTGCAAATTCGTTGATTCGTTGTCCGTAACGGATATCTTCCTGCACAACCAGACAGTTAAAAGTTTGTGCCTTGTTCAATGAAATATCATAACTGTCAGCACCCGTTTTTTTTGTAAAAGTACCTTTCTTTAACAGATTTTTACTGAAATACTCATCGCGTAATTTCTTAAATTCCAGCAAGGCTTTTGCATCATTTTCATGAACCAGCCCCCGGTTATCAACCGGAATATTCAGCAATAAGTTGGCGCCTCTGCCTACAGATTTATTCCAGATATCCATCAATGCCTGAGGAGTCTTTACTTTATCGTCTTCGTTTTTATGATAGAACCAACCCGGGCGTATAGATACATCGCATTCAGCCGGAATCCAGTGCGTGCCATTGGCATCGCCCACGTTCAGGTGTTTGGGCTTGTCGTAGGCAGGAAACAACGCTGCGCCATTGATGGTACTCCAGCAGGTTTCGCCGGCAAAGCCGCTTTCATTGCCCACCCAGCGGATATCAGGGCCGGCATCGCTGAAAATTAATGCGTGTGGCTGATAGGTTTTCACGGTTTTGTTAAACAAAGGGAAATCATACACCTGTTTTTTGCCATTAGGGCCTTCGCCATTAGCGCCATCAAACCATACTTCAAACAAGTCGCCGTATTGGGTCGTAATTTCTTTCAGCATATTTACATATACCTGGTTGTATTCCGGGGTTCCGTAGGTAGGGTGGTTTCTGTCCCACGGAGAAATGTAAATTCCCATTTTCAATCCATATTCTTTACAGGCGGCCGATAGTTCTTTCAGAACGTCTCCTTTACCGTTTTTCCACGGAGACTCTCTTACCGTATGCGTTGAATATCTGCTGGGGTACAACGCAAAGCCATCATGGTGTTTAGCTGTAATAATAATGCCTTTCATACCTGCGGCTTTGCAGATTCTGGCCCATTGGCGGCAATCAAGCTGGGTAGGGTTAAAAACGTCTTCTTTCTCTTTGCCATCTCCCCATTCTTTGTCGGTAAAAGAGTTGGGTCCAAAATGTACAAAGGCATAATATTCTAAATTGTGCCATTTAAGTTGGTCGGCCATTGGGGTAGCGCCAAAAGGCTTGGGGGTTTGTGCCATTGCCATGCCTGCAAGCAGGCACAGAATAATGATTTTTCTCATGTGCGTTAGTTTTAGGTAAAACCTGTCAATAGACCCGGTCATCTACTGTTTGTAAAGTGGGCCAAAAATAGCAAATTTATATAATTGACAAGGATTAATTTTACGGCTTCAAAAGCCAATCCTGAAAACTGTCAGCCTGTCTGGATTGGTTTTGAGCGAATACTGAAACCCATGATTAACCAGTATTTCACGAATCAGGGTAAGGCCTATTCCCTGTCCGTTTTCTTTGGTGGTGAAAAATGGAGAGAAAATCTGTTGCTCGGCGTCTGTAGAAATACCTGCGCCGTTGTCTTCAATTAATAATTGTTTAGGGCGGAATGTATTACTAATAACAATCTGGCCTTTTTCCTGCCAATCGGGGTTCTTCTTTTTGCGCAGTTCTATTGACTCAATGGCATTTTTTATAATATTGATAATTACCTGCTCTAACTGATGCACATCAGCCATAATTAAAAAAGGCATTTCGGTAAGATGTGCTTCAATCTGAATGCCCAATTGTGAGGCTTTATATTCCATAAGTCTGCTTGAGTTTCGCAGCAGTTCATTCAAATCTGACTTAACAGGCCGGGGTTCAGGCAGACGAACCATATCTGCAAAATTCCGCATAAAATGGTTCAGGTGGTTATTCCTCTGGATAGCAATTTCCAGTGCATATTTTAGCTCAGAATCATGTTCCTGCATCTGCACGGTGGTATCAAGAATTGAATTGACAGAACCAATTGAGTTGTTTACCTCATGTGCCATCATCCGTATTACCTTTCCGTATGCTTTCTTTTCGGCATTCAGAATCTCAACCGTCAGCTCTTCAATCATGATAAAGTAACGCGGAAAGCCGCGGTCAATAAAATGCGATTTCTGACATTTATACGTTTGTATACCATTCAATGCTATCGTGCGCGATTCTCCGGTTTTAAGGGTGCTGATAGCCTGCAAAAGTGGGTGGTCGAAGTAAAAAACAGATTTACCCAGCAGCTGGTGCGCATTCATATTTAAAATTTCACCAACCTTGGGGTTTATATTGGCAATATTATCGTCAAAGTCCAGAATCAAAATACCCGTTGGTGATGTTTGTACCAGTTTCTCAAGAAAATAATGTTGCTGTTCCTGCCGGGTGCGTTCTTGTCTGAGTTGGTCTACCATGCCGTTATAAACATCAATCAGCTCGTCCATTTCCAGCTTACCTACTTTTAAGAATTTTACATTAAAATCTTTATCGCGCATGGCATTTACACCTGTCATAAGCAGACGGATGGGGGCAATCAGGTCACGATACAATTGCCAGGAAATAAAGATTGAAGCCAGAATAAAAATCTCTGAGAAAATAAACAGTAGTTTGTTGCTTTTGAATATGAAAAAAGAGAGGCCAATCACAATAATATGAATGACCACCATAAAAAGTATAAACTTAGTCCGTATCTTCATCATGCGGGATATTATATTTCTCCAATCTACGATATAAAGCGCTTCGGGTCAAGCCTAATGCCTTGGCAACAGTCATCACCTTGCCTTTATGAAATTCGATGGCTTTCTTTATCATTTGCACTTCCATTTCTTCAAGTGTCATACTACCTACCTCGGGTAACGCATTTGAACCCGCTTTTTTTACAGATGGCTGCCATTGCGCCTGAAAATCGGCGGCGTCGAGTGTATCATGATGGCTTACAAGAATAGTACGCTCTACCAGGTTTTTCAACTGGCGGATATTGCCGGGCAATGGCAATTGTTTCAGCCACTTCATTGCCTCTAGTGTTACTTTCAGTTGAGGTCGGTTGTAAATTTCCCGCAGATTCTGAACAAAGAAGTTAACCAGCAGCGGAATATCGCCGGGTCTCTTACGTAAAGGTGGCAGATTAATGGTAATGAGGTTGATGCGGTAAAGTAAATCTTCTCTGAATCCGCCTGATTGTACATTTTCTTCCAGATTTTTATTGGTAGCACAAACCACCCGTACGTCTAATGTTTTGGTGCGGCTGTTGCCCAGTACTTCATAAGTACGGTCTTGTAGCACACGAAGCAATTTTACCTGGCTGCTCATGTCCAGGTCACCAATTTCATCTAAAAAAATGGTTCCTTTGTTGGCCATTTCAAAACGGCCGGCGCGGTCAAAGCGGGCATCGGTAAAAGCGCCACGCACATGCCCGAACATTTCAGACTCAAACAAACTGGTAGAAATGCCACCCAGATTGACTTTCACAAAGGGCTTTCTGTTTCTTTGGCTGTTCTGGTGAATAGCCTCGGCAATCAGTTCTTTCCCGGTACCGCTTTCGCCCATAATCAGCACCGATGCATCAGTTGACGCAACTCTTCCGATTGTTTCAAGTATCTTCAGAAATTCGGCATCCTCGCCAATCAACTGGCTGAAATTATACTGGGCATCCAGCTTTTTGCGGGTAAGTGTAAGCGTTTTTTTCTCCGATAAATCCAGAATAGTTCTGATAGATTGCATCAGATGCGCGTTTTGCCAGGGTTTATTAATGAAGTCGCTTGCACCGAGTTTCATGCCGCTTACTGCCAAATCAATAGTTGCCCAACCCGTAATTAGTATAACCGGAATAGTACTGTTTATTTTCTTGATTTTAGTTAACAGGCTCAATCCGTCAATCCCTGAAGTATCGTTAGAAAAATTCATATCCAGTATTATAAGATCTGGCACGTCTAATTCCAGAAACGCCAGCGCTTCCTGCTGTGAACCCACAGCCACAACATCAAAACCCTCTTTCTTCATTAAAAGAGAAAGAGAAGTACGAACAGCTATGTCATCGTCAATGATTAAGAGCATTTTTCAATGTTTTCGTAGAGACGTATTGCGATACGTCTCTGGAGGCCTATCTATTCAATTAGATTCAATTTTATAGTATTTTGAAAAAATAGATGGATTTGTGTATTTCAGTCCTCTGAAGACGTAATGCATTACGTCTCTACAAAAATGGTTTTAGAGTTTTAATTACAAATATAGCCAATAATCGCATGCCCTCTGCAAGTAAATCAATCCTCCCGCAATGCAACGGCCGGATAAATCTCTGAGGCCTGCTTGCTAGGGAACAACGCACATACAATAACTAAAATGTATATAGATAAAACCGCCAGCACAATGCCAGTAACGTATACCAGGGCTTCGACGTCAAATACATTCATGATCGGAAACTGAACGGCAAAAAATAAGCCTAGTATTACACCAAAAGTGGTAATAACGGTGGTTTCTCCTACAAAATGCCAAAGGATGTTACTCTGTGTGGCACCAATGGCGCGGCGTACGCCGATTTCCTGTTTGCGTCGGCTGATTGTCTGAAACAATACGCCAAAAAGGCCAAGTGTAACATTGAAAATAAGAAAGCCACATACTATCAGTAGTATCAGAATAGGTATCCAGATAATACGGTTTTTGTTGGCTTTCATGTTTTCCAGGTGCTGAATTTCAACAGACCAGTCTTTGCCCAGTTGCACCAGTTCTTTAGAAAGTTTGGCCTCAGTTTCAACAGAAGTGCCCGGTTTTACTCTTATCAGCATTTCAGAATTCCATGCTTCAAGTGGCTGTATGAGGCAGGCAGATTCAGGCTGAAAATCATTTTCGAATTTAAAATGGCCAATCACACCTACCACCTGACGCCGGCCGTCATCTTTCCCTATAATTTTACCGAGGGCATTTTCATTGCCAAACAATTTTTCTTTCAGATACTGCGTAATAATTACCGGCCTTATTTTATTTACTTTATCGGCCTCGGTAAACCAACGGCCCTCAGACAATGGCATTTTCAGCACGTCAGGATAAGTTGGGTCAACATTCATCATCTCGGTAAGTGTGCTGTTGTTCTTGTAATTAATTACATTATTTGAAGAACTGAAACTATATGGAAGGTTACTGGATGAGAATGAGAACGCCTCTATTTCAGGAAATGTTTTAATTTTTTGCTTTACCAGATCTCTGTAAATAGTTCTCAGGCTATCGCTTTCAGTATTAAAATCAATAAAAGCTGCCCATACGTTTTCGTGGTCAATGCCAGATGGCTTTGAGTAATTACGATAGTTGTAAAAACTAAGGCTCCAGACCGCAAACAATATCAGGAAGGAAATGAAAATTTCGAGCATCATCAGGAAGTTGCTCTTTTTTTTCTTCCATATTAATTTAAAAAGGTGCTTAAACATAGTTATAAAAATATTAATGTTTTTAAAATGGGTATCATTCTCCGCCCCGTAAGGCTGTTACTACCTGTAGCCTTGACATACGCCAGGCTGGATAAACACCAGATAACAAACCAAATGCCAGGCTTACAAGAATGGCTACCAGAAAAACTTTCCAGTTAATGGTCAGGTCGGCGTAGTTAATCATGCCACTGGTATTAATAAAATAAATAACACCAACTGAAAGAATAAGCGCTATTAACCCACCAATTAATGTTAGTATGAGGTTTTCTATAATAAACTGGTAGGTAAGTACTTTTGAAGATGCGCCAAACGCCTTACGTATGCCGATTTCAGACGCCCGCTCCAGAATGCGGCTGATGTTAACATTAATCAGGTTAATTGCCGGTAAAGACATAAACAACAAGGCAAACCCCATAAGCGCTATATAAAAATACTGGATGCTTTTGCTCTCGTCTGCATGTAAAAACTGAGCTAAAAATGAACCCACATAGGTGTCGGCAGTTGAAGAGGCTTTGTTAGGTTTAAACCATTTATCTGTACTTATAAGCGGCACTTTCTTCATGATTGACTGATACTCTGCCTTTATTTTAGGAAAATCTTCTTTGCTTTTGGCCAGCAAAAACACCAGATAACTACCGTTAAGGCTTTGCTTGGTCTGATCTACTTTTTTAGTATTATAAGGCATGTAAATGTCTGAAGCCACATAGATACGCGTAACAGGCGTGCCACGCACCACGCCAATAATGCGGTAGTTGACGTTATCTACTTCCATTGTTTTCCCGACAACCGATACCCCCTTGCCAAAGTATTTGTCGCGCGTGTCATCATTAATTACAATCACGTAATCATTATTATCTATGTTCTGCTGGGTGTAGGGTTTACCTTCCAGAAAATCAAAATCAGTCACATTCCAGAAATTGGCATCGGTATGCTTATACATCAGTTTTATTTTATTCTGCCTTGCATAAGCATTAATGGTATTCGGGAAACTCCCGAAGGCTACCATTTCAGGGGTTGTCATCTTCCTTACATAATTGTTTATAAAGTAGAGGCTCACCGGCGAACTCTGCATGCCTTGTTGGGTGGTGTCCTGCTGCACCATTCTTGAGATATACAGTGTACGGTCTCTTTTTAATTCAGGGTAGCCCGCAGAAATCAGGTGGTCTATAAAGGCCGTAATGACTACCAGTATCAGTAAGGTGAAACTGATACCGAACAGGCTGATAAAGGTGAAGAATTTCCGGCGTTTCAGTACCGCAAATGTTATTTTTAAATAATTCTTTAACATATTTGTTAATATTAATTTAGTGATTGAGTGAATGAGTGGTTACGAATTAGCGATTTTGAAATAGTGATTAATTTCATGGCATAATTGAAAACCCACTCAATTTTTACATTACCTGAGTGCCATCAAACAGGCGAACCAGCCGATTGGTCTTTTTTGCCATGTTTTCATCGTGCGTTACCATCACAATAGTAGTGCCTTCGTTTTTATTCAGGTTGATGAGTATATCCATGATTTCGTTACCCATGGCACTATCCAGGTTCCCGGTAGGTTCATCGGCCAGAATAATTTCAGGACGCCCCACAATGGCACGGGCAATGGCAACGCGCTGTTTTTGTCCGCCGGAAAGCTGTGAGGGGTAATGTTTCATGCGGTTGCTCAAACCTACTTTTTGTAATGCTTCGGTGGCTAATCTGGTGCGCTCGCTGGCTGATGATGCGCGATACAGCAATGGCAATTCTACGTTGTCAATTACAGGCAGGTCATTAATGAGGTGGTAACTCTGAAAAATAAAACCCAGCTTTTGATTGCGGAAGTGCGCCAGTTTTTTGTCAGAAAAATTATTGATAACTTCATTGCCTACCGTGATTTCTCCTTTCGAAGGTTCATCAAGCAGGCCCATAATATTCAGCAGGGTACTTTTACCGCAGCCGGATGGACCCATAATTGAAAGAAATTCTCCTTTGGCCACCTCAAGATTAATTTCATTGAGCGCCAGGGTTTCAATGGCACTAGTGCGATAAACTTTTTCGATGTTTTTTAACTTAATCATAATTTATTGAGAGTTTAACTTTTTAATTGCGAATTATTGAATGCTGAATTAGCAAATATTTTAATTATTAATTGCCGAGGATGAATTGGTGAATATCAATAAACGACTGGTGCGGTAACGATTTTTGCCACTATGTACACTATGTTTCACAATCATTCGCTAATTCGTCATTCACGCATTCACTATTACTCCGGCTGTATTTTTCTTTGTTTTTCAAAATCATAAAGTGTCAGGTAGCGCAGTTCGTAATGCGTTTTCCAGTAGTCTTGCAGGGCGTTAATGTAGTCACGCTTGGCCTGGTCTTTTTCCTGAAAAGCAATACTCAGGTCTGTTATGCTCAGGTTGCCCAAAACATATCTGTCTTGCGCTATCTGGTATTTCTCTGAGGCAATGCTATCTGCCTGTGCTGTAAGTGTCAGCTGGTTTTTCAGCATCTCAAAAAGTGTTACCTGCGTGTAAATCTCCTGTCTGAAAGTCTGCTTGGCCTGTTCCACAGTATATTCTGTCAGCTTTTTTTGTGCTTCTGCTGTTTTGGTTCTCGATTTCGACCGCCCCCAATCAAGAATCGGAATATCAAGTTGCAATTGTATTGATTCCTGACTCTGGGGTTTGTTGTATAAATCAGGGATTGTCAACCCTCGGTTCGAAAAACCCAGGCTGGCCGTTAAGGTCATATTCAAACCATTATCACCTATGGCTTTAGCTACTGCCCGGTCAGCCTCCAGAATTAAACGGCGGAACGAAATGGCATCCGAACGGTTTTCGAAGGCTTGTTCCAATGCCAGCTGATTCGGAATTGAAATGTTTGAGATAGTGGCTGGTACTATCAGTTCCAACTTACTGTCTGTTTGCATGCCTATGTAGGCTTTCAGATTTAAAGTAGCAATTTCCAGGTCTCTTTTGGCAGTTGCGATGGCTTTTTGAGCTTTGAGCGACTCTAGTTGTAATTGAAGAATTTCGTTTCGGGTGGTTTTACCGATTTCGTACTTCTCTTTCGCTATTTTTAAAATGGTTTGTGTGTTGCTTTGGTTGGTTTCGGCTATCTGCAGGTTTACCTGAGCTAGTAGCAGATTGAAGAAATACTCAGTGGATTTAAGGGCTATCTTCTCCAGCGATTCAGTATATACCCGGCGGCTCTCATCGTATTTCAGCGGCTCAATCTTTTTGTCCCATTTGAATGGATTAAATCTAAGAATGGGCTGCTCATACCCAACAGCAAAGGGCGTACTATTGTATAAGGTATTTTTGCGGGCAAAATCATCGAAACGTTGTAATTGCGTGGCAGCATAGATTTGTCCGCCTGTTTGCATTACCGATTGGCTCAAAGACAAATTCAATGATGAATTATTGTAACGCACCGGTTGAAACTGTATGGTTCCGTCAGGCTGGATAACCTCTGTAAATGAGCGGGTAAAGGCCGGTAATTTACCGTTCAGCACCAGTTGTGGTTTGTAGTTAGACTGAAAAGTGCGCCACTCCCAAAACTTGGTTTCTTTGGTTGTTGAGGCCTGTCTTGCTGCTATTGACTGGCTTTTGGCCATTTCTACCACCTCTTCAAGAGTTAGTTTTGTAACCCCCTGTGCCGTGGAAGGGTAGGTGACAACAAGCAAATATAGGCTTAATATGTAAATAAGGTATTTCATAAACTGGGTTGGTTAAGCAAAGCTCCTGTTATTTTATTTCCAGCTCTTTGGTGTTTTTGTATTCGCTCAGGTCTGAGATAATCACGGTTTCGCCCGGTTTTATTCCTTCTTTTATTTCTACGTAATCAAAATTGCTAAGGCCGATTTTAACGGTTCTTCTTTCGGCTTTGCCGTCTTTTCTGAGTACGAAAACATCCTGCACTGTTGCGCCTTTAAAAGCAGGGCCATTGGTTATACGAACCACATTTTGCTGAGCTTCTGTAACCAGATAGGCTTCAACTTTCAGCTTAGGCCGAAGCATATCGGTGCTTTTGCTGTCCAGGGCCACATCAAAACTCAGGATATTATTTTGCACTGAGGGCTGAATGTTAGTAAGGCTGCCTTTCAATAATGTGTTGTTGATGCGGATTATCACAGGCATACCAATCTTTACCTGATCGGCATAGTTGTCTGAAATGGCACCGATGATTTTGAAGCTGCCCAAGTCGGCCAGACGAGCCAGAATTTCACCTTCCGATACCTTTGAACCCAGATTCTTGTTCACGTAAGTAAGCACCCCCGGGCGTGTAGCTATGATATTGGCCTTTTGCAGTTTACTTTGGTATTCCATCAGTTGTTTTTCCTGAATCTGCGCCGACAGCTCCGATTCCTTCAAATCAGCGCGCATGGTTTGCTGCTTAATTTTGATGTCGTTTTCCAGTTGTTTTTTTTCCAGTTCGGCAATTCTGAGGTTCATTTGTGCCGTTTCTATGGCTTCACGAGTACCACCACCGGCCTTTTGCAAACGTTTGGCGTTTTCTACGTCGGCTTTCAGACTGGTAATTTTCATGGCCTTGATAGAATCTGAGATTTTCAGGTCATAGAAACTTTTGTCGAGGTCGAGGCGCAGTTTTACGATGTTGTTACGCTTTAAGTCCAGTTGGTCTTTCTCTTTGTCGAAATTCAGTTGTGTGGCTTCTTTGTCTAATTCCAGAATTTTCTCTCCGGCTTTTACGTTACTTCCGGCATCAAGCAATACCTGCTGAATAACAGCCGTGATAGGGCTGGTAATTACCTGCTCAAATTCGGGCTGTACCTCACCCGAGGCCGTGAGCGTGTTTTCAACCGCACCCATTTCGGCAACGGCCGTTCTGATTTCTGATTTACTGACCGATGACGAAAGCGAGTTTCTGACCAACCAGACAATCAGTATAATGGCCATCAATGCCATTATACCAATCAGCAAGTTTTTACTTTTCTGTTTGCGGACCTCGCTTGATGAGAGTTCTTTGTCCATAGCTTTTTTATAATTTTGTATGAGTGTTGAGGTAATTTAACCGTGCCACGCCTGTTATCGGACGAGTATAGGCGTGACACGGTTAAACGCTGTAAATGTTCATTTTTGAAACAAATACATTATTATTCATTCAATCAGCGTGCCAATTGATAAATGATTGATAGTTAGTGGGTTATGTGTTTTTGAAGATTTGAAAAGTGTCCGATATTGGGACGGTTGTTCGGAAGTGGGAAGTATGCGCTAGATAAATTGATAATTACGGTGAATGAATTCACCGGCTATTAAAACAAAGGTATTTTTTCTATTTAAGACCGACTTAAGTCGGTCGATGTAATTTAAACTTATCCTTTGTTTTGTTAGTCGCTCACCGGGGTGTCGTTACACTTTATTGGGGGATAAAATACACAACGAATTGCTAAATTTTATACATATAATCAGTTTTGATTTTTTCGCTCAGGAATTTCTATTAATTTGGTTAGAAATCTAACCATAATACATTTCTTCAGAGATGAAAACTACAATATGCTTTTTCTGTGCTATAAATCTTCTTATGTTGTTTAGTTGTACTGATACTTCAAAGCAAACAGATTCAAAAAATAAAAAAAGTATCATTGCAAAACCGCAAATCAATACAAATGAGAAGGCAATGAAATTAGATAGTATCAATGTAGTTTCACTAAGTGAAAATTACCCTGAAGAATTGATAGAATTGTATAATGCAGACGGTAGCATTTGGAAATCTTTTAAATTTGATGATGATTTTGCTGACAAAGACTTGAGACCTTTTTCTATAAAAACCGAAAACTCGGTTTTAGTTTTTAGATGCGTAGGCAGAAAAGGAGAGTATTATGAAGTTGTTGTAAATGAAAATAAAAAAGATGTCAAATACATAAAGGCCGACGTAAAGTATTTTAATTATGAAACCTGGCAGGAACATATTGTAAAACTTTTTTCAGTAGATTTTGATCAGAAAACCAACCCAATAAGAAAAGAGCCTAAAAAAAATACTGGTATTATACCTTATGATGCGGAGCAATTTTATCATCCAATAGAAATAAGAGGTAATTGGTTGAAAATTTCTGATGACAAGGATAAAACAGGGTGGATACAATGGATGGATGACAAGGATAATTTGCTGTTGCAGTTTTATTATGAAGCTTAAACTACAATTGTTTTTTGATTAGCGTAAAAAAAAATCGCCTATGGAGTTAATTTATTATAAAGGTTCTAATAAAAAGCCGTAGAACAACATCGTACTAAATCCAACTATCTTCCATAAAATCCCCTACATTAGCATACCTAATTTTACAAAACCACCTCTACCCACAAGAATTATGAATAAATTCCTCATTTTCTTAATTTCAGCAACAATTTTTGGTCTCACAATTTCTTATGAAAGAGATTCTCATCAATCATTTAATGCACCACACATAAAACCGGAAATAGAGAAGCCTAAAATAGCCTTTACTTTTGATGATGGCCGAACCGATGATATGGTTGGATATAAGTTGAAAACTTGGAATGAGTTATTGCTCGGTAGTCTGAAAAAACATCAACTGAAAGCCATTCTGTTTTCGTCAGGGGCTAATAAAACTACTGAAAGAGGCAGATATGTTTTGTCGTCATGGAATGATGCCGGACACCTGATTGCCAATCATACATTTACACATGCCAATTTTAATAGTAAAAATACGAGTTTAGCGTCTTTTGAGATTGAGCTTATAAAAAATGACTCTATCATCAGCAACTACAGCAATTACTACAAATATTTCAGATTTCCTTATCTGAAAGAGGGTAATACAAAAGAGAAAATTGAAGGTTTCAGGGCATTTATGAAGCAAAAAGGATATAAAAACGGACACGTTACGATAGATGCGTCTGACTGGTATATCAGCGATAGATTAGTGACAAGATTAAGACAGAATCCTAAAGCTGATATTTCAGGCTTTAAAGAATATTATAAAAATCACTTATACGACCGGGCTGTATTTTATGATTCTTTGGCTTATCAGATAGCCGGCAGGAGAATCAATCACGTAATACTGCTTCATCATAATTTAGCTGCAGCTCTGTTCTTAGACGACCTGATTAAGCATTTTAAAGCCAATGGTTGGGAGGTTATAAACGCCGACAAAGTGTATCAGGACAAAATTTATGAGGAAATCCCCGGTAATGTTCCGGCAGGAGAGAGCCTGATATGGGCCTTGGCTAAGCAATCTGGCAAGTATGAGAAAATACTGCGATATCCGGCAGAAGACGGCGAATATGAAAAACCAAAGATGGACAAATTAGGCCTCTGATAATTACAATTCCATGTCATGCTATTAGTGCATGCGTATGTTTTCCATCAGGACGGCAAATAAAAGAGGCTGTCTAAAAAGGTCTGACTAGTCCTAAAATAACGATACAGGATTAATAATAGTAAAAATACATTTTTTAGACAGAAGTAGCCTTCGTGTTGCTTCTGTTTTTTGTTTTATAGGTTTTCATTTTGATACTGTTTTGCAGGTGCATCAGATTAGGAG
>NZ_JANUSD010000031.1:0-6771 GCF_024793945.1 Emticicia fluvialis
ATCATTCAAAACGCAACTCTCGCAAACGATTCATAGCAGAATTTATATCTCTAAACCTGAACAGGAAAAGTTACTTAATTTGTTTCATATCAATTTTGGGTGACCCAGCGAGGAAAACAGGAAGACCTGCTTGATAAAGGGATTGACAATCTTTTAAAGTTGGATTATATCTATGAAACGGCAGATATTGACAAGAAACGGCAAGTTATTAGTTCGATGTTTCCTGAAAAATTGCATTTTGAAAATAATTCACTTCGAACTAATAGAATAAATGAGGCTGTCAGCCTTATTTACCTGATAGACAGCGATTTAGGTGGAAACAAAAAAGGACAAATCAAAAATAAATTTGACTTGTCCTGTAAAGTCGGGATGACAGGATTCGAACCTGCGACCTCACGCCCCCCAGACGTGCACACTACCAGGCTGTGCTACATCCCGAATTGGTGGAGAGTGCAAAAGTAACTTAAATTCGTCTTTCTTCCAAAAGTCTATTTTGTATATTCTAATCGTTGCTTGTCTTTTAATAATTGCGCCTGCAATGTGGCATAGGGTAGAGCTTGTGGGGTCATTTTATTATTGATAGATAACACCGCCGCTGTTGCTGCCGATTGCCCCAGAATCATAAACACTGGCTCCATTCTGATAGAACCGTAAGCAATATGTGAGCTTGAAACACAAACCGGTACTAACAAATTAGTACACTCGGTGGCTTTGGGCAATATAGATCCATAAGCAATTGAATAGGGTCGGTCTGGGTGCACGCCTATGTCTCCTTCGTTTTGCACATAGCCGTCTTCTTTCACGTAGCGTTGGATATTATGCGAGTCGAGAGCATAAGAGCCCATTCCTACTGAATTGGGTACATGGTTTTTTCCTAAAGCGTCTGTTTCGGTCATTACGTATTCTCCTATCATTCGTCGTGCCTCGCGTATGTAAAGCTGATGCGGCCAGCCACCGTTGTCTTTAAATTCGTCTTTGGGTAAGCCCCATTGTTTCATTTTTACTTGTACATCGGCCGGAATACTGGGGTCGTTCTGTAGGAAATACATCAGACCTTTCTGATACAGTTCATGTTCTTTGATAATTTCCCGGCGTCGTTCGTAGCTGGCATCGGGGTAGTCATAGTTTTTGCCGATGTAGTCGGTACTGAACGGCCCATGATTGTTGGTGTCGGTTTTGCGGTTCGGAATCGGGTCATACTTGTCGAAAGTCTCTCGCCAGCCCGAGGCAAATACCCTGGCTAGCAGTTCATATCGCGCGGGGTCGTAGCCTTCCGGCTTTGCAAAAGGTATGCGGTTATCTGGGTGGTTGCTCAGGCACATTCTGAAACAGTAAGCCTGAATCTTGTTATCGCCCGAACCATTTGGACCCGGTATGTCAGTAGAAACTTCGGGTAATAAACCGCTTGCGGGGTCACCTGCTATTTTGTAAGGGCTGATTTTGCTTTTAAAGTGGTGGCCATGCTGAAAAACACCGGCCTGCACTCCGTTCCATTTTTCGTTATAAACATTGTTGGCCTCACGCCCTACATGGTAGGATACCCCAGCTGCGGCCATCAGGTCGCCTTCATATGTAGCATCAATAAACATTTTACCTTCATATACGTGGCCGCTTAAAGTACGGAATGCGCTTATATTGAGACCCTTTTTTACAACTCCGGTTTTTGAACGGTCCAGCCACTCATCGCGGTAGATAGTAAGTTTATATTCACTGGCAAAGTCTTCAAATACCTGTTCTGCTGCATGTGGTTCAAATATCCACATGGTACGGTTGCTGCCATCTAATGCAGGTGTGCCCTGGCCTTTATTGCCGTACTCTTCTCTCTTTTGCCATTGCCATGATTCCTGCTTCTGATAATGGTTATAAAGACGTTGGTAGAACTCGCGTGATACGCCACCTATTACCTCTTTGTTGCCGGTGTCGGTAAATCCAAGCCCACCTGATGAAAGGCCTCCCAGATGTATGTCAGGAGAAACCACTATAACCGACTTGCCCATTTTTTTAACCTGAACGGCCGCAATAATAGCAGCCGATGTACCACCATATATAATAACATCAGCCTTATAGGTACGGGCCATAGTGCTTTTGGGCGGATGGTAACCGGGCAATATAGTAAGGGCTGTAATGAGCCATAAAAAGAGTGAAGTTTTTTTCATAAAGGTTACATAGGTTTTTTAAAAAAAGACCAGCATTGGTTAAAGAATCTGTAATTTATTAAATAAAATCTGAACTCACCTAAAACTTACGGGAGTATTGAGACAAAAAAAGCTTTATACAATGGGTTTTGTATAAAGCTTGTAATTGAACGGTATCATCTGATTATTTCATTGCCTTCAGGCTTAGGTCGAGGCTTCTGGCTGAGTGGGTAAGGTAACCCAGCGATACGTAGTCAACACCACATTCGGCAAATTGTCTTACGTTGGCAGGGGTAATGCCTCCTGACGCCTCAATGGGGTAGCGCCCTGCCACCATTTTAATGGCTTCTTTTATTTTATCGAAGCTAAAGTTATCTACCATAATGCGCACTACACCGCCAATATCGAGTACCTGCTGCAATTCTTCCAGGTTTCTCACTTCAATTTCTATTGGCAGGTTTTTTCCGGTGGTTTTCAGATAATTATGTGCTGCATCCAAAGCGTTTTTTATTCCTCCTGCATAGTCTACATGATTATCTTTTATCAGAATCATATCAAAGAGCCCGAAACGATGGTTTACCCCTCCGCCAATCTGTACGCCCCATTTTTCCATCATCCTGAATCCCGGCGTTGTTTTGCGGGTGTCCAGCACTTTCGTTTGGGTGCCTTCTAAAAGGCTTACCACCTGATACGTGGTAGTGGCTATGCCGCTCATGCGCTGCATGCAGTTGAGCACCAGCCGCTCGGCTGTTAATATAGAACGGTCTTTGCCTGTTACGTAAAATGCGATATCTCCATATTGAACAGGCTGGCCGTCGTTCATCAGCACCTCTACCTGCAAGTTTTTATCTACTGCTTCAAAAATCATTTTTGCCAGTTCTACCCCGGCCAGAATGCCCTCATCTTTTACCAGCAATTTTGCTTTTCCGAAAGCATCTGCCGGAATGGTAGAAAGTGAGGTGTGGTCGCCATCACCTACATCTTCTACCAGCGCGGTTGCAATAAATTGCTTAATTGTGTCTTTGTTTAACTCCATATTTTTTAACCCTTTCGGGTGTTTAATCCAGTCAGTTTATTCAGGCATGTGCCTCGCCTATTATTCTTAATCCTTCAAGTGTCAGTTCACGGTTTACTTCCACAAACTCTCCGTGCAGGGTAGATATAATAGAAGAAAGCCCTCCGGTGGCAATGGCTATGCAGTCGCCGTTCAGTTCGGCTCTTATTTTATGAATCATGTTTCTTACCAGGCCTTCGTATCCCCATAAGATACCCGCCTGAATGGCATGAACTGTATTTTTACCAATAACAGATTGAGGCAGCTCCAGCGGAACATCAGGTAGCTGGGCTGTATTTGAAAAAAGCGCCTTTACTGATGTTCTTAAACCCGGCGCTATAGAAACCCCCAGAACTTTGCCTTTGGCTGAAACAACGGTGAATGTAAGCGCGGTACCAAAATCAACTATTACACAATTTCTTTTATACTTGGTGTAAGCTGCTACGGCATTGGCTACGAGGTCGCTCCCTATCTCGTTGGGGTTGTCGATTGAAATTTCTAACGATGGAAAGATATACCCATTAACAACAATGGGCTCCAGGCCAAACATATTGTTTACCAGAAGTTTGAAGATAGGGGTAAGGGGAGGCACCACACTGCTAAGCACCACTTTTTTTATGTCAGCAAAACGCAGGGCGTTTTCAAGGAAATATTGCCGGAAGCGATATTCAAAAAAGACGTAGTTTTCGTCTTTCAGCGATTTGATTCTGAACTGATGAAGTAGTTTTTTATCTTCAAAAATTCCGAAAACAGCATCGGTGTTCCCGACATCTATCACTAATAAGTTGTTCAAGAGGTAAATTTTTAGGTTGGTAGGTCAAAGTTTGTAAAATCCTTTCAATCTCTCAAACTTTTCAAAAGAAATCAGGCACTTAGCTAAAATTTCACCACATTAATTAATTCTCCATGGCGGGTTTTTACGATTATCTCCGGCATGGTAAATAATTATCTGGTTATTGTCGGGGTCAAGCAGGCGGGCTTCTCTCCACAGCCAGGGTTTATCTTCCGGAATCTGTTCAATACTGATGCCTTTGCGTATCAGTTCGCTTATCTTGTCGTCAACGTCGTCCACTTCAAAGTAAACCCAGACGCCAGGGTCTTTGGAGGTGATGCCTTCCTGATGGATAGAGAAAGTGGTGTCTCCGGTTGGACATTCAAAGCGGGCATAATGTGTATCTTTTACTATAAGTCTCAGCCCCAGAAGCTCATAAAAAGCTAAAGATTGCTCAAGGTTACTTACACGTATGGTTAACTGATTGAGATTCATAGGTCTATCAATTTTTACGTTTCAGAAACACAAAACCGTTTTCTTCTTTGATATATTCCAGATTCGGATGCTCCTTAAATTCATCGTACCGGTCAATGCGGGTTACAAAAAATACAGGCTTATCTACCTTGCCGTTTAACAACCAGTTGCCAAATTCTTCCTGAGTCATATTGGCAGTAGAAGCAGGTGCGCTATTGGGTTTTTTCTGAAAATAAAACAAATGGGCATAGCTTTTAAAACCTATCACACCCACGTAAACATTCTGCCCCTGTTTCGACTGGTAGAAGTCTATCGCTGCACCCTGTGTGAATCTTTCAATTTTAGGCACCACTGTTGCGCCGTAAATGAGCAGGCATAAAGCTGTAGACAGGCTCAGGCCTGTAATAAACAACCATTTACGCTGAATGGTAGCTTTGTTCATGAAAACCAGCACCAGAAGAACAATAAAATAAGCAATACCAATGAACACTTCAAAGCCACTCCATGCAACCACTGCATTGAAATTTCTGACTGCAAACTGGTCTTTTATATAAGGTGTAATGGCTGCGGTGTTCATGCCAATAAGCGGCACAGCCACCAAGGCCAGCGATAACACAAAACCAATGAATATCAAGCCGAATTTTACCCATTTATTCCAGTTCTTTTTGTGGGCAAGCCAGTTGTACAAGGTATTGGCAGCCAGATAAGAAACCGGGAAATAAGCCATTGAAGAATAATGGACTATTTTGGTTGTAACCACACTGAAAAGAATCATTACCACCCAGAATGTAACTTTCATCCAGGTTCCGAAATACTCTTGTCTGGATGCCAGCGCCGGAATAGCAAAAACAGAAATAGGAAAACAACCCAGCAGCACTACCACAAAATGGTAGTAAAAAGGTTGCCCGTGACCTGCATCAGGCGTGCTGAAAAGGCGAATCTGATAACGGATAAATTCTTCGAAAAACCAGAACCCATTAGTAACCAGCTCTTGTGCAAACCATAAAGAAGCAACAGCGATACAGGTTATTGCAAAAATAAGCAGTTGCTTAAATGTAAAAAGCTTAGAGAATTTTTTGATAAATCCCCAATAGCACACCACCGTTAAGCCCCAGATAAGCCCCCCAACCGGGCCTTTGGTAAGAACCGCCAAACCAATAAAGAGGCCCGAAAGAAATATTTGCCGTGAATTAAACTGCGCCTTAAAAGAAAAGTATATACCCAGAAAAATAAACAGGTTAAAGGTGGGGTCAATAATACCTGATTTGAAATATAAATGTGGTGTAAAAGAACCCAGGTAGATAAGTGCCCAGATTAATCCGAAATTGGCATTTCTGATGTTTTTGCCAATGTAATAAATAACCAGCAGGGTAACGCAGCCAATAACTGCATTAGGGAAACGGGCAGCGAATTCGTTTACTCCCCATATTTTCATAGAAACCACCTGCATCCAGAAAAAAAGCGGGGGTTTCTCCCAGAAAGGTTTATAATCAATTTGCACCTTGCTGTAGTTGCCCGTAAGAAGCATTTCTCTGGCCGATTCGGCAAAATTAATCTCGTCCCAGTCAAATAGGTGCACATTGCCTAAAAAAGGAAAGAAAAACGCGGCTCCAAGAGCTAAAATTATAAGTGGATAATATTTTTGTTGTATCTGAAAACTCATTCAGCTTGGCATTTTTTGTCAAAGGTAAAAATAAAATTAAAAACACCGAAGTTATGCCTTACTTGTGTAGACTAATAAAAAAACATGAGGTGCATACAAAAAAAATGCAATTAACGTTTTATATTGGCAAAACTAAACATAACCGGTATGCCGCCTGAGAAAACAGTGGTTTGCAGTTTATAGAACGCTAGAGGTCATCTAACCGGATTTTTATGCATTTTGTCGATTATTCGGGACGATTTTTATTTTTTATTCAGATATTTGCATGAGTTAGTAAAAATTTTTCTAACTTTGCTGGTCGAAATAAAAAATTGTTTTAAGGGACGAGGAGTTAAGGGATAATATTTCGGTTTAATTGTTTAGAATTTAATAAGTGAATTATATAAAGTCGATTTTTGCGAATCGTACACTTAGTAAAAAAAATCTTTTTTAGTCACAGCAAAAGTTGTTTTGGGTTCATCGGGGGACAGTTTCTGCCCCCTTTGCCTTTTTTAGGGGGTAAACAAAAAAACGCAAGCTGAAAGCCTGCGTTCTTGATTATTCAGATAGATATGTCACGTCCTGAAATAGCGTTACAATAAAAGTAATGTTATGAAAGAAACAATTGCAAATCAGTACATTAAGCGTACACAGAAAGATTACAGTTATGCTTTTAAATTAGCCGTAGTTCAAG
>NZ_JANUSD010000032.1:0-6305 GCF_024793945.1 Emticicia fluvialis
AATGCCAAGGTAAAGGCTTTCAGAAGCCAATTCAGAGGTGTGAAAAACATCCCATTCTTTTTATATAGACTTACCCAAATCTATGCTTAGATATAACTACCCCACAGGTTTTAGCCTTGATCCAGGATTTTCTCATAGTGGTTCTGAATCGTTCGTGCAATTGTATTGAATGAATCGAAACTTGCCTTTTCAATCTGATTATACCATAGTGCCAGCTTTTTGAATGCTACAATTCTTTCTTTGGAGTGGGTAAAAATGTCAGATAATCCTCTACTCAATACATAAGCTTCTGCAATGTCTGGATATAATCTGAATAAGATTTGAGCTCTGTGTGTTTGTGATTCAGACCAGTTATGCTGCTTTTTGTAAAGTAAATATCGGCTCCGGGCTAATAACTGTTTGAGTGTATCTCCGTTCTCTAGTATTTGAGGGGTAAAAGATACTTTTTGCTCCTTAGCTGATTGCATTTGCTTGTTTTCTTCTTCCATTGCCTGCCACCTGTGTTGGATTCTAATCTCTTGTACTGCATCACAGGCTAGCTGTTGAACGTGGAATCTATCGGCTGTAAGCTTGGCTTTGAGGAATGCTCTTCTGGCTATTTTCTCCATTGTAGGAGCTAAATCTAAAGTCACTTCTTTTACCTTCTTCCTTAGAGATTCAGGTATCTGACGTAATACTTCTATGATTTTCTCACTTTCAGTTCCCTTTATCATGGCTACTAAAGTGCCTTTACGTCCTTTAGCTGCTTTATTAGTTAGAATAGTATAAAGCTCTCCCTGCGATAAGCTCGTCTCATCAATAGATAGATATTCACCAATATTCTCAGTGAACAACAACCAATCTTCATCATGTGAGGCTTGTGACCAATTCTTGTAGTCACTTAAATGACTTACATACTGTTCCTGGAATCGCTTGCCTTCTAAGCCATAAAGTTCTCCCAGTGTTTTACAACTAATGGGGGTATTATCTACCAAGTCCTTTCGGTCGGCGTTCCGATAAAAAAAATGCGAATTCTTTCGTCATTCGGGTGCCATCAGCTACCATTTCCCAATTTCTATAGACTGTTTTACCAGTAGTGAGATTCAGCCATTTCCTACGCTTGATTTTTAGATAGCACGCTTTACCTCGTAAAGGAAAATCTCTTACAGTTTCTTCGTCAAAGAAACCCTTTGATTGTAGCTGGTTAGATTGATATTCTTGGGGTGGTACATTCTTCTCGGATAAAAACAGATAGTAAGATTCCTCTTTCTTTATTACGTTAGTCAATTCAAAGTATTCTAAGATTCATTCAGGAAGTAGTAATGATAGTAGCGTCGTATCCAAGTCCGTATTCTTTTTCGCAAAGTAACTCCTTTTTTACCTACTCCCCAACTTTTCAGATTGACCCACTGACCGCTTCATTTATTCTACTAGTTCGAAGTGAATTATTAGGATCAAGTCTAAAACCTGTGGGGTAGTTATATCTAAGCATAGATTTGGGTAAGTCTACATAACCGGATTAGAATCGATTGAGCTCTTTTAAAAAAGAAGCGAATTCCCTAGTTATCCGCGTACCATCTGCCATTAAATCACAGTTCCTGTAAACTACTATTTCTATTGTATAGCTACACCACCTGCGGGCGTTTGATATGAAGAAAAACTTTATGCCCTCTAATTGGAAAGTCCTGAACCGTAATCTCATCGAAGAAACCCCTTGGACTCCAACTTCTGATTCTCAAATTCTTTGGGTATCTGATTAATCTCTTGTAGATATAAATGCTTTACTTCTGCCGTAGTCTTGTAATAAGTAAGCTCAAAATTTTCAACTAAAAAGGCTGGTAGTAATAACTTTAAAATGTCATTATGACTTTCTTACATCTATCTTTTCTTAAAATGCAAAGAACGAAATTACACTACCGACCCAAAACTTTTAGGTTTGACCCTGACTAGGCTTGGTTATAAAAAAAAGCTCTTCCCTATCAGATAGAGAAGAGCTTTTCTTATATAAGCATCTACTTAAACTCTTAGCGAGACAAATACCAGTCTGTATTTTTTAATCCTCCGCTAAGTGCCCAGTCCTGAAACTTAGGATATACATCTTTAATGTTTTTTGACTCCGGTGGGCTCACAAACGATACCGGTAAGGCTAATCCCCATGGTTCGTTGTTGATAGATTTATATGGGTCTGTCAATGATAGTAATTTGCCTTTTGCACCCTCATAGATAGATTTACTTATCTTATCGGTTGCCTTAAAACCTACCAGGTGAACTTCACTTCTGCCACTGGCGCTGGTTTCGCTTGTAAGAACCACAAAGACGTTAAGCGCATTGTAGGTGAAGTTTTCTACCGGTGTGTTAAATTCTATTGTAATGGTTAAATCTAATGGGTTGTAGTTACCGTTTTGGGTAGATATCAATCGGGTGTCTGCTACGCCAAAGGCTTTGTGAGCGTCATCAACTATTGTTACTACAGCGTTCGTCTGACCAGATTCTACTCCGTTCGATCCAAGTTTCAGATTATTACCTACTAAATCCTGACGTGAATAGGTTACTGATTTCACATTCCCTGATGCTATGCCGTCTAACTGAATGGCACCTGACATACGTTTGGTAGCACCTACTGAACGTAATTTCGCTTTCAATGCTACTTTAACCGTTTTATTTGACGAATTCTGGAATTTTGAGACATTCATATCTACCACAAAGTCGTTCAAATCGTAGTCTCCTGTTTCAGGCCAGTTATCTTCAAAAGAATAGGAGTAGGTTCCTAGATTAACTTCTGTAATGGTCTGGTCTGTTGGCGTAGTACCCGAGCCGCTATCATTATTGCCACCAGCATTACAGTTAGTTGAGGCAATTTTAACAGTTGATTTTTCATAGGCCACCAAAGCTGCTGGTCTTGAAACTATATAATAAGTACTCCATTGACCGTTAGGGGTATGATCAGAACATGCAATCTCAAGGTTACCTGAATACGTTATGGCTTCCCACTGATTATTTACATCAACCTTTTTCAATCTGGCCACTGCACTTTCAGTTCCGGTTCCAGTCATGTAATTTTTGTTACTTGTAAAGTTAGCCGATACCCACACATCCAGAATTGCAGATGAAGCAAGGTTGATTTTAGTACCGCCTGCAACCAATTTCTTGATACCAAGCAAAGACTTTTCTGCTACATTAATGGTTGCATTAGTAGTAGTCAGGTTGTCAATTGTTGTATGACAAACAGTTTCTAAAGTTGCATTGGTAAGCGAAGCATCTTTCACCTGTAATGTTCCTTCATTTCGTATCTTGGTAGAACCCGTTGTGCTTGTCAGATTATCAATAGAGGCTGTTCCGTAGTTAGTAAAACTTCCGTTGGCAAATGTAGCGCTCTTGGCATTTAATGTACCATAATTGGTGTAAAGCGTCTCATTTGAGGTATTCAGGGTTTCAAAAATCGCTGTTCCGTAGTTAGCAAAAGCGCCACCGGTGTTCTGAATAACATTCACTAAATCAAGTGTACCACCAGAAGTTACAATAATTGCATTATTGCCACCCAGGTTTAATGTGAAGTTACGGTTCTTCCAGGTACCCTGTATATATATTTTCACGCCGCTTGTACCATTATTTGCGTTAATTTCACCTATAAAGTTGTCAGAGGCCTTTACAACATACGCTTTATTTGACTCAACCGTAATATTTGAGTTACCACTTATGGCAATAGCTGTATTGGGCACAACCACAGGCGCGTTATCTGCAATACTGTAAGCAGCAGCAACACCAGCCATTGAGTTGGCAGATTCGCCACGAAGAGCGCTGGCTCTAAAACTACCAGTATCGCCTGACTTTGAAACTGTTACAGAATTAACATCTTTAATTGATACCATTGAAACTGAAGCTATACCAACAGGAGAGGTCTCTCTAAGGTACACATATTGCAAGCCAACAGGAACAGTAACTTTATCAACAAAGTCCTGGCCTTTTTTTGCTTGCCCGGCCCCTAATAAATTGGCAGCTGTTCCAAGTTTTGGGTCATTATCAAATAATTCAACTTTGTAGAAGTACTGACCATTGTATTTGTCGTTAATAACGACACGAACATCAAGAGTTCTAACCGATGACCATTTAAAATCAGACGGTATAACACTTCCAGAAGGAAACAACTTTGCAGCAGCAGGAGTTGTGTCAGTTGGAGTAAACTCTAATTTAGAGCAGCTGGTAGCGCCCAGCATGATGCCTGTTAAACCTAACAGAAGGAAACGAAAATTTTTGCGCTTGTACATTTTAGCTAAGGTTCAAAAATAAAGTCAGAGACAATATAATTTAATTAAATAAAAATTCCTGATTAAATACAAAAAATTTACAAATAACATCAAGCAGAAAAATGATTGAGGAAAAAGTCCGTCAGCATCTTTTTAAAAGATTTTCTATTCATAAATAACAAGACAAAAATGTTAAAAATATTAATAAATAAATGTTGTTTTTCGACGATTGGAAGAAAAAAAGGGGATATTGGTTCATTTCAGCCAGTCAATTATGCAGAGGTCTGAATCTTAATCAAAGCAAGCCAAAAAATAGACGTTATCAAACAAAAATAATAATCATCAATAAACTGGATTATTACACTTATAATTCAGACAATTCAATGGATTTGAGTGCTGTCAATCATCACGATTATGAGGAAAGCGCGAAAGTCTGATCATGCTCAAAGCGGGAATTAACGCAAAAAAACCTTAGAACTGCTTCTTAAGACTTCGGAATAAAAACCGGGTGGACGCTTATACTCCCAAGTATGAAAACAGAACCAACACGGGGCACGTAGGCCCGGAGCAAACTGGGTGTCTTCGCTTGGCAAAGAATATCCATTTTTACGGGTCAATCTGAAAAGTTGGGGAGTAGGTAAAAAAGGAGTTACTTTGCGAAAAAGAATACGGACTTGGATACGACGCTACTATCATTACTACTTCCTGAAGGAATCTTAGAATACTTTGAATTGACTAACGTGATAAAGAAAGAAGAATCTTACTATCTGTTTTTATCCGAGAAGAATGTACCACCTGCTGAATATCAATCTAACCAGCTACAATCAAAGAGTTTCTTTGACGAAGAAACTGTAAGAGATTTTCCTTTACGAGGTAAAGCGTGCTATCTAAAAATCAAGCGTAGGAAATGGCTGAATCTCACTACTGGTAAAACAGTCTATAGAAATTGGGAAATGGTAGCTGATGGCACCCGAATGACGAAAGAATTCGCATTTTTTTTATCGGAACGCCGACCGAAAGGACTTGGTAGATAATACCCCCATTAGTTGTAAAACACTGGGAGAACTTTATGGCTTAGATGGCAAGCGATTCCAGGAGCAGTACGTGAGTCATTTAAGTGACTTTAAGAGTTGGCCACAGGCCTCACATGCTGAAGATTGGTTGTTGTTCACTGAGAATATTGTTGAATATCTATCTATTGATGAGACGAGCTTATCGCAGGGAGAGCTTTATACTATTCTAACTAATAAAGCGGCTAAAGGCCGTAAAGGAACTTTGGTAGCCATGATAAAAGGCACTGAAAGTGAGAAAATCATAGAAGTATTACGTCAGATACCTGAATCTTTAAGGAAGAGGGTAAAAGAAGTGACTTTAGATTTAGCTCCTACAATGGAGAAAATAGCCAGAAGAACATTCCCTAAAGCCAAACTTGTCGCAGACCGTTTCCACGTTCAACAGCTAGCCTGTGATGCAGTGCAAGAGATTAGAATCCAACATAGGTGGCAGGCAATGGAAGAAGAAAACGGGCAAATGCAATCAGCTAAAGAACAAAAAGTATCTTTTACCCCTCAAATACTAGAGAACGGAGATACACTCAAACAACTTTTAGCCCGAAGTCGGTATTTACTTTATAAGAAGCCACATAACTGGTCTGAATCACAAACACACAGAGCTCAAATCTTATTCAGATTATATCCAGACATTGCAGAAGCTTATGGATTGAGTAGAGGATTATCTGACATTTTTACCCATTCCAAAGAAAGGATTGTAGCATTCAAAAAGCTGGCACTATGGTATAATCAGATTGAAAAGGCAAGTTTCGATTCATTCAATACAATTGCACGAACGATTCAGAACCACTATGAGAAAATCCTGAACTTCTTCGATAGAAGAAGTACTAATGCATCAGCAGAATCGTTCAACGCGAAAGTTAAAGCACTAAGAAACCAGTTTAGAGGTGTAAGAAATATTACTTTCTTCCTCTTTAGACTCGCCAAGATTTATGCGTAGTCCCCAACTTTTTCGCTTGAGCCATTGATCCCAAAAATCATTTGTGATTTGCGTTGGGCAAAATGCAAAAAA
>NZ_JANUSD010000033.1:0-5916 GCF_024793945.1 Emticicia fluvialis
GTAAGAAATATTACTTTCTTCCTCTTTAGACTCGCCAAGATTTATGCGTAGTCCCCAACTTTTTCGCTTGAGCCATTGATCCCAAAAATCATTTGTGATTTGCGTTGGGCAAAATGCAAAAAAAAAGACCTTAGAATTGCTTCTAAGGTCTTTGGAATAAAAAACTGGCGTCTACTTACTCTCCCAAGTATGAACTCAGTACCATCAGCGGTGCGGGGCTTAACTGCTCTGTTCGGGATGGGAAGAGGTGTTCACCCGCCCTATTGACACCATGAAGATCTTAATGATTCTTTCGCTAGTTAACTAACACCGAATCCTGAATATCTTATTGGCCATTAGGCTTTCATTATATGACTTTAATGGAGAGAGAAAAAAACAGATAAAAAAATTAGGAGCCCTCGATTCATTAGTACTACTCGGCTGGGTGTTACCACTTTTAGACCTGTAGCCTATCAACGTCATCGTCTATGACGAATCTCAATGGAAGACTCATCTTGAGGAGGGTTTCACACTTAGATGCTTTCAGCGTTTATCCCGTCCGTACTTGGCTACTCTGCCGTGCCCTTGGCAGGACAACAGATGCACCAGCGGTACGTCCAACTCGGTCCTCTCGTACTAAAGTCAGACCCTCTCAATCTTCCAACGCCCACCACAGATAGGGACCGAACTGTCTCACGACGTTCTGAACCCAGCTCGCGTGCCACTTTAATCGGCGAACAGCCGAACCCTTGGGACCTTCTCCAGCCCCAGGATGTGACGAGCCGACATCGAGGTGCCAAACCTCCCCGTCGATGTGAGCTCTTGGGGGAGATCAGCCTGTTATCCCCGGAGTACCTTTTATCCTTTGAGCGATGGCCCTTCCATACAGAACCACCGGATCACTATACCCCTGTTTCCAGCCAGCTCGACTTGTAGGTCTCACTGTCAAGCAGTCTTTTGCTATTGCACTCAACGCACGGTTACCAAGCGTGCTGAGACTACCTTTGGAAGCCTCCGTTACTCTTTTGGAGGCGACCACCCCAGTCAAACTACCCACCAAACGGTGTCCTCGCAGCGCGAGTTAGAATCCAAATAACCAAAGGGTGGTATTTCAACGTTGGCTCCCCGATGCCTGGCGACACCGGTTCACAGCCTCCCACCTATCCTACACATCAGTTACCCGAATTCAACGTTAAGCTATAGTAAAGGTTCACGGGGTCTTTCCGTCCCGTGGCGGGTAAGCGGCATCTTCACCGCTACTACAATTTCGCCGAGCTCACAGCTGAGACAGTGCCCAGATCGTTACACCATTCGTGCAGGTCGGAACTTACCCGACAAGGAATTTCGCTACCTTAGGACCGTTATAGTTACGGCCGCCGTTTACTGGGGCTTCGATTCAATGCTTCTCTTGCGATGACATCCCCTCTTAACCTTCCAGCACCGGGCAGGTGTCAGGCCTTATACTTTGTCATTAAACTTAGCAAAGCCATGTGTTTTTGTTAAACAGTCGCCTGGGCCATTTCTCTGCGGCCTCATTGCTGAGGCTCCCCTTCTCCCGAAGTTACAGGGTTAATTTGCCGAGTTCCTTAGCTGTGACTCACTCGAGCACCTTAGGCTTCTCGCCTCGACTACCTGTGTCGGTTTACGGTACGGGTGGTAAATGGCTGAAGCTTAGCGGCTTTTCTTGGAAGCGTCTTCACGAGTTCGATTCAGCCTAAGCCTCCTCTCAACGCCCTATTCCGTCAGGACGTACCCACTCCAACTCTCCGTCCCCGCATCGCACCATCACCAGTACAGGAATATTAACCTGTTTGCCATCGGCTTCTGCTTTCGCATTATCCTTAGGACCCGACTAACCCTCAGTTGATTGACGTAGCTGAGGAATCCTTAGTCTTTCGGTGTGTATGGTTCTCACATACATTATCGCTACTTATCCCTACATTTGCTTTTCTATCCGCTCCAGCATACCTCACAGTACGCATTCGCCGCAAATAGAATGCTCTCCTACCCAAGATTTAAATCTTGACTAAACTTCGGTACTATACTTGATGCCCGTTTATTATCGATGCCCGCCTCGCTCGACCAGTGAGCTGTTACGCACTCTTTAAATGATTGCTGCTTCCAAGCAAACATCCTGGCTGTCTCTGCAATCAGACTTCCTTAGTTCAACTTAGTATAGATTTAGAGACCTTAGTTGTAGTTCTGGGTTCTTTCCCTTTTGGACTCGGACCTTAGCACCCAAGCCCTCACTGCCGAGTATATTATATCGCATTCGGAGTTTATCAGAATTTGGTAGGATTTGACTCCCCCGCATCCTATTGGTAGCTCTACCTCGATATAACTCAACCTCGACGCTGTACCTAAATACATTTCGGAGAGTACGAGCTATTTCCCAGTTTGATTAGCCTTTCACCCCTACCCACAGTTCATCCAAAAACTTTTCAACGTTAACTGGTTCGGTCCTCCAGTTGGTTTTACCCAACCTTCAACCTGACCATGGGTAGATCACAAGGTTTCGCGTCTACAGCCACCGACTATTCGCCCTATTCAGACTTGCTTTCGCTTCGACTACGTATCTGAAATACTTAATCTTGCCGGTGACCGTAACTCGTAGGGTCATTATGCAAAAGGCACGCCGTCACTGGACTTGCCAGCTCCGACCGCTTGTAAGCGTACGGTTTCAGGTTCTATTTCACCCGGGTACTCCCCGTGCTTTTCACCTTTCCTTCACAGTACTAGTTCACTATCGGTGTCTCAGGAGTATTTAGCCTTGGCGGATGGTGCCGCCGAATTCAGAGGGGATTCCACCGGTCCCCACCTACTCAGGATTCTGCTCGTTGTATTATCGGTACGTTTACGTGTCTCTCACACTCTATGGATGACTTTCCCAAATCATTCAACTTAAATAATACTCCTAAATGCAGTCCTATAACCCCACTCTTGCCGTAACAAAAATGGTTTGGGCTTCTCCGCGTTCGCTCGCCACTACTTGCGGAATCACTGTTGTTTTATTTTCCTTCGGTTACTTAGATGTTTCAGTTCACCGAGTTAGCTCCATACTCTGTATGGTAATAGTTCTTCAAACTATTGGGTTGCCCCATTCGGAAATCTACGGATTACAGAAAATGTGCTTCTCCCCGTAGCTTATCGCAGCTTATCACGTCCTTCTTCGCCTCTGAGACCCTAGGCATCCTCCGTACGCCCTTATGTAGCTCCTACATTATCTCTTTTCTTCTCTCTTCCATCATGTCAAATAACTTCATCCAATCTTAACTGAACTCTTACCACCTACCAAGCTGTGCTAGATATGATAAGAATGTCGTCCAGTCTTAACTGACTTGTGGTATTTCTACCTTGTTTCTTCGTAAAGAACTGTATCCGATTTTTAAAAGTATCAGTTAACTTATTTACTCTTCATCTATTCACTAATTCACTCATTCTTCATTCGTGATTAGTCTGGTGGAGGATAACGGATTCGAACCGTTGACCCCCTGCTTGCAAAGCAGGTGCTCTAGCCAGCTGAGCTAAACCCCCTTTATTTTAATCGTGAATTAGTTAATCTTGAATCATGAATATTTTATTCGATCATTCGCCATTCTCTCATTCGCCATTCAACTTGGTGGGCCTGCGTGGACTCGAACCACGGACCTTTACATTATCAGTGTAACGCTCTAACCACCTGAGCTACAAGCCCCTTGCAGAGTTTGCAGTTTAATGGCTTGTAGTTTTGCTTTCCCTACAATCACTACACCTGTAAACTTCCGTTCCTTCACTCTTAATACATAACTTGTTGATGAGAATACAAATGCTTGATCTTTCGTGTCAGTCGTTTTTATTTCTTTCTGTGAAGAAATCTCTAAAAAGGAGGTGTTCCAGCCGCACCTTCCGGTACGGCTACCTTGTTACGACTTAGCCCCAGTTACTGGTTCTACCCTAACGAAATCTTTTACCTTCCGCTTCAGGTCTACCCAACTTCCATGGCTTGACGGGCGGTGTGTACAAGGTCCGGGAACGTATTCACCGGATCATAGCTGATATCCGATTACTAGCGATTCCAGCTTCATAGGGTCGAGTTGCAGACCCCAATCCGAACTGTGAACGACTTTTTGTGATTGGCTTGCCATTGCTGGCTCGCAACACTCTGTATCGCCCATTGTAGCACGTGTGTTGCCCTGGACGTAAGGGCCATGATGACTTGACGTCGTCCCCTCCTTCCTCTCTACTTGCGTAGGCAGTCTTGTCTGAGTCCCCAACTTTACTTGATGGCAACAGACAACAGGGGTTGCGTTCGTTGCGGGACTTAACCCAACACCTCACGGCACGAACTGACGACAGCCATGCAGCACCTTGTTTTGGGCCATTGCTGGCTTATCCATTTCTGAATAATTCCCTCACATTCTAGTCCAGGTAAGGTTCCTCGCGTATCATCGAATTAAACCACATGCTCCACCGCTTGTGCGGACCCCCGTCAATTCCTTTGAGTTTCACCGTTGCCGGCGTACTCCCCAGGTGGATTACTTATCGGTTTCCCTTGGTCACTGACTCTCGCCAACAACTAGTAATCATCGTTTACTGTGCGGACTACCAGGGTATCTAATCCTGTTTGATCCCCGCACTTTCGTGCCTCAGCGTCAGTGTAACTGCAGCAGACTGCCTTCGCAATCGGTATTCCTTCTGGTATCTAAGCATTTCACCGCTACACCAGAAATTCTATCTGCCTTCTGTTAACTCAAGCTAACCAGTATCAACGGCATGTAAAACAGTTAAGCTGCTACCTTTCACCGCTGACTTAATCAGCCGCCTACGCACCCTTTAAACCCAATAAATCCGGATAACGCTCGCCACCTACGTATTACCGCGGCTGCTGGCACGTAGTTAGCCGTGGCTTATTCTGCCGGTACCGTCAACTCCCTTCGCAAAGGTTCTTTTCTTCCCGGTCAAAAGCAGTTTACAACCCAGAGGGCCTTCTTCCTGCACGCGGCGTGGCTGGGTCAGGCTTGCGCCCATTGCCCAATATTCCCTACTGCTGCCTCCCGTAGGAGTCTGGCCCGTATCTCAGTGCCAGTGTGGGGGATTCTCCTCTCAGAGCCCCTAAAGATCGTAGACTTGGTGAGCCGTTACCTCGCCAACTATCTAATCTTACGCATGCTCATCTCTATCCGATAAATCTTTTAAAATCTCTTGATGCCAAGAAATTTGTTATGCGGTATTAATCCGGGTTTCCCCGGGCTATCCCCCAGATAAAGGTAGATTGCATACGCGTTACGCACCCGTGCGCCGGTGTAGTATTGCTACCACCCCTCGACTTGCATGTATTAAGCCCGCCGCTAGCGTTCATCCTGAGCCAGGATCAAACTCTCCATTGTAAATGTCAAAGTTTGCCTGACTACTTAAGGTCTCGCATTTGCATTCTCAACAAGTTAATGAACTTTATTCATCCAGTCTCGCAACCTTCCGACTTGTTAAATCTAATTAAGCTCTCTCTCTCTTCAACCTCCCCCTCAACCGCTTAATCAATTCTTATTTTAACTCTGAACTTTTCTTTTCGTTTTTCCGTTTTCTTATTTTAGTAAGCGAAACGGACTGCAAAGTTACTGCTCTTTTTTGAATTAAAAAAATATTTTTTCATATTTTTTTTCACTCTCCTTATCGCCTCTTCCTCTTCTCTCTTTCCTTTTTCAATCAATCGGGGTGCAAAATTCTGAATTTATTTTTACATTCCCAAATTATTTTTGAAGTTTTTTTTGCCTCGCTCTCATCTCCCGTTTTCCTCTCCTTTTCTCCTTTCTCTTTCGATTAACCGGGGTGCAAAGGTCTGACTTTATTTTTACAACTCCAAATTAATTTTACTCTTTTTTTTACCCATCCCCCAATTCCCTGATTCCCACCTTTTTACTATGCTCATGCTATGTAACGCTCAGTGTTTCTTCCATTTTT
>NZ_JANUSD010000034.1:0-2421 GCF_024793945.1 Emticicia fluvialis
TCATCATCATAATTTAAAGTTAACGTTTTAATTTTAAATTAACCAATGGTACTGTTTTCGGGGAGTAGTATATAGTTCCGCCATTTTTTGAGGATTCAATTAATATGTCACCATGTAAGTGTTCTTTCACTCTGAAAATGCTATTTTCTAAACCCTTACCTTTCAAAGGAGAATTTTGCACCTCAAATCCGTTTCCGTCGTCTTCAATCATTACTGTGAGTTTTTCATGACTTTGTTTAAAAATTACCGCAATCTCACTGGCCTCAGCATTTTTGAGGGCATTATTGATGCTCTCCTGTATAATTGCATACAAAGCCATTTCTTTGTTTGAACTTAAACGAGTAGTAAAATTATTGTTCTGAATGATAACTTTAGGATTATCGGAATCTCGGTACATTTCTAATAACATAGGCACCAGTCCAAGCTTTATTAATGTACTTGAAGCCAGGCTATGTGAAATATTTCTTACCTCTTCTGAGGTTAAATCAAGCATTTTAAGTATTGTTCCTAAAGACTCTGTATCTTGGCTTTGTAATTGCTTGTTACCCAACAAAAGTGTAAGGTTTATTTTTAACGCTCCCAGCAATCCCCCCAGCTTGTCGTGTAAGTCTTGTGCAATTCTTTTACTTTCGGTTTCCTGTACTTGTGTTTCTATTACAAAAACTTCTTGCTACAATTTTTTCTTTTCATACTGTGCTATCTTAAACCGAAGAGCCAGCCCAAGTGTAAGTACAAACATTTCAAACACTGTTGCAGAATAATAGATGGTATGCATAAGCTGCACCGGAATATGATGCAGGTCTGAGAAAGTCTCTAAAACACTTATACACAGTACCGGCACTGTAGCAAATAGGAATAGCCAGGCAGGCTTGTATTTTCTTTTGATGCTACGGAACACCAGCACAAAAGTAAGGGAACAAAGACAGAAAATAAGCAGGTATGTAAAATAACGATACTGATAGAAACTCAAGTGCAAAATAAGAAATAGCAAAATGACCACAACCGTAATGCTAGACAACCAAATGGTGAGCCGTTTTAAGACACCCACCATCTTTATCATAGCCGTACATTAGAAACTCTTTGGCAAAAAACAAATAAAACATGGGTACAAAAGTGGTAGGAATACCAAAGAAGTTTTTATTGCGGATAAATTCAGGGGCTGTATCAAAAATAAGATAGTAGTACCCGTTATACACCAGCATCATAATCATTGAAAAAAGCACACAGAGCAGGTAGTAGAAATATATCCATTCTTTAAAAAAAATCAGCAAAGCAAGACTAAACAACAAAAGGAAAACCATAATGCCAATATACAGGCTCTGAAAGAGATCTCTTGTTTTAAGAAAGGAAATGGCCTTGTACTTGCTTAATAATTTAAGATAGATATATGCTTAACGGATAACTAACGTTTTTTACGCGGAGATATATTGTGGTCTGTTGATGGGGCAATAATACAAAGTTAGATGTAAGATGCGAACTGGAAATTTCTCTTTTCTGAATCGAGATGTGGTCGCCGGTAAAGCTGTTTCTGATTATCACTCCATTGGCATCGTCTATTTGGTAAGTCCATTAGCTGTCGACACCTTTGGTGAATAGAATGAAGTCTCCGGATGCGGCAGATTGATTTGCAATTGTAACCTTCAGCCATAGGTAAGAAGGGTTACTGCCAAAATTAATCATCCATCCTTTCAGCTTTTTGAAACCGGGGTTTAGCATAGCTTCCTGAATGGACATACTCCCCGAAGAATCTATCAGAAACCCGGTTTAAGGTATTAAATCTATTTTATCGGGCAATGAGGTAATCTTTACAGGATTCGTCTGCGCAAATCCGGTTATTGAAATAGCCACAAACGAAAAAAAAACAATAATTTTTCTAATCATAAAAGCCCAGCTTGAAATGCATTTCGTATCAATTCGGCAGTATTTTTGGCATTCATTTTCTTAATCAGTTTATCTCTGTATTCATTCACCGTATCCTTCTTCAATTTGAGCGCATTCGCAATGTCTTCACTTCTGTATCCTCTTGAAATATACTCCAGCACTTCTTTTTCGCGCTTGGTGAGAGAGACCGCATTCACAAATTCATCGCTTTCATCAAAATATTTCTGTTTTAATTTCAAAGCCTTTTCTATCTCATCAGGAACAAATACTTTATTATGATATACAGCCCTTATGGCTTCAACAATTTCACTGACAGAAGTATTTTTAAGCAAGTATCCCGAAGCACCTAAATTGAAAGACTGTCTAATAAGCCCGTAATCGTTATAGCTGGAGATAATAATTACTTTCGTTTTGCTATTTTTTTTTTGTCTTCCAAAACTTCAAATCCCGATGCTCTAGGTAGGTCACTATACTACTCCCCGAAAACAGTACCATTGGTTAAGTTAAAATTAAAACGTTAACTTTAAAGTATCATGATGG
>NZ_JANUSD010000035.1:0-1668 GCF_024793945.1 Emticicia fluvialis
TCCTGTTTTCCTCGCTGGGTCACCCAAAATTGATATGAAACAAATTAAGTAACTTTTCCTGTTCAGGTTTAGAGATATAAATTCTGCTATGAATCGTTTGCGAGAGTTGCGTTTTGAATGATACCTGATAAATTGTTTTTGTTATTTCTAAAGCTTGCTCAACACTCCATTCTGATTGTTTCTGTTTTAATTGTCTTTCCAGCTCTTTGAAAACCTTATAGGCACAAAATGCTATACAGATGTGTGCTTCTATCCGGTGTTGGATACGATGGTATATCGGCCTTATTCTTAAATCTGTCTTAGATATTCTAAAGGCTCTTTCAATCTGCCATAAATACCCATAGTTCTCTATTACTTCATCTTTAGAGAGTTTTGTATTGGTCATATATCCTTTGAGTCCATCCCACAGGGAATCTGCTGAATATTTTTCTTTGTCTATTGAGATTTGAATACTTCCTTCCAGTTTCAGGTATTTGTTATAACCTCTGTTGTTGATACTGGTTTTGGTTAGTTTACCTGATTTTATCTGCTTTTCCAGCTTGTCTAATCCCCGCTTGCGGTTGTGGGCATCTTTTTTTGACCTTGCGTCAGAATAACTGACTAAAAGTTTTACGTTTGCGTTTTTTTCAATAAACGCGCTCTCACCATTTTGGAGTCCAAGTGCTAATATCCTGTTTTTAATGGTCGGACTTTCGGTTTTAATCCTGGCTCCTAAAATATATTCATACCCCTTTTGCTGAAGTAGCTCCATATTGTTTGTTGAAAGCAGCCCTGCATCGGCTACCACAACCAGTTTATCTAATTTGTATTTTTCTTTAAATCTATCCAGAACAGGAAGTAAGGTATGCCCTTCAAACTTATTGCCTTCAAAAACTTCGTATGCTAATGGGTACCCACCCACACTTATGAGTAACCCTAAAATTATTTGCGGATGTTGATGCTTACCCTCTTTGGAAAAACCGGTAACTCTTAACTCATCGCCTTGTTCGGATTCAAAATACAAGGTCGTTACATCATAAAAAACAATATTTATCTGTCCATGCAGTACTTTGAGCGTATGGGCATAACTAATTTCTTGTATCTTGTTCTTTTGCTTGTGGTGCAACTTATCAAGATACCGATAAATCCGCTCTACGTCAACCATCTCATTCTTGTATCTGTATAGGTATTCTGTGGTCTTTAGTTTGCTTACAGGGTAAACCAGACGGGTAATAACCAGTTCACGGAACAGTGCATCTTTGATGACTCCAAACCCGATATCATCGAAAATCTTACCCACAATAAGTTCAGGGCCAACCAGATGAAAAGATTGTAAGGCTTGAAAATATTCAGCTACCAGAGCCGTCTCATTTTCAAAACTTAAAAATTGTTGGCCACCATATTGTAACACAAATTGTTTCCCTTCTTCAAATAGCTTTTCCACTGCTTGGCTATCAGAAGAACTGCCAATGGTTTTAACCAAAACAGATTTACCATCACGTTTTTCGATTACCTGAATGCTAATAACTCCGCTTCTATTTTTCTTCTTTCGGACAAACATCGCCTATAAAGATACGCTGGGTCACCCAAATAAAAAATACAACTAATCATAAATGCTTGCTAGTCAGTTAATTAAAAATATTTCCTGCAAAAATCCAAGCACTTTTTGAAAAACCGAGGAAAACAGGA
>NZ_JANUSD010000036.1:0-1429 GCF_024793945.1 Emticicia fluvialis
GGATCAAACCTAAAAGTTGTGGGGCGATAAAATAATTGTGACCTTTGCATTTTACCAGAAGAACAGATGCAAGAAAGTTATAAGGATATTTTGAAGTTATTACTGCCTGCCATTATTATTGAAAATTTTGAGCTTACTTCCTACAAGACTACAGCCGAAGTAATGCATTTATATTTACAAGAGATTAATCAGATACCCAAAGAATTTGAAGGTCAGAAGTTGGAATCGAAAGGTTTTTTTGAAGAGATTACAGTTCAGGATTTTCCAATCAGAGGGCATAAAGTTTTTCTACACATCAAACGCCGTAGATGGTACAGCCATACACTTGAAAAAGTAGTGTATAGGAATTGGGATTTAGTGGCAGATGGGACGAGGATGACTAAAGAATTCTCGATTTTTTTAAAGGCACTCAATCGATTCTAATGCAGATGCTGCCCAATCCATCGCTGGTTATTATGGAGTCAATGGTAAGAGACTACAGGAGCAATATAAGAATTATCTGAGTGATTTTAAGAGTTGGTCTCAACGAAGTCATGCTAAGAAATGGCTTCTTTTTCCACAGAATATAGGTAAGTATCTGTCTATTGACGAGACTAGTTTATCAGAAGGAGAACTATATACAATCCTGACTAACAAAGCAGCTAAGGGCAAAAAGGGTAGTATTGTGGCAATTATAGCGGGTACTAAGGCAGAAACAGTGATTAATGTTCTACAGAAAATCCCTATCAATCTTCGTAAGAGAGTCAGAGAAATCACCTTAGACATGGCAGCTAATATGGAGTTAATTGCCAAAAGAGCCTTTCCTAATGCTACCAGGGTAATTGATAGATTCCATGTACAACAACTAGCTTCAGAAGCCCTACAGGAAATCAGAATCAAACACCGTTGGGAAGCATTGGATGCTGAAAATGAGGCCATTGAATTGGCTAAGAAAACCGATACAGAATATGTCCCCATAGTACTCCCCAATGGCGATACTCTAAAACAATTACAAGCAAGAAGTCGATATGTTCTCTATAAAAAAGAGAAAGACTGGACAGAAAATCAAAAACAAAGAGCTAAGCTATTGTTTGAGTTATATCCTGATATTAAGCAAGCCTATGACCTGACGATGAATCTTTCCTATATCTTCGAAAATACCAATGATAAGTTATATGGCTTAACAAGATTAGCTAGATGGCATGAGAAAGTAAGGCAGGCAGGCTTTAAATCATTTAATACAGTAGCTCGTTCAATTCAAAACCATTATAAAACCATTGTTAACTTCTTTGAGAATAGAAGCACTAATGCCTCGGCTGAATCTTTTAATGCCAAGGTAAAGGCTTTCAGAAGCCAATTCAGAGGTGTGAAAAACATCCCATTCTTTTTATATAGACTTACCCAAATCTATGCTTAGATATAACTACCCCACAGGTTTTAGCCTTGATCC
>NZ_JANUSD010000037.1:0-1389 GCF_024793945.1 Emticicia fluvialis
TGTCACGTCCTGAAATAGCGTTACAATAAAAGTAATGTTATGAAAGAAACAATTGCAAATCAGTACATTAAGCGTACACAGAAAGATTACAGTTATGCTTTTAAATTAGCCGTAGTTCAAGAGGTTGAGAATGGAGAATTGGGAATAAAAGCCGCCGCTCGGAAATATGGGATACAATCTCATTCTACAATTACTACATGGCTACGAAAATATGGTAACTTTGATTGGATAAACAAATCGACTCAAAAGATGCCAAAATCTAAAGACCAGAAACTGTTAGAATTAGAGCAGAAGGTTCTTCTATTAGAAAAGCAAAAGAAAGAGCTTGAAAAGAAAGTGGAACAGGCGGATAAGAAAGCTATATTCTTCGATATGATGATAGATATAGCTGAAGAAGAATTCAAAATTCCTATCAGAAAAAAGTATTAACCCAGGCAATCAATCGATACAAGACTGAACAAAAAGAAAGCTTAACTGGCTTATGTAGATTGCTTGGGATTAATAGACAGGTTTATTACCGTTCAATTTACATTAACAAACATACAAGAAAGTTAATTGACAAAGTTCTGGATATGGTTCGGGATATTCGTCTTAAAATGCCACGAATCGGTACCAGAAAGTTATTTTATTTATTATTAGACAAATTGAAGCCACTCAAGGTTGGCCGAGATAGATTATTTTCTATTTTGAAAGCTAATAATCTATTAATCAAGCCTAAAAGGAGTTATCACATCACAACAGATTCTCATCATCGTTTTAAAAAGCATAAGAATTTAATTGAAAATGTGACTCCAGATAGGCCGGAGCAGATATGGGTTTCTGATATAACCTATATTGGTAACAGAACGAATCCAATGTATTTATCATTGGTGACGGATGCGTACTCGAAAAAGATTGTTGGCTATCATGTTGCTAATACATTAGAAACAAAAGCATCGGTAGAAGCTTTAAAGATGGCTATAAAAAATAGAACTTATAGGAAAGCAAGTTTAACGCATCACTCCGATAGAGGGTTTCAATATTGCAGTGGAGACTACCAAGACATTTTAACTAAAAATTCAATTACTTGTAGTATGACCGAAAGTTATGACCCTTATGCTAATGCAATTGCGGAAAGAGTAAACGGAATTATTAAACAAGAATTCATTGGATATGATAGAAACATTGACCTGAAGATGATGAGTCAATTAGTGAAAAACGGTATTAATATATATAATCAATTTAGACCTCATTATTCTTGCGATTATAAAACACCACAATTAATGCATCAACAATGCCAAGTAAAAATCCGAACTTATAAAAAAAGAATCCAATTGAAAACTCCCAATTGGATTCCGTAAATTAGTTTTTTAAATCTAAATAAGTGTATCGCTTATTTAGGACTAGACA
>NZ_JANUSD010000038.1:0-1075 GCF_024793945.1 Emticicia fluvialis
TGTCCCGTCCTGAAATAGCGATACACAAAAAAAGTATCAAAAATGGAAGGACAAAACAGTTATGTCAAACGTACCCAAAAAGACTATTCATTATCTTTTAAGTTACAGATAGTTCAGGAAATTGAGCGGGGTAAAATTACAGCTAGCGAGGCTACCAAACAATATGGCATACAATGCAGAAAGAGTGTTATAAATTGGCTTCGAAAATATGGTAACTTTGATTGGGAGAATCAAACGCCATCAAATATGCCAAAGACACCTGAACAACGCATTATGGAGCTTGAAGCCAAAGTGAAACTTTTGGAAAAGCAGAAAGCTCAGCTTGAGAATCAGAATCATATTTCTGATTCTAAGGCCATTATTTTCGATATGATGATAGACCTTGCCGAAAAAGAATATAATATTGATATCCGAAAAAACTTACCCCCCGGACAATCCAGTCCTTTAGTGAAAAAAGGCAGGAAAGCATAAGCTTTAGCTGTGGTTTGTTCGGGATAAACAGGCAGGTTTATTATCGGAGCATTAAGCGCACCAAGCTCAGGAGAACCTTGGCAGAACAGGTTGTGGCACTTGTGAGGGAGCAACGTATAATCCAGCCCAGGCTTGGTACACGAAAACTGTATTACATACTTAATAATAAGCTTAGAGCGTTAAAAGTAGGCAGGGATAAGTTCTTCAATATCCTAAAAGCGAATCATTTATTGATAAAACCAAAAAGGAGTTATCATGTTACTACATGGTCACACCATCGCTTTAGGAAGCACCCTAACCTGATAAAAGAACTTGATATTACTAAACCGGAGCAGGTGTGGGTATCCGACATTACATACATCGGCAAACGTGATAAGCCTTGTTATTTAAGCTTAATAACAGATGCCTATTCTAAAAAGATAATGGGATATGATGTGTCTGACTCCCTAAGTACACAAGGCTGTATTAATGCTTTAAAAATGGCTCATAGGAACAGGATGTTTAAGGCTGATGCATTGATACACCACTCAGACAGGGGGATACAATATTGTTCGGATGAATATCAATACTTATTAAAGAAGTACAGCCTAAAGTGTAGCATGAC
>NZ_JANUSD010000004.1:0-359526 GCF_024793945.1 Emticicia fluvialis
AATGCCAAGGTAAAGGCTTTCAGAAGCCAATTCAGAGGTGTGAAAAACATCCCATTCTTTTTATATAGACTTACCCAAATCTATGCTTAGATATAACTACCCCACAGGTTTTAGCCTTGATCCCTATTCTGCTTTTGTAGTTTTTTTAACAAAAATCCACTGATAAATATCTGAGAATAAATCGGGCTGAAAGCCCAGCCCCAGGCTATAATACAGCCCATTGTAGTTGTTTTGAATGTTTCTTGAAACAAGCGCATACCGGTACCCGGCCTGAACTGATATACCCACCCAACGTGTGGCTTTCCATTTGGCATATAAACCAGTCTGAACCGGCATGAAAAAATCTTTCCGGTTCCATATCTGTATCTCCGTAAACAAATTTGTACCTTGATTTTTGGTAGCGCCTATGCCAACTTCAACCGGCATACTTACTCTCCACCGCTTGTTTTCGATAAAGTTTTTCCAGTACATCAGGCTGAAAAAGTATAGGTCTGTTTTGGTGTAGTAGTCGAGATTAACTCTTCTGGAAGCTGTTCGGCGAAAATCCAGCAGGCGTAGATAAGAGTTGAAATTGAGCCAGTAATAACCAACTGTAACCTGATTTCTTTTTTTTCCGAATATAATTCCGGAATTAACACCCCATATATTTACCCGCTGCTGTTTGATAATTGAGTTGCGGGCGTCCCAGTTAAGCGCAAATCCCACACTTTTTCTTGGGGCTTCGGTTGGCTTAACAAGTACCGAATCAGGTAATTCAAGAGTACTTTGGGCAAAAGATTCAGCCATTGGCAACCAGACAGGAATAACAATCATCATGATGCAATTCCTTATAATTCGGCTATTTTTTATGGCAAGGCTGAAGCACATCTATTCACATTACGTACACTTTATATGGCTGTCTTTACTGTCTCGATTTTTTCTTTACATCTTCTTTTTTGTCGATGTAAGCCTTATACTGTTCGGGCGTAAGTATTTTCTCTAACTCTTTGTTCTGTTTTTCGTCAAGTGCAGCCATTTTGGCTTTGGCATCTATTATTTGCTGCGGGGTGGGTTTGGTTTGCCCAAAATCTTTTTTTATCCGCTCATACATATCCTTTCTCTGATAAGCATAGTCTTCATTCAGCGACGATACCAGAACTTCCTGCTCTTCTGTTAATTTCAGCTTTTTTACCATCCATTTGGTTTCTTCTTTGGCCACTTCGTCAGGGTCAAGCGGAGCCTTAGGTTTGGGATTATCAAAATCATTGCCGAATCTGCTAAATCCGCCACCATATCCCGAGTTTCGTCCGTACCCCGGATAATACTGTGCTTCAGCATAAGAAGCAGAGAACAATAAAAAAACAACCAGAAAGAGAGCGAAATTTATGGTTTTTGAAGCGCTAGACATCATAGAATAAGGTTTTAAAGAATACAAAATTAAGAGTTTTTAGTAAAACGCAATCTTTAGCCACCGTATTTTATAACAATTGTCCTTTATAAGCTGGTAGTATGTGCAACCTCAGCAGGCAATTGGTACGTCTATCTTGATGCTACGATTGTTGTGTTTTTTAAAATCCGTACAACCTTATAAGCATAAGGCATGAAATATCCTCTATTTACAACGTTATGTCTTTTGATTTTTTTTTATAAATCTGCCACGGCACAGTTTTCAACCAGAAAAAGCGCATCGAATGCTTTTTATATAGAGGCCCTCGGCATGGGCGGCTATGGGTCAATTAATTATGAGCGTTTACTTTTCAATAAAAAGCAATGGCATGTGGGTGTAAGGCTTGGGGCCGGCACTTACCGCCTCAGAGATTTTGAAACTAATCTGAATCCTGATATCACCATCCCCTTGGCTTTTAATGCCTATTATGGTTATGTGCATCACTTTGAGATAGGTTTGGGCCAGACAATTACAAGTATTGTTAAGGCCAGCCCTGTGAATTTTAAAGTGATGAGAGAGAATTCTGTCAGTTCTAATTTTAATATCGGATACCGCTATCAGAAAAACGCCGGAGGCCTCGTTTTCAGGGTTAACTATAACCCGATAATTTCAAGAGACAGACTTTTCAAAAACTGGTATGGCGTATCTTTTGGTTATGCTTTCTGACACCCAAACTTAAGGTTATGAAGAAAATCTGCACAATGCTGTTCATGCTGAACCTTGTTTCATGTAAGGACGACCACGTTATTTTTGAAATTGACAACCTGAACCGTGACATGATTACGGTTTTAGGCCACGGAGGCATGGGGATTGGGTCTACTTATCCAATGAATACCTTTGAGTCAATAATTAACTGTATAAATCTGGGGAGTGACGGTTCTGAAATAGATGTGCAAATGACAAGCGACGGAGTATTGGTGGCTTTTCATGATTTTGACTTATCGGTAAAGACTAATCTGCAAGGGGTTGTTAATGCCCATACCTGGGAAGAACTCAGGAATGGATACTATAATGAAACGCCGTATATGAGGTATGCACTGGTGTCGCTCGACCAGATTTTTAGTAACATTGAAAACGTAGAAAATTATAAATTTACATTTGACTGCAAGTTGTACAGAGAAACAACAGCCGATGATGCCTATTTTGCCAGGTTTGCTGATGCCATTATTGCCATTGCCGAAAAGTATGGGTTGCAGCGCAGAATTTGTATTGAGTCGAACGATAAGAACTTTCTTGGTATTATACAGCAGAGGGCTGTCCGCTACAAGCTGTTTATTTATCCTGACGATTTTAATGAAGGGCTGGCTATTGCCAAATCAATGGAGTTGTATGGTATAACGGTTTCTACCAATCAGATTTCGGCCGAAGACGTGAAAGTGGCGCATGAGGCAGGTGTAAGAGTAGCGGTGTGGGATGCCCGGAGCGAACAAGAAAACCGGGATGCAGTGCAGAAGAACCCGGATTTTATTCAGACTGACAACGTAAAGTATCTGGTGAATTTGCTCGGCCCGACAATTGACCTGGCACTGGAAAGAAAAGCCGCCAGACAAGACTCATTACTTAACAGAAAAAAACTGACACCGGCAGATACTTCAAGCCAGATTATCAGCATGCAGCCCATTCTTTAGCCTGCTTTTTTTTCTATAAACTCCTTAAAGGCTTTTCGGTAGGTATCACTAATAGGCAGAAAGCTACGGGCAGGGCTGCCTGTCTGGTATAAAACGGGTAGAATCTGCACTTTTTCTTTTTCTATGGCCTCAATGGCATCAAAAGACACAATATATGAATTATGAATACGAATAAACTGGTCGGCCGGTAATTGGCTCTCAAACGATTTCAGCGTTTGAAGCGGTACAATTCGTTTGTCTTTCGTATAAATAATTATATAGTCTTTAAGACCTTCTACATACACAATTTCGCTTAGTTTTATTTTTACCAGTTTGGTTCTGTCTTTAACAAAAATAAACTGCCGGGTAGTGGGTGTATTGTCCGGCACGGTAAGTCTGGCGGTTTGCAGCCGGTTTTCGGCTTTTTCAATTGCCTGCAAAAATCTTTCAAAGGTTACGGGTTTCAGCAAGTAATCCATTACATCAAGCTCATAACCTTCCAGCGCATACTCCGGATACGCCGTCGTGAGTATTATCAACGGTTTTACAGGTAGTACTTTCAAAAGGCTTATGCCGGTCAGCTCCGGCATCTGAATATCAGAAATCAGTAAATCAATGGTATTACCTCTCAAAAAAGCAAGCGCTTCCAGAGGGCTGGCAAAAGACTGCACTAGCTCCAGGTAAGAAATTTTTTGTACATATTGCTCCAGCAAGTGCCGGGCAAGGGGTTCGTCTTCTACTATTATGCACCTAATTGTCATCACAAATCAATCTTTAGCTGAATACTATGCATTTTGTTTTTATTTTCAACACTTAGCTTATGCTTGCCCGGGTAACTCAACTCAAGGCGCCTTCTCAGATTCTGCAGGCCAATGCCAGAACTCTCCTTTATTGTATTAATGGAATGCAGCCTGCTGTTTTCAACGGTATAAATGCAGGTATTCCCTTCAATTTGTAATAATACTTTTACCCATGAGCTCGGGTCGTTGCCGTTTACGCCATGTTTAAAAGCATTTTCAAGGAAAGTAATCAATACCAAAGGTACAATCATAACCTGGCTTGTGTTGCCTTCAACAATAAAATCAATAGGTATCTGCTGGTTTAGCCTGAGTTTTTCAAGGCTGATATAGTTTTCTATATATTCTATTTCTTTGGTGAGCGGCACCTGTGCATGGTTGGAGTCATACAACATATACCGCATCATTTTTGATAATTTAGCTATAACCTCAGTTGTATTAGGCGAATTTGAAAAAGCCAGTGAATAAAGATTATTAAGCGTGTTGAACAAGAAGTGAGGGTTGATCTGTGCTTTTAAAAACCTTAATTCGGTAACCAGTTTTTCATTTTCTACCTCTTTTTTCTGGCCTTCCAGTTTAAACCAGTCTTCCAGAAACTTAAGCATACCAACAAAAATAACTATGAATATGGCGCTGATAAAACTCTTTACAAAAAACTTTGAGCTATTGACTACCTCAATTCTGCGGATGTCGCCGCTATCGGCATAAATTTCTCGTTTAATGTAAATCAGAAAAATATGCAGAAATATAAACGGAATAATAAACTCAATGATATAACGCCAGAAGTTTTTATGTTTCAGAAACCGCGGCAAAAAGTAAAAGTAATTCATATAACTGGCTGCAGCAATAACCGACACATGCGCTATGGCATCGGCCAGCAGGCGCAGATAACTCCCTTGTTCGTCGTCCTGAAAACTGATCTGGTAAAAGAAAAATGAGAAATAAGCACACCAAAAAGCCAGATGGACTATCAGGATTCGATGACGTTGTACAAAAGACTGAAAGGGCATGTTATTTTGCTAAAATTTAAACGAAATAAATGCTTATTCATTAATTATCAAACGCAATTGCCTGCTTTAGCGCATCCTTTTATATAGTTGAGCCACAATAAACGACCTACTGTAAAAAAAACTCGATAAAATTGCTCACTTGTCGACCAAATCTGCCCAATGGTATAATATGTGTTTGAACATACACTTAATGTTATTTTTTTTGTCCCAGAGTTAAGAGTAAATCAACTTTCAAAAAAATTAAATAGTTATTAAAACTTAATTCAGTTGAAACCTGTTTAAGTATTTTTGCGTCTTTATAAGAAATCAGATGGCGTGGGCCAACTGAGTGTGATACTTTTTAATGAGATTTTCCGTGTCTTTTTCTTAAAAACAGGATAAAGATTTTTAATATAAAATTAGGTTAATAAAAAGGCTTGTTGCTTTGCGACAAGCTTCTTTTTTGTAATTTTGATTACAGTGCTATTGACTTTCTTCCACACGTACCGAATCCGATTGTGATTCAGTTTTTACTTCAGATTGACTTTATTCAATTCAAAAATTAAACAAAACTTTTATGAATCAGGAGATTATTAATTTGTTTGATGAATACACCCACAAGCCCCTTAGCCGTGAGGTTTTTATGAAGCGCCTGGCAAAACTGACTGGCAGCACTGCCGCGGCTTTGGCCGTATTGCCATTGCTGGAGGTAAACTATGGACACGCTGCCACCGTGAGTGAAAATGAAGAAGATTTAATAATTGAAAATATTACCTACACCGGCGAAGATGCCACTATGAGGGGTTATATGGCAAAACCTAAAGCAACCAATAGTAAGCTAGGTGCCGTGGTGGTTATTCATGAAAACAGAGGGTTAAATCCGCACATAAAAGATGTGGCCCGGCGTGTAGCCAAAGCCGGTTACCTGGCAATGGCTATTGATGCTTTGTCGCCTTTTGGGGGTACTCCGCCCAACGAAGATGAGGCACGGGCATTGTTTGCAAAATTAGATAATCAGAAAAATATTAGTAATTTTTTAAAAGGGCTGGAGTACCTGCGTGCAAGACCAGAAAGCATCGGGAAAGTTGCTTGTGTAGGTTTTTGCTGGGGTGGCGGATTAGCCAATCAACTGGCTGTGCACGACCCAAAGCTGAATGCCGCGGTTGCCTATTACGGCAGGCAGGCTGATGCCGCCGATGTACCTAAAATTAAAGCCAGACTACAGTTGCATTATGGTGGATTGGATGAAAGAGTGAATGCCGGAATACCTGCCTACGAAACTGCTCTGAAAGCAGCGGGTACCCAATATGAGCTTTACGTATATGAAGGGGCGAATCATGCCTTTAATAATGATACCGCACCTACGCGGTATAGCCCCGAAGCTGCGAAACTTGCCTGGGAACGAACGCTGAGACTATTTAAAGAGACCTTGTAATGAAATGCCTTACAGGGTTTTGAGCGAAGATTCGCGGATAAGTAATTCAGGGGGGAGTATGATTTTTTCAAATCTTGCTTCCCCATCTTTTTCTACGTTTTGTGTATTCAGAAAAAGTTGGGCGGCTTCTCTGCCAATTTCGAAGCTTGGCTGCGAAATAGTGGTGAGCGAAGGCGTAATATAGGCAGAGGAAGGGTCGTTATCAAAACCAACCACGGCGATATCACCGGGAATTTGTAACCCTGCGGAGCGGATAACCGAGATGGCGCCAATAGCCGCACGGTCGTTTACGGCAAAGATGCCGTCAGGCCGATTGGGGTTGTCTAATAGCGTTTTTGTAGGAAAAATGGCCCGGTCTGACAGAAAACCTGCCGTTTGTATCAGGTCTTCATCAATGGGTATGTTATGGTTTTTTAGGGCGTCAAGATAACCGGCAAGTCTTTTCTCTGAAACCGAGGTGCCACTTGGGCCTTTCAGATGGGCAATTCTTTTACAACCCATTTTTATCAGGTGCTCAACTGCAATGTAGGCGCCTTTGTAATCGTCAATCACAACACGGCTCGACTTAAAACCCTCGTAGTCGCGGTCTATAAAAATCAGACTTTTGTTGGCATTTATGATTTTGTCGAAATGCCCGTAAAAGCCCAAGTTATAGGTCTCCTGGCTCACAGACAGAAAAATGGCATCTACCCGGCTTGCCAGCAACTGCTCAACATTCTGGGCTTCAATTTCATGGCTTTCCTGCGATATAAAAATACTGATGCTATATCCCAGCGGTTGTAATACAGACTGAAGCCCCTCAATAACTGAGGCTTCAAGGTTACTATATTTAAGCGAGGGGATAATTACACCTAAGGAGTAGGTCTTTTTGTTGAGAAGGCTTAGCGAAACCTGATTCCGCTGATAATTCATTTTTTTTGCGTATTCCTGAATGGTTTTACGCGTTTCAATATTGATGGCGTCGTGGTCATTCAGCGCCCTCGACACGGTCGAGGGCGAACATTTGAATTTTCTGGCAATATCTTTAATGGTAATTTGAGACTGTCCACTCATATACCGAGGTTCTTTTTTATGTAATTTCTTGCAATCAGGGCATACTCTAAAGGATTGGCCTTGGCAGGGTCTTGTTCAGCCTCTACTATTGCCCAGCCTTTATAGTTATTCTCTTGCAAGATAGAGAATATTGCCGGAAAATTAATACATCCTTCAATATCTCCCGGCACAGTGAACACACCGTTTTTAACAGCCGTCAGAAAACTCCACTTTTCATCATGAACCTGCTGTAATACTTTTGGGCGGATGTCTTTCAGGTGCACGTGGCCTACACGACCAATATACTTCTTCAGTGCTGTAACGGGGTCTTCACCTGCAAAGTAAAAGTGTCCGCAATCATAATTCAGATGCACGTAGTCAGGATTGGTATTTTCAAGAAATTTATCTGTTTCATCAATTGTCTGAATAATAGTACCCATGTGATGATGAAAAGATAGCTTAAAGCCTCTGTCTGATGCTATCTTGCCCAGCTCGTTCATATTTTCGCCGTATTTTTTCCAGTCGGCTGCCGAATGGAGCATGCCTTTACCTTCAAAAACAGGCACATTTTTACCCTGGCAGCTATTGCCTGTTTCTCCACCACCTACAATGGTGCAACCCATTGCTGCTAGAAAATCAAGCAGTTTATTGAATTCAACCACGTTTTCCTGTAACGATCTGGTGGTGAGTTCATAACTGAACCACTGGTTGGCAATCTGCAGATTACGCAGATTCAGCGCTTTTTTAAGCACTTCTGTATCGCGCGGGTATTTATTGCCGACTTCGCAGCCCTCAAAGCCTGCAAGGGCCATTTCGCTGATACACTGTTCAAATGTATTTTCTGCGCCCAACTCAGGCAAATCGTCGTTGGTCCAGTTAATGGGGGCTACTCCTAATTTTATGTTACTGTTACTCATTGCCTTTACAGATTATTACGTTGAGCTGCAACGTTTAATGGTTTTATAAATAAATTTTCTGGGTCTTTTTGTTGGTTTGGTAGGTCTCATACGCCTTTTGAACGCTTTCAGACTCCGACACCTCTGCAATCGGTACTTCCCACCAGGCGTTATAACCTTTCACGGTTCTGTAAAGGCTGGTTTCAATGTATATAACTGTTACCCTGTCTTGCGTTTTTGAATCTGCCAACGCTTTTTCTAAAGAGGCCTTATCGGTTGCTTTAATAACAACTGCACCCAGGCTTTCTGCATTCTTGGCTAAGTCAACCGGAAGAAAATCACCAGCCAACTGGCCAGAGTGTTCATCGCGATAAACATATCTTGTACCGAAGCGCTCGCCACCAATACTTTCAGACAAACCACCAATGCTGGCAAACCCATTATTGTTTAATAATAAAATTGTGAAACGATACCCCTCCTGAATGGCAGTGATAATCTCGTGGTTATTCATCAGATAACCGCCATCGCCGCACAGAACATAAATCTCACGCGAGGTATCGGCCATCTTGGCACCCAAACCGGCGGCAATTTCATAGCCCATAGTTGAGTAACCGTATTCCAGGTGGAAGTTTTTCGGGTCTGTAGCACGCCATAGTTTATGTAAGTCGCCTGGAGCAGAGCCAGAGGCATTAATCATGATGTCGCGGTCTTCCATAAAACTATTCAGAGTGCCTATTACCACTGCCTGATCAATTGGCGGCACAGTACCGTTACCTTCGGCATAAATCTGGGTTACTTCTTCATCCCATGCCTTGTTCATTTGGGCAATGCGCTCTCTGTATGTGGCCTCAACTTCGTAATCACCGAGTAAATCTGCCAGTTCTTCCAATGTTACTTTGGCGTCGCCTACCAAAGGCAAGGCAGCATGCTTGAAAGCATCAAAATCAGAAATATTAATGTTAATAAATTGTACCTCAGGGTTCTGGAAAATAGATTTAGAAGCCGTGGTGAAGTCGCTGTAACGGGTACCTATACCAATTACAACATCGGCTTCATTGGCAATCTCAATGGCATATTTGGTGCCGGTTGCGCCTAAACCTCCTAATGCGTAAGGAGCATCGTAACGCACTGCCCCTTTGCCTGCAAAGGTTTCGCCTACGGGTATGCCTGTTATGGTAGCAAACTGGTGCAAAACTGCATTGGCATCGCTGTAAGTAGCACCACCACCAGCCACTATCACTGGGGCTTTGGCATTTTTAATCAGCTCTGCCGCTTTTTGCAAGGCGGTTTTATCTGGTCTTGGGCGTGCAATGTGCCATATTCGCTTTTTGAACAGTTCTTCCGGATAATCGTAGGCGTGCGTCTGAATATCCTGCGGCATAGAAAGGGTAACCGTGCCCATTTCTGCCTGAGAGGTAAGCACACGCATTACTTCAGGTAATGAGTAAATCAATTGCTCTGGTCTGCTGATTCTGTCCCAGTATTTAGAAACCGGTTTAAAACAATCATTTACCGAAATATCCTGCGTGCTAGTGCTTTCTAATTGTTGTAAAACCGGATTTGGTTCTCGGGTTGCAAAGATATCGCCGGGTAATAAAAGCACCGGCAGACGATTGATGGTTGCTAAAGCTGCGCCCGTAAGCATATTGGTAGCGCCCGGCCCGATAGAACTGGTGCAAACCATAGCGCCCAGGCGGTTTTTGACTTTGGCATAAGCCACAGCGGTATGCACCATCGACTGCTCGTTTCGACACTGATAATACCTGAAATCAGGATTTTGGTGCAAAGCCTGACCTAATCCGGCTACGTTTCCATGTCCGAAAATGCCGAAACAGCCGCCAAAGTAGGGTTGCTCAACGCCGTCTCTTTCTATGTATTGATTCTTTAAGAATTTTATAGTTGCCTGGGCAACGGTTAGTTTAATAGTATTTGCCATGTCTGTAATTAATTAGTGATTGAGTGAATTAGTGATTGAGTGATTATTTTTTATCGCACAATTATCTAATTCCAAAATCTACACCTTTGCCTGTGGTGCCAAAATCGTCAAATTTATTCAGCATGAATTTTACGTATTCTTCCATTAACACTTTACCCGGTGTTGTAGGAGCAAACTGGTCGGGGGTGTCTCTGAAAAACTCTCTTACTACCCTTGTCCATAGCAAACGGGTATCAGTTGCAATGTTAATTTTACAAACGCCCAACGTTATGGCTTTCTGAATTTCGGCCATTGATACACCCTGTGCATCATCTTTCAGGGCGCCACCAGCGTTATTAATACGACGGATTTCATCAGGGTTAACAGAAGAACCACCGTGCAATACCAGCGGAAACTCCGGCAGGCGTCTTTGTATTTCTTCCAGAATATAAAATTGAATGCCTTGTTTGCCTTTAAACTTATAGGCGCCGTGGCTGGTGCCAACCGCAATGGCCAGGCAGTCGCAGTCGGTCGCATTTACAAACCTTTCTACATCGTAAGGGTTGGTGTACGAAGATTTACCGGCTTCAACAATAAGGTCATCTTCAATACCTGCCAATACACCCAACTCTGCTTCTACGCTAATGCCTTTGGCGTGGGCTCTTTCCACCACCGCCTGTGTTCGGGCTACGTTGGTATCAAAATCATCGTGCGAGGCATCTATCATTACAGAAGTGTAGCCTCCGCTGTCAATGGCATCGTAAATATGGTCTTCCACGCCGTGGTCTACGTGCACGGCATACACTACTTTAGGGTATATTCTGGCTGCGGCCTCTATCATGGCCAGCAACATTTTGGGGTGCGCGTAGTCGCGGGCAAAAGGGGTGGTTTGCACAATAAAAGGCGCATTGGCTTTTTCGGCAGCTGCAAAGAGGCCGTGGACTTCTTCCATAAAAAACACGTTTACGGCCGGAATCCCGTATTTGCCATAGCTCTTCCTGAATATCTCTTTGGTTGTCAGAAGCATTGTAATAATATTTAATTGTGGGGCAAACTGTCAATTCGCCTATTGTAAATAGATCAATCTTACCAGAAAGCGGTGTATAAAGCTGTTAAAACACCGCAAATAATAACACTGTAAATGATAAAGCCAACTGTAAAGTCTGGTTTGGGAATACCTACATCCATGCCTTTTGAGTTGTCTTTATTTTTAGACATCAGGCTAAGAATAACCATGATGGCTACGAGTATCAGAAATATGATTCCCATGCGGTCAAGGAACGGGATTTCTTCAAACCAGATTTTAGAAGCCAGCGATAAAGGGATAGTCAGCAAAGCAGCAACCAATGCAGCTGTACCGGTGGTGCGTTTCCAGAATAAACCTAAAAAGAAAATGGCAAAAACGCCCGGAGTTATAAAGCTGGAATACTCCTGCACAAACTGATAGGCCTGGTCTAGTACCCTGAGTTGGGGCGCAATAAGCACGGCTATACCCATGGCTACCCAAACTGCTATGCGGCCCACCCGAACCAGGTGTTTATCTGTGGCATCGGGCTTGATATAAATCTTATAAATATCTAAAGAGAAAATGGTTGAAATACTATTGGCTTTACCGGCCAGTGAAGCCACAATGGCAGCGGTAAGAGCCGCAAAGGCAATGCCTTTTAAGCCGGAAGGTAGCAGGTTCAACAATACAGGGTAGGCGTGGTCTGGTTTTACTACGCCTGCTGCATCGAGCATTTCTTTCTGAAAAACGCCGTTCTGGTACAGCACAAATGCGGCAATACCCGGTATTACTACAATTAACGGAATCAGTAATTTCAGAAAGGCGGCAAAGACAATACCCTGACGGGCCGTTTTTAGGTCGGCTCCTAAGGTACGCTGCACAATGTATTGGTTACAGCCCCAGTAATTGAGGTTGTTAATCCACATGGCACCTATAATTACAGTTAAACCCGGAAGATCTTTATAATAAGGGCTTGATTTGGGCAGAATCATGTGAAAGTGCGAGTCTGCCTGAGTTTTTAAGGTACCAAACGCACTTAAAAGATTGGGTGTGTTGAAATGCTTGGCCACCATATCCATAGCCAGGTAAGTAGTAATTAAACCACCTAGCACCAGCACCACTACCTGAATAACATCTGTATACCCAATTACTTTCATGCCACCAATAGTAATAACAATGGCGAACACTGCCAGTGCAACGATTGACACATTAAAATTAACCCCTGCGGTTACTTCCAACGCCAAAGCACCCAGATAAAGAATTGAGGTAAGGTTTACAAAAACATACAGCAACAACCAGAAAATGGCCATGGTAGTGGCTACCAGCGGATTATATCTCTGGCGCAGAAACTGCGGCATTGTGAATATTTTGTTTTTAAGATACACGGGTAGAAAGAAAACAGCCACTACCAGCAGGGTAGCAGCCGACATCCATTCATAAGAGGAAATGGCGAGGCCAATGGCAAAGCCAGACCCCGACATACCTATAAAGTGTTCTGCAGAAATGTTTGACGCAATCAGCGATGCCCCAATGGCCCAGAACGTGAGCGACCCTTCAGCCAGGAAGTATCCGTTTGCGGTGTTGTTATCAGCGCTTTTTTTACGATACACCCAGTAGCCATAGCCACTTATCAGCACAAAGTAAAAAAAGAAAACCACGTAATCGAGCGTATGCAAGCCGGGAGATTCCATTCGAATAATAGTAAAGGTTTAGGGGTGAATCAGGTGATTGGTGTTCTTCAGAATTAAGCCGTAATGGCGCTTAGTATCTCTTCTATTTTTACGGGTCTGTCTTCCATATAAGATTGCTTGGCAGCCATGGCAATAGCGGTGGCCATCAGGCCATCATGTGCATTAACCGGCACGTTTTCGCCTGCCAAAACGCTAGAAACAAACACATTTATTTCATTTACATAGGCCTCGGCATATCTTTCAAGAAAGAAATTCAACGGCAACGATAAATGACCACCTTTGTCGTTGTAGTATTCGTGGGTATCTGGTGTGTTATTCTTGGTTTGTGTCATACCGCCCGAGCCGAAAACCTCAATACGCTGGTCGTATCCATAAACGGCTTTTCGGCTGTTATCAATAACACCTATTGCCCCATTGGCAAAGGTTAGTGTGGTAATGGCCGTGTCGATATCACCCTCTGCGCCAATGCGTGGGTCTACCAGCACCTTTGCTTTGGCGTAAACCTCGGTCACTTCGCTATTCATTACATAACGGGCCATGTCAAAATCATGAATGGCCATATCAAGAAAAAGTCCGCCCGAAGACTTTACATATTCAATTTGCGGCGGGTTAGGGTCACGGCTGGTTATTTTAAGAATGTGAGGGTCGCCCACCAAACCTTCGTGCACCATTTCTTTTACTTTCAGAAAATTGGCATCAAATCGTCTGTTGAAGCCCAGCATTAACTGAACGTTAGCCAACTCAACGGCTTCTTTTGCTACCAGAATCTGTTCAATGCTCAGGTCAAGCGGTTTTTCACAAAAAATATGCTTGCCGTGTTGTGCTGCCAGTATGGTGTAAGGCACATGGGTAGGGGTAGGTGTACAGATAACCACGGCCTCTACATCCGGATGGGTCAATACATACTCAGGGTTGGTAGATACATTCTCAACGCCATGTCTTCTGGCAAAATCTAACAGACTCTCGGTTATATCGGCAGCAGCAACTACTTCTGCGTTTTTTACCCGGGTGGCAATATTGGCTAAATGGATTTGCCCGATACGACCCAGACCTACGATGCCGATTTTTAAGGTATTCTTCATTCAGTTTTAATAGGTAAGTATATGAATAGTAAAGTTTTATAATATAAAATCAGAATTTACGTGTCCATTCTTTCAGCCATCGTTCAATTACTACCTTGGTTTGGGTAAAGAACTCAACCGAGTGCATACCTTGGCCGTGCAGGTCTCCGAAGAAGCTGTCTTTCCAGCCTGAGAACGGAAACTGCGCCATTGGAGCCGCTACGCCAATATTGATACCGATGTTTCCGGCATCTGCATCATGTCTGAATTTTCTGGCACTGGCGCCACTACTGGTAAAGATACAGGCCGCATTGCCGTAGTTGCCGCTATTAATAAACCGGATAGCCTCGTCTACATCATTGATGTGCATTAATGACATAACAGGGCCAAAAATTTCGGTTTGTGCCACATGGCTGGTCAGCGGTATATCTTCAATAATGGTAGGCAAAATAAAGTTACCGTTTTCATAACCGGCCACTTTTGCATGGCTGCCGTCTACCAACAGGCGGCCACCATCCTGCACACTTTGCTGAATCAGCTGTTCAATACGGTTTTTGCTTTCAGGGGTTATAACTGGACCCATCAGGCTTTTATCATCCAGTCCAAAACCGGTGGTGCGTGCTTTGGCGGCTTCAACCAGACTCTCGGTAATATCTTTGTGGTCTCCGACAGTAATGATGGTCGACGCCGCCAGGCAGCGTTGGCCTGCACAGCCATATACACTGTCGGTAATAATCTGAGTGGTCATTTCAATATCGGCATCAGGCAGTACCAGTACCGGGTTTTTTGCCCCGCCCTGTGCCTGCACTCTTTTGCCATACAAGGCCCCTTGCGAATATACGTAGCGCGCTACATTACTTGAGCCAACAAAGCTGATGGCTCTGATAACCGGATGCTGCAACAGGCCATCTACTACTTCTTTTGTACCATTTACAAGGTTAACCACTCCGTTCGGCAAGTCCAGCTTTTCCATTAGTTCTACAACTTTGGTCATGGTAAGTGGTACTTTCTCAGAAGGTTTAATGATATAAGTATTACCGCAGGCAATGGCATAAGGCAGAAACCAGAAAGGAATCATACCCGGAAAATTAAATGGTGCAATACAGGCACAAACCCCTACCGGCTGGCGAATCATGAATTCGTCTACCCCTCTGGCTATATCTTCCGAGAAACTGCCCTGCATCATAGTTGGTATGCCGCAGGCGTTTTCAACGTTTTCAATAGCACGCTGCATTTCTGCTTTGGCTTCGCCGAAAGTCTTGCCACTTTCTAATACTATAGTTTTTGAGATGTCGTCAATGTTATCTTCAAGCAGGGTTTTCAGCTTGAACAAATATTGCACGCGACGATGCGCCGGAACGTTTCTCCATTCAGGAAAAGCCTTCGCTGCGGCTTCAGCAGCTTGTTGCACATCCTGCACCGAACCTTGCGGTACTAGCGCTATTACCTCCTGGCTGGCAGGGTTTACTACATTCAGTGTGGCATCTGAGCTGCTGTTTACCCACTGTCCGTTTATATAGTTCCTTAATTTTGTCATTATGTTTTAATAGAATTTTTCTGATTATTATAAACCTCCTTTGCTGTCGGCGAAAGCCATCGCTTCTTCAAGTGTTGCCATAAAGTTGGCGCACCCATGTTTGGTTACCATTATGGCCCCGGTGGCGTTGGCCATACGAACTGCTTTGTACAAACTCCAGCCTTGCAGGTAGCCGTACATAAATCCGGCTGCAAAAGAATCTCCTGCCCCCAGCACATTAATTACCTCAACAGGAAAACCTGGTACTTTCACTTCTTCCTTACCAGGTTCAAAAATAGAAGCACCATCGGCTCCTCGTTTTACTATCAGGGTTTTTACCCCTTTGTTCAGAATCTCCTGAATGGCGTTGTCTATATTACCTCTGATTTCAGGCGCTGAAATCTGCTGATGTTTAATTTCTAATTGTTTTGGGTCGGTCATAAACGCAGCCAGTATCTCTTCTTCAGTGCCCAATACATAGTCCATGTAAGGCAGGGCGGCTCTGATGGTTACACCAAAGGCGAGTGGATCAAACCACTGGTCGGCTCTGAAGTCAATATCTAGTGCAGTTACGGCATTGTTCTTTTTTGCCTCTTCAATGGCATAAAACATGGCTGTGCGGCTGGGGTCTTTGCTAAAGGCTGTACCTGAAAACATTACCGAGCGATATTGTGAAATACCGGCCTGCCGGATATGCTCCAGATTAATGTTGATATCGGCACAATTATCACGGTAATAAACCAGCGGGAATCTGTCCGGAGGTTCAATGCCCAGAATAACTGCCGAACTTCGCGGGCCTGTTAAAGTTGGAATGACGGAGGTATCTATACCTTCTTTTTCCAGAAAATGAAGAATAAATTTACCAACCTGGTCATTACCAACGGCTGTCAGAAAACGGGTTTTCAGGCCGAGCCTCTGGCAACCTACTGCAATATTTAAAGGCGAGCCGCCAACAAATGCACCAAACGAATTGATATCAACAAAAGGAGAACCAATATCGTTAGAATACAAATCAATTGACGAACGCCCGATTGTCAGAATATCATATTTTTTAATAGTATCTTGCATGTAGAGCTTGGTTAAACGTTCATGTCGGCGGTTACAAGTGGTAGCCTGGTATCCTGTGTTTTCCAGGTGCCGTAAATCCACTCGTGGTCAGGGTCGTTGGTAGCAGTCAGAACCTGGTCGCTTCCTGCCAGAAAATTAAGGTAATAGGCATGGTAGCCATGACACGCAGCCACCGGATGGTAACCCTTCGGAACCAGAACGGCTTCGTTGTTTTTTGCTCTTACAATTTCATCAAGGCTGCGGTCATAGGTATAAACCTGCTGAATAGCGTACGCCTGTGGCGACTGAAACTTGTAAAAATAAATTTCTTCCAGTTCGGCCTCTATTAATTTGCCGTCTGCATCAATAATCCTTTCGTCATGCTTGTGAGCAGGGAAAGAACTCCAGTTGCCTGAAGGGGTGTACACCTCAACACAAACAATTTTATCGCAGGCAAAACCGGGCTGGATAAGACTGTTTATCTGCCGATTGGCGTTATCGCCTCCGCGAAGCTCAATGGCTGCTTCATGCGGTTGTTTCAGGTAAGGCGGAAAATCTCTTTCACTTGCTACCCATGAGTAAGCAATATCTAATGTTTCGCTGGTAGCAGTAAGTGTGAATTTAGTATGACGGGATAAGTAAAGCGTATGAGCAATACCACTGAAAACATCTTTGCGCCCGTTGGTTATTTCCCAGTTGCCTTTGTCAGATTCAACCCTGAAATTACCGCCAAGCACGACTATGGCCATTTCATGTTCTGTGGTATCAAATTGCCAGGTTTCACCTTTCTGCATCAGGCGGGCACCAAAGTTGAGGTGTTTCCAGCCGGCTTCTTCTGCAGTAAAATTCTGATATACCGGGTTTTGTTGCGGTTTAACTAAAAGGTTGCTGATTTTCATACTCCACACTACAGCTAAGAAAATTATTAAGATTATATTATAAGAACTTGTATAGACAAGTGGCGCTAAATTTAATGTATCTGCCTTGTATAGACAAGCGACTGCACCAGAATAATTGTTACCATTACAAATGCCTGATGCAATAGTATTATATAAAGACTTAATATAAAAATATTTATTTTTGCAAACGTTTCAAATTGTCATGCAAACGTTTTAAATTGTTAAAAATAAAAGCTCCTCTATTGTTGGTATGTGTCAGATTTCTGGTGGCAGGCTTTTAAACATATCTTTAAAGCCATAATCTTCGTATTATTGAAAAATGCCGAGAAAATTTTGGTTTATGTCTACTCATTTTTTTCTGTCACAGATTGCATTACATATTTGTCTGGCCAAGGGCTTGTTTATTGTTATGTTAATTCAGTAAAAATCCCTTGCAGATAAAATAAATGTATATACATTTGTTATAATCAATTCACTATTATTAATTTAATCATTTAAGACTAATGAAAAAAGCAGTTGTTTTGGTACTATGCCTATTTGTTTCAATAGGTTCATTTGCACAAAAGTGGGTAGCAGACAAAGCCCACGCAAAAGTGAACTTTACTGTAACACACTTAATGTTGTCTGAAGTGGATGGCACTTTCAGAAATTTTGATGCCAGCATTACCTCTTCTAAAGAGGATTTTTCTGATGCAGTATTTGAATTGACAATTGACGCCAAAAGCGTAAATACTAATCAGGATAACAGAGATGCACACTTGCAAAAAGCTGATATGTTTGATACTGAAAAGTACCCGACCATTACCTTTAAAAGCACATCTATTAAAAGTGTAGGGGCTAAAAAATACCAATTGGGTGGTAACCTTACTATGAAAGGTGTAACCAAGCCGGTTACCATTGACCTGACTTTAATTGGAACAACCACTAACCGTCAGGGTAAAAAAGTAGTAGGTTTCAAAGCCGCAGGTACCATCAACCGTACTGACTTTGGTGTGGGCGCTATGCCGTCAGCCGTGGTGAGCGAAGAAGTTGAACTAAGAGCCAGTGGCGAATTTGTAGCTAACTGATACCGATAAATTTTAAAAGAGACTTTCTGAATACCGGAAAGTCTCTTTTTTATTACATTTACTTTTAGAATAATAAATCTATTACAAACATCTATAACAATGAAAAAAACATCTTTACTAGTTTCACTACTGACAATGCTTGTCTTTAGTTTCAGCAGTGCCTTTGCACTTGATAAAGACCAGATGCTGAAAGAATGGGAGCGGGCCAAAGCCTATACCAAAGTATATCTGGAAACCATGCCGGAAGACGGATACGACTTTAAGGCTTCTCCGGATATCCGTTCTTTTGCACAACAATTGTTGCACCTGGCCGACGCCAACTATAGTTTTGGCTCTTTGGCCAGTGGCGTAAAAAGCCCGGTAGAAAGAGGCGCCTGCGAAAAAGCAGAAGATAAATCGAAAGCGGCCACTACCAAAATGGTTTTAGACAGCTACGACTTTGTTATCAATGCCCTTAAAGGTATGACAGACGCACAGCTGAAAGAAATGGTAACCTTTGGCAACAGAGGTGAAATGAGCAAAGAACTGGTATTTGCCAAGGCGTTTGAGCACCAGACTCATCATCGCGGACAAACCACCATTTACATCCGTCTGAAAGGTATAAAACCACCAAATGAAATGTTGTTTTAACGATTAGCGAACCCGTTCAGAATCAAGCCTGAACGGGTTTTGTTTTTTTAAGATGCCCGAATAATTCTAAATATTGCTGAACAAAAACGGCTTTCCGGGCGTTCTGTTATTAGAAAAATACAAAACGGCTTCGGCTATTGATATACTATGGAACCTAATATTCCGGATACTTCTCAGAAACGCATCGTAATTGTAGGCGCTGGTTTTGGAGGCCTGGCATTGGCACAGAAACTCGAAAAAAACGATGTTCAAATCGTATTAATTGACAAAAATAATTACCACCAGTTTCAACCTCTCTTTTACCAGGTGGCTATGGCAGGGTTAGAGCCCAGCTCTATATCTTTTCCTCTCCGGAAAATATTCCAGAAGAAAAAAAACATTCATATCCGTATTACAAGCGTAACAAGAGTAGTGCCGTCAGAGCAGAAGATAGAAACAGAACTGGGCGATGTGCATTACGATTACCTGGTTTTGGCAATGGGTGCAGGTACCAATTTTTTTGGTATGCAAAACATGATAAACAATGCCATACCCATGAAATCGGTGTCGGAGGCAATCTACTTAAGAAACCGGGTATTGCAGAATTTTGAAGATGCCTTAACCGCCGAAGACGCCGAAACCCGTGAAGGCCTGATGAACATGGTGGTGGTAGGTGGCGGCCCGACAGGTGTGGAGGTATCCGGGACATTGGCAGAAATGAAAAAAATGATTTTGCCAAAAGATTATCCCGAGCTTGATTTCAACATGATGAAAATCTATCTGTTTGAGTCTTCGCCTCATGTATTAGAAGTGATGTCTGACGAGGCCTCGGTTAAAGGAAAAGAATATCTTGAGCGGTTAGGTGTAATTGTAAGGGCTGGTGAAAGAATTGTAGATTTTGACGGTCAATTTGCTTACACGAGTAACAATGAGAAAATCAGAACCCATAATGTGGTTTGGGCTGCGGGTGTAAAAGGCAATACTATTGAAGGTTTTGCTCCGGAAGTGTATGGAAGAGGCGGGAGAATGAAAGTTAATCAGTTTAACCAGGTAGACGGCTATCAGAATATTTTTGCGGTGGGCGATATTGCTTTAATGAGCGGAGATGAGAAATTTCCGAACGGGCACCCACAGGTAGCGCAACCGGCTATTCAACAAGGTAAACTACTGGCAAAGAATATACTTAACCTGATGAAAGGCGAAGATTTGAAATCATTCAGTTATAAAGACCTAGGTTCAATGGCAACAGTGGGCAGAAACCTGGCTGTGGTAGATTTACCTTTCTGGAAGTTCCAGGGGGCATTTGCCTGGTACGTCTGGATGTTTGTGCATCTGATGTCTATTCTCGGCGTTAAGAACAAAGTGATGGTATTCATTAATTGGGTTTGGAGCTATATTACTTATGATCAGTCGCTGCGATTAATCATCAGGCCTAAAACCAAAGTCAGTAATTAGCGAATCATCAGATATCACAAGGGAGAATGAGAATTCTCTCTTTTTTTATTATAAATTTGCTTTAATCGGAAGGCGCAAAGATGTTAAGGTTTAAGGCATTATGAAAATAAACAGATATTCCATAACTTTCAAACTCATATTCAACGATATAACCTGTCTAAAACTACCTATGATGAGAAAGACGTTTCTACTGCTTTTTTTGAGCGTATTTGCATTCGCTCAAAAAAATACTTCTTTGCCCAGAAGCACCCCTGAAGCTGAAGGGGTTTCAAGCGAGGGCATTATTCAGTTTCTGGAAGCCGCCGGAAAAAGCAAACTTGAGTTTCACAGCTATATGATTCTACGTCATGGGAAAGTGGTGGCTGAGGGCTGGTGGAATCCTTACAGAGCAGACTTAAAACATACCATGTATTCGTGCAGCAAAAGTTTTACAGCCACCGCTGTAGGTTTTGCAGTTGCCGAGAAACGGTTAACGGTTGACGATAAAGTGATTTCCTTCTTCCCGGATGATTTGCCAAAAACAATAAGCCCTAATCTGGCTGAGCTACGCGTAAAAGACCTGCTAAGCATGAGTGCCGGACAAGCCCCAGACCCCACCGGCCCTGTTGCAATCAGCGACAATTGGGTAAAAACTTTTCTCAGTAGTCCTATTGTTAATAAGCCCGGTACTAAGTTTCTGTACAACTCTGTAGCAACTTACATGCTCTCAGCCATTGTACAGAAAGTGACAGGGGAAAAAATAGTAGATTACCTGAAACCCAGGTTGTTTGACCCGCTTGGTATTGAGGGCATTGACTGGGAGGTTGACCCGCACGGAATTAATACCGGTGGTTGGGGATTAAGATTAAAAACTGAAGACATGGCCAAATTCGGCCAGATGTTTCTGCAAAAAGGCAAATGGAAAGGCAAACAGATTTTACCCGCAGCCTGGGTAGAGGAAGCCTCAACCATGAAAATAATGCAAGACCCTGATGCCCCTCAGGCCAAAAAAGATTCAAGCGACTGGCTGCAGGGCTATTGCTACCAGATGTGGCGTTGCCGTAATAATGCTTATCGTGGAGACGGCGCTAATGGTCAGTTTATAATAGTTATGCCTGATCAGGATGCAGTAGTTTTACTAACAGCAGAAGCACCCGATATGCAGTCAGAAATCAACCTGGTCTGGAAATACATTCTTCCGGCATTCAAGCCTGAAAAATTGCCTGCCAATGCCAAAGCGCTTGCATTGTTAAAAGAAAAATCGAAACAACTGGCATTGCCTATTCCTCAAAAGAACGCAGGTTCAGCTTTAGAATCTAAGATTTCAGGCAGAACTTTTGGCGTAATAGCCAAAGACAAATCACTTGCCAGTGTCGAGTTTGAGTTTAAGAACAATATTTGTTATCTAAGTTTAGAAACTGACTCAGTAACTCACCGGATTCCGTTTGGTGCAGGCAAATGGGAGTATAGCGAAACCACCAAATTTGGGCCCTATCTGGTTGCAAGGGCTAAAGCCAATCGTTCTAATATACCTACTTTTAAAGTGGCAGGCAGCTATACCTGGAATGGCGATGATAACCTGGAATTAACCCTGAGATACATTGAAAGCCCTCATACAGAAACCCTGAAATTTTCCTTTAATGGCGACAATGTGGGTATTGAAATAGCCAGTATTTTCGCTAAGATTAATAAAAAAGGTGTTTTAAGAAACACAAGAAACAATGCACCTCAATTGATTGTGCGAGGTGACGACATGGGCTATTCTCATTCTGGCAATGAGGCTTTAATCAAATGCTTTAGAGAAGGAATAGAGACATCAATAGAGGTTATCGCGCCATCGCCCTGGTTCCCGGAGGCGGTAAAATTATTAGACCAAAATAAAGGTATTGACGCAGGTCTGCATTTTGCCATTACCAGCGAATGGGACAATGTAAAGTGGAGACCATTGACAGACGCCCCTAGCTTAAGAGATAAAGACGGCTATTTTTATCCGATGTTATTCCATAATAACAATTACCCGCAACAGGCAGTGATGGACAATGCCTGGAAACTTGCTGATATTGAGAAAGAGCTTCGCGCGCAGATACAGTTAGCGCTGAAATATATTCCTCGGTTAAGCCATATATCAGGCCACATGGGTAGTGTGGCGTTTACGCCTGAGGTAAAAGAAATGGCCAAAAGAGTGGCTAAAGAATATAATCTGGCTTTGGTAGATGCCGATAGTCAGAAAGATTTTGGTATCAGCTACACCGGTTTTGATTTCAGAAATAAAACTACTACCGAACGAATAGATGCATTTATCAGCATGCTTGATAAATTGGAAGAAGGCAAAACCTATGTGTACGTAGAGCATCCTGGTCTGGATAATGATGAACTGAAAGCCATTCACCATATCGGTTATGAAGATGTATCACAGGGCCGGCAGGATGTAACCCATATTTTTACCAGCGAAAAAGTTAAAGAAGCCATTGAACGCAAAGGCATTAAACTGGTAAGCTACAAAGAGGTTATTCAGCCAAAGAAATAACCATACAGGTTGCAACAATAGCCAATGCTGTTTTCAGTGTTGGCTATTGTTTTTTGATTTATCAGTGCTCTTACATTCGTTTTTTCTGAAATTCAATTAAATTGGTATTCAAATCAATCAACAATACTATTTTGTGCCAATGAAAAAACTTCTACTACCAGCGGCCTGTCTGGCGTCGCTTATGCTTGGCGCTTTTATAACAAAACTGACCGATAACCGCCCCATTACGGTTGCGGCAATTAACGAAGCAGAGAAAATTCTGGGTATTGACTTTACTGAAGCAGAGGCTGACTCCATGATTAGTGATTTGAATGATAACCGAAAAGATTTTGAGAGCATCAGAAAAATTCCGTTAAACAACAGTGTAGCGCCGGCTTTATACTTTAATCCTCTGCCGGTGGGTTTTAAATTTGAGAAGAAATATGAACCGTTCAGTGTCTCACAAATTGGCAACGTCAGCTTACCAGCCAATAGAGAAGAACTGGCTTATTATTCGGTAAGAGCATTGGCAGAGTTAATCAGAACAAAGAAAATCTCTTCTGTTGATCTGACAAAGTTCTTTCTCGACAGGCTCAAAAAATATGATGCCCGACTGCATTGTGCCATAACCATAACCGAGGCGCTGGCCTTGAAGCAGGCCCTACAAGCCGATACAGAAATAAAAGCTGGTAAATACCGTGGCTTGCTGCATGGCATACCCTATGGCGCCAAAGATTTATTGGCTGTAAAAGGTTATAAAACAACCTGGGGTTCTGTACCATATAAAGAACAGGTAATCGACCAGGATGCTGAGGTTATTAAGAGATTAGAAAAGGCAGGAGCCATTCTTTGTGCTAAACTTACTTTGGGAGAACTGGCCATGGGTGATGTATGGTTTGGTGGTAAAACCCTTAATCCGTGGGATTTGAACCGGGGTTCAAGCGGCTCCTCTGCCGGGTCGGCATCTTCAGTGGCAGCCGGATTATTGCCATTTGCCATTGGTACTGAAACGCTGGGCTCAATTGTGTCGCCTTCTACCGAATGCGGAACAACCGGGCTAAGACCCACATTCGGAAGAGTACCACGTACTGGTGCCATGGCTTTAAGCTGGAGCATGGATAAACTTGGGCCCATTTGCAGAACTGTGGAAGATTGTGCCATTGTGTTTAATGCCATTCAGGGGCCTGATGGGCAAGACTTTACCTGTATGCTGGCCCCGTTTAATTATGATGGCGCCAAAGGCTTAAAAGGAATAAGGATAGCCTACCTGAAAAGCGACTTTGAGCGAAAATATCCAACCCGAACAATGGATTCGCTTACATTAATAACTCTGAAAAAATTAGGTGCAGAGCTGATACCGATGGAGCTACCCAACCTGCCATCTAACGATATCAGTTTTTTATTGAGTGTTGAAGCCGCCGCCGCCTTTGATGAACTCACCCTTTCAGGCAGAGACGATTTGATGGTAAGGCAGAACAAAAATGCCTGGCCCAATGCTTTTCGCTCTGCTCGTTTTATACCGGCTGTTGAGTACTTACAGGCCAACAGACACAGAACATTGCTTATTCAGGAAATGGAAAATAAACTTAAAGGTATTGATGTGTATCTTTCTCCGTCTTTTGGCAGAAACCTGACATTAACCAACCTGACCGGCCACCCTTGTGTAGTATTACCTAACGGTTTCAGAGCTGAGGGCAGGCCAACCAGTATTACATTTATGGGCAAATTGTTTGGTGAGGCCAAATTACTTCAGGTAGCAAAGGCTTATCAGGATGCCACCAGTTTCCACAAGAAGCACCCGAACTTATAGCCTATTTTCCTGAGCGTTTCCAACTGAACAGGTACAGGCAACCCATTATCATACAGATTATCAGGAAGTTTGAAATGTTCTTGAAAACTTCCTGATAATTGGTTTGCATCAAAGAGGTATCGAGCCTGTCAATGCCAGCAAATATATCTTCCGATTCGCCCGATTCCTTGTCATGAATGGCTTTCCCCAATACCTTTATTTTTATTTTAGACTTAAGGGTGTCATAAGCCTTGTTTTTGGTATTGAAATATATCCAGTAAAAATATTTATCCAGTGCCTGCTGGCCCGAATCTTTAGGTACTACGCGGTACCTGAATTCTTTTTCCTGCAAGGTAAAGTCGCGGTTATGCTCTTCCTTAACATCAGGCGGGTAGAAATCAAAGAAACTATCATTAGCAGGAGACGAAACATTAATAGTCGAGAAATTGCCTCTGCCAACAATCTTAAAACTATAATTGAAGCTTTTGCCAGTGTTTATCTTTCGGGTTTCAATTTCTTCAACCAAATCAAAATTACCTGCTACTACTTTATCTTTCAGTGGGTGGTCGGGCAGGGCAATTACTTTTACTGTAAATGGTTTACTTATAAAGCCTATGCTTTCTTTGTCTTCACTTTTTCTTTTTTGCTGATCCATTTTTAATTCCACCGATGGAATTACCACGGGCTGTGAATTAAGCGGAAAATAAATGGCCTCAAAAAATTTATAAACCAGAAATTTCTTATCGTCAATTGTTCTGTGTTCTTCAACAATATTGGTAATATTGATTCTTTCTTCCAGGCAGTAGGCCGATTTTATTTTCTTGGCAATGGCATCTACCTGTGCATTCAGATTATCAGGGAAACTTATCTGCATGGTATTGGTTTCGGCAATATAAAACGCCAGCGATACCCTGAAACCCTCACTTACATAAACAGTGCTTTTATCGATAGTCAAGGCCAGAAAGGCATTGTCTTTTAAGCTTTCAAAACTGATAACCTCTTTATTTTCTTCCTCATCTTCATCCGGCGCCGCTACTGTAATCATCACAGGTTCAGACTCATAAATTTTCCCATTAACAGTCAGTTCAAAGGAAGATACGCGGTAAGAACCCTCTTTAATGGGCGTATAATTTTGCGTAATGGTATGCTGCTGTCCTTTGGCGTGGGTTATTTTTCTGTCAGTTTTGGTAAAACCCGGTATATCCGGAAAATTGCTTACCACAGATTTGTCGCTTCCTTTAATGATTACATTCACAACCAGGGGTTCGTCAATCATCAGATTCTTCTTCCCGAATTCTATCTTAACATCGTCTTGCGCTGAAGCGAAAAAGCTGATGGGAAAAAAGAAAAGAGTTGAAAGAAATATGTACATTCGTTGCTTCATTTTACAAAAATATACCTCTATTCTGAATGATTGATATGATTAACTTTATTTTTAAGAAAAAACGTTTTTGCCTTTTAATAATTCTATCGGTCAGCACTGCTCAGGCACAATGGGTTAAGCAGAACGCCGGTACAGATGCGTCGTTCCGTTCTATTTCTGCTGCAAGCAGCAAAGTTGTTTGGGCTGGTGGCACCAAAGGCACCATACTGAAAACAATTAACGGTGGGGCAGCCTGGCAGGTAATAAAAGTAGCAGGTGCCGAAACCCTCGATTTCAGAGATATACACGGCGTGAATGAAAAAACGGCCTTTGCCATGAGCGCAGGTGAAGCAGATAAAGGCGCAGCAAAAATATTTAAAACCACCGACGGCGGTGCAAACTGGCGCGTTGTTTTTCAGACTACCGAAAAGGGAGCCTTTTTTGATTCTTTTGATTTCTGGAATGAGAAAGAGGGAATACTGATTGGTGACCCCGTAGATGATAAACCCTACATATTGCGAACGCTGGATGGCGAAAAATGGGATCGGGTATCGCCTGAAAAACTGCCTGCTATTAAGCCCAAAGAAGCTTCTTTTGCGGCCAGCGGCACTTGTGTAAACACCAGAAACAAAAAACTGGCCTGGATAAACACCCAAAGCAGAGTTTTTTACACTACCGATAAAGGCGAAACCTGGCAGGTGGCTGAAACCCCTTTTAAACAAGGTGAAACCTCAGGTATATTCGGCTTACATTTTTATACCGATAAAGATGGCATTGCTACCGGTGGAGATTACAAAGACGACAAGAAAGCCACAGATAATGTAGCTATTACTCATGATGGCGGAAAAACCTGGGCACTGCTTACGCAGGCGAAACCAGATGGACTAAAGGAGTCTGCCTGGATGCTGCCAGACAAAAGCCTGATAGTAGTGGGTACATCAGGCACAGGGGTATCAGCCGATAACGGAAAAACATGGAAAGCCATCGATACCGAGTCTTTCCACGCTGTTTCGTGTTATAAAAATAGCTGTTGGGCCATTGGTGGCAAAGGTAATTTAGCTAAGTGGACAGGCCGTTAAGGCCCGTCTATATTAACTATTCTTTGTTATTGCGGTCTAGCTGCAATTGTATATAGTAAGATACAAGCAGCCCCAAGCCACCAAAGACTAGAATCAGAGCCGGGTAAAGTGCTTCGGCGTCTTCTTTAACACTATCTATCATATTAGCTATAAAAATACCTAAACCTACACCCATAAACAAACAGCCCCAACGTAAAGCAGAGGCAGGGTTAACTTTGGTGCCTTGCTTTTGGGGTGGTGTAAGCCCTTTTTCAATCATAGCCATTTTTTCGTCGTTGTCAAATTTTCTTAATACAACCAGCAGTCCAACGAGTCCAAGAATGGCTGTTACCGGAATTGCAATGGCAACTAATGCTTTGGCGGAATCCATAATAATGTATGTTTTAAAAGTTAAATAATAATTTGGCAATAGGATGCAGGCAATTTAAGTGAGGTTACAGGCTGATATGAAAATAAAATATTTCAGAACAAGTGTAACGTTTAGCAAAATGGCGCATCAAATGTGCTAGTGAACAACGAACATAAAGATATTACCCTACTGAAGCGTATGCAGGCAGGTGATAGGTTAGCTTATAAAGAGTTAATCAATCGCCATAAAGACTATGCATTTACCGTAGCGTACCGGATTCTGAACAGCAGGGAAGACGCCGAAGAGGTTGCTCAGGATGCCTTTCTGCAGGTATATAAACATATCAATGACTTTAACTATGAATCTAAGTTTACTACCTGGTTTTATAGAATAGTGTTTAATGCTGCTCTAATGCAGAAACGGAAAAACCGTGTCTTTACCGAAGACATTGAGACGTCAACCCAGGCTATGATGGTAAGAGCTCAGGCTGATACCACCGAACATATCAGAAGCCAGGAGCGGAGCAAGGCTATTCACAAGGCCTTGCAGAATCTGTCGTCAGATGATGCCTTACTTATAACTTTGTTTTATCTGAAAGAACAAACTCTTGAAGAAATTGCAGAAATTTTAACAATAAGTGCCGAAACCGCCAAGGTAAAGTTGTTCAGAGCCAGAAAGCGGCTGGCCGATGAAATAAAGAAAAAACTAAAAGAAGAGGTGCGAAGCCTTTTGTAAAAGAATAAATACAAAGCAGCTATAAAACGCTTATTTTTACGTTTAGATAAAAAGCAATGTTTGCTTAAACTGGCGTGGAGAGATTGGTTCCACAATAAATATTAAGAATAGAGATGCTGAAAGACGAACAAATATTTGATATTCTGGATGGCACTGCAACTGAAGCTATTTTGCAGCTACATGCCTGCGAGATGAAGCGTTCTGAAAATTACCGGGCGTATTTTATGGAAATGAAAGCCTTGCACCTGGATATGCTGAATATGCCGCTGGAGAAACCATCTGCCAGCTTTACTGAAAGTGTTATGGCTGCAGTTCCTGTTCATCAGCCGGTTTTTGTGGTTGTAAGAAGAAAATCATGGGCAGCCAGGTTACCGCAAGTTATTCTGGGTGTACTTGCCCTGGCAATAATAACTACTATTGCCCTGGCCATGATTTATGCACCAGGCAATAGTGTTAACAATATTGTGGCTATTCCGCGCATGCAGGAGTTACGAGATTTTCTGACGGGAGATTTCATCCGGATTGTTGCCCTGCTGAATCTGATTGTATTGCTGGCAGTTTTTGACAAAAAGGTGCTGAAGCCCTACTTTAATGAGAGAAAAGTAAAATTAGGGTAAGTTTATCAGAAAACTGAATCCATGCTTATTGAAACCCAAGGATTCGTAAAACTGGTGAGCCTGTTCTCTGCGAAGGTTGCTTGAGAGCGACATCTTGTAGCAACCTTTTTCTTTGGCATATTGCAGCGCAAATGCCATCATTTTTTTGCCAATGCCTTGCCCCTGAGCTTCAGGCAGAACACCTACATCTTCAATCACAGCCGAAGGGCTGCCCATGTGTGCCATGTTTTCCATTACCAGCAAGGCAAATGTACCAACGGCTGTTCCGTTGTTTTCAGCTACAAAAACGTGGTAGTCAGGGTACTGGCTTTGTTTTATGAAAATCTCTTTGGCAGCCTCTACCGATAGCACCTTATGATTATCTAATGCCTGTGCATAAATATTTAATAGACTGGGTACGTCGTCAATAGTAGCTATGCGGATGACTAATTCCATGGTTTAATGAACGTTTATTTGACCTTTTAAGTTAATCAACCAACAGAATATATCAAAATTGGGAGGTCAGAAAAATAGTAAAGGCAAAACTGTTTCATCTGTGTTTGCAGAAGAAGATTACTATTTTGAAGGTGGATTTATGGTTTTTACCGAAGTTTACCACAAAAAGAGGGGCTATTGTTGCAAAAATGGCTGTAGGCACTGCCCGTTTGGTTTCAAAAAAAGGTAAATTTGTTTTTTTATTTGAGAAATAATTACGAATTTTGCACTCCCGTTTAAGGAATTCCATTTTTTCATAGAAAATATTATAATACAATGGCAAAGGTTTGTCAAATTACTGGTAAGAGAACACAAGTCGGTAACAACGTATCGCACGCTAACAATAAAACAAAGCGTAAATTTTTCCCGAATCTGAAAACCAAGAAATTTTTCCTGGAGTCAGAAGGTGTATGGGTATCATTGAAAGTTTCGACTTCAGCCCTTCGTACTATCAACAAAAAAGGCTTGGAAGCTACTTTGATTGATGCAGCCCGCAAAGGTACATTGGCGTTGTAAGATATATTCTCGTTCGTAGATAAAAAGCATGGCTGTAGCAGTCATGCTTTTTGTTTTTATTTAGTACCTTGCCTATCTAATAAACTTTCATTGGCAAATGCTTAACCATATTCAGGAGGCCTCAGATTACATCCAGTCACAGACAGACCACTTCAAACCGCAGTTTGGTATCATTCTCGGAACCGGCCTTGGCAAACTGACCGATGACATGGCTATTGAGTTTTCGCTTAACTATTCTGACATACCTTATTTCCCGATATCCACAGTTGAGTCGCATAAAGGTAAATTGTTGTTCGGAACACTCAATGGCAAAAAGGTGGTTTGTATGCAGGGCAGGTTTCATTATTATGAAGGTTACAGTATGCAGCAGGTTACTTTTCCGGTGCGTGTAATGAAATGGCTGGGCATTGAGCGCCTGATAGTATCTAATGCTGCTGGCGGGTTGAATCCGGGATTTAAAGAAAGCGACCTGATGATAATAGAAGACCACATCGGTCTGTTTTTACCTGATAACCCGCTGAGAGGAGAAAATATAATGGGCGACAGGTTTCCGGATATGAGCGAACCTTATGAAATAGAAATGATTGAGAAAGCTTTATTATTAGCCACTCAGAATGGGATAGAAGGTTTGCACAAAGGCGTTTATGTGAGTGTGCCGGGGCCGAACCTGGAAACCAGGGCCGAATACAGAATGCTGAGGCTGTCGGGTGCAGATGCCGTAGGGATGAGTACTGTGCCAGAGGTGATTGTAGCCCGCCAGATGGATATACCGGTTTTTGGTATTTCTGTAATTACTGATATGTGCGTGCCGGAGCTTTTGAAAAAAGCTGAACTTCCGAGAATACTGGAAGCCGCCCGCAAAGCAGAACCAACCATGACACTGATCATTAAAGAGTTAATTGGCAGTTTATAGGCAAACACAGCAAGAAACTAAAAACAGAAAGGGGCTTTGTTGCTTAGCAACCAGCCCCTTTACTGATTAAAACTATTATTTTCAGGCAAATACCAGATTCTTCATATAGGCTGCATTAGCTTCGGCAGCTTTCAAAGGTGTTGTACCATCAAAACGTTCTTGTTCAACAATAAAATAATTTACGCCGTTCTGAGAAGCCACATTTAACAAATGAGGGAAATCAATTCTGCCACTACCAATGGTTGTTGAGAACGAGAACAACGGGTCTTTTACTTTCTCTTTTTCTGTTATTTCTTTTACTTTAGCCTCGCTCAGAATGTCTTTCACATGCACCAGGCGGAAACGGTTTTTATATTTGGTAAGCCATTCTTCGGGATTTTCTCCGGCCGAAACCACCCAGTACAAGTCGGCTTCAAAATCTACCAGAGCAGGGTCTGTGCCTTCAAGCAGAATGGTTTCAGGCATGGTGCCATCTGCAAATTTCTTAAATTCAAAATTATGGTTATGATAAGCTACTCGCAGCCCTGCTTTGGCTGCAATTTCTCCCTGACGGTTCAACCCCTCTGCTGCTTTTTTCCATTCGTCAGCTTTGGTAAGGCTTCCCAAAAATGGATTTATCAGGTATTTCATGCCTATACTTGCGGCGTCGTCAACCAGTTTTTTAAATTCACTTTCAGTCTCCTTTTTCATGGTGTAGTCCGGATTGCAGTGGGTGCTTACCAGGCTACTTCCGATATCGTCCATGAGTGTTTTAAATTCTTTGGCAGTCATTCCCCAGAAAACGCCCTTGTCACCCTGAAAACTTTCAATTTGTTTATATCCATAACTTGCCAGTGCTTTCAATACACCTTTCGGGTCTTTGGCTAAGTCTTCCTTCACGGTCCAGAGTTGTATCCCGAATTGTTTAACTGATGGTTCTGCCGTCATGGCGGAAGTGGCAGTTGAATCGGTGGTTTTTTCTTCAGTTTTTGATGATGGAGTACATGACCATAATTGATTGGCAAGTAGTGGTGCTGCGGCTAGCAGGCTGGTGTTTCTCAGGAAATTTCGACGGTCTATTTTCATAGTGCGTATTTGAATTTTTAAAAGGGTAAGAATCAAATTAACTATCTATTGAAAGCGAAGTAAAAGTAAATATAAAAATGCAAAAACGTTTTCTTTGGCCTTGTATATTTTCTTATTTTGTATCTGAAACGGAACGAAAAAGAAGATATGTACGCAAAAGTTTTTTTACAGGGCGGAAAAGAGCAGGTAGTGAAGCGGCTGCACCCCTGGGTTTTCTCTGGTGCCATTGCCAGAACAGAAGGGCAGCCACAAGACGGAGACATTGTTGAAGTGTGCGATAAAAAAGGTAATTATCTGGCCACAGGCCATTTTTATAATGGCAGTATTACGATCAAGATTTTTTCGTACGAGCCGGGTATAATTGATGAAGATTTCTGGTTGAAAAAGCTCAGAACAGCTTATTCCATCAGGCAGACCGTGCAAAGTGAAAGTACTACCTGTTACAGGCTTACGCATGGAGAGGGCGACGGGTTTCCAGGATTAATACTTGATTATTATCAACGTGTAATTGTTTTTCAGGCCCATACGATTGGTATGTGGCGCGAGAAAGAAAAAATAGTAAGTGCGCTAAAAAGCATTTATGGCGATGCCCTGTTGGCCATTTACGATAAAAGTGCCGAAACATTGCCCGACGAATTTGGCAAAACCATTAAAAACGGATATTTGTTTTCATCAGGCTCTTCAGAAAACCTTTTGCCTCATGAGGTTTTGGAAAACGGAAACAAATTTCTTATTGACTGGGAAACGGGTCAGAAAACAGGTTTCTTTCTTGACCAGCGCGACAACCGCGCCTTGTTAGCCCATTATGCCAAAGACAAAAAAGTCCTGAATGCCTTTTGTTATTCGGGTGGGTTTTCTATTTACGCATTGAGGGCTGGTGCGCAACGCGTAGAATCTGTTGATGTTTCAAAGAAAGCCATAGAACTGGTAAACCAGAATGTGGCTGCCAATTTTGGCGATGCAGACAACCACCAGGCAGTAGCCGAAGATGTAATGAGTTTTTTGAAACAAAACGACCAGATTTATGACCTGATAGTGCTAGACCCGCCAGCCTATGCAAAAAGTATAGCCAAAAGGCATCAGGCAGTACAAGGTTACAAACGGTTGAATATGGAGGGTATTAAGCGGCTGGCCAGTGGGGGTATCTTGTTTACATTTTCCTGCTCGCAAGTGGTAGACAGAGAACTATTTTATAATACTGTTGTGTCGGCAGCGCTAGAGGTTGGCAGGCAGGTAAGAGTGCTGCATCACCTTACACAAGGGGCCGACCACCCTGTAAATCTGTTTCATCCCGAGGGTAGCTACCTGAAAGGCCTGGTTTTGTATGTTGAATAACAAAAAGAAAGCCTTTTGAAATTTCTCAAAAGGCTTTCCGGTTATATCAACGACCAAAATCATCCTGAACGCGAACGATGTCATCTTCATCAGACGGATTCTCAGGGTCAGTATGTTGCCAGATTTCAGCAATAATGCCCCATTGGCTCAAACCAATCAGACGGTGTCTTTCGCCTTGTTTCAGATTAATTATGTCTCCAAGGTTTAGTGTTTGCAATTCATTTTCCTCATCCGTATCGCTTGTCACAACACCTGCTATTCCTCCCACTACTTTCCAGATTTCAGCTCTACGGAAATGATACTGCCATGAAAGACGTTTGTCTGGTGCAACTACCAGAATTTTCGGGCTCAGCTTGCGGCCAACACCAAAATCTTCAATGCTTAAATGCGGAAAATACGTTTCTATAAATTTCGGCGCTTGTGATTCATCAAGAACAAAGAAACCACCCCAAGGGCGTGTCTGGTCCTGATTAGCAATAGTAAATCCTAGGTCGGTTATTACTTTTTCTACTTCTGTAAAAACTGTGCTTTTTTCTGTTTCAGCCGAAAAATTCATGGGAGTAATGTTTTTGAGAAATGTTTTACAATTAGTTTTGCAGGTAAAAATAAATACATATCTACAACAAATAATAATATGATTGGAAAAATCATATAATGTCATGATTCATGTCAAAAAAATAGATACATTTACCGGACATCGGGATTGTATATACGCATTGGAGAGGTCTGGAGAGAACCATCGGTTTTTTTCGGCAGCAGGTGACGGATACGTTGTAAGATGGAATCTTGAAAAACCGGATGTTGGAGAATTAATTGCGAAAGTAAAAAATTCTGTATATTCGCTTGCCTATTTACCTCAGGCCAATCAACTTTGGGTAGCCCAGAACCAGGAGGGTATTCATGTGATTGACCTTGAAACCAAACAAGAACTGCGCTCATTAAAATTATCACCGGCATATTATTTTGATATTCAGTTTTACGACGGAAACGCGTTTATAGCCGACAGCGCCGGAGTCATTTCTGTTATTGATGCCGAAACTATCAGTTTTCGTAAACACATAAAAGCGGCGGGCGTAAGTGTCCGGTGCCTGGCCGTTAACCCGGTAGAGCGGGAATTGGCCGCCGGCTACAGCGATAACTCTATTAAGATTTTCGACCTGAAAACCTATGAGTTGAAACGCGTAATAGAGGCTCATAGCAACTCGGTTTTTACTATCAGGTACACACCCGACTTTACAAAGCTGATATCGGGCAGCAGAGATGCCCGCCTGAAAGTCTGGAATGTTGAGACCGGCTATAAACTTGAAGAAGAAGTTGCGGCGCATACATTTGCCATTAATCATCTGGCATTTAGCCCTGACGGCCTACAATTTGTTACCGGCAGCATGGATAAGTCTGTAAAAGTATGGGACACAGGGTCGCTCCGGTTATTGAAAGTGATTGACCGCGCCCGACATGCCGGGCATGGTACATCAGTAAACAAGGTTTTGTGGACAACCTACAAAAACCAGATAGTTTCTGGTAGTGATGACCGAACCATTTCGGTATGGGAACTGGATACAGACAACTGAAAATCAAATAAATTATTGATTTTTGAGTTATAAAAAACAGAGGTTAAAATACCTGATAACCTGATGTTTACCACTGGTTGGTGCTCCTGTGCAAATTGAAGAAAATAAATGAAATAGGGAGTACCGACAGTTTTTTTGTTAATTTTGCCATAAAATCTATATAAAAACATTGAAGAAATGAAAATTACACCGCTCGAAATACGCCAGCATGAATTTGAAAAAACTTTCAGAGGCTACAATATCGAAGAAGTTGATAATTTTTTAGCAAATCTCTCGCAGGAATGGGAACGCATATTGAATGAAAGTAAAATGCTTAGAATGCAGCTTGAAATGGCTGAAAAAGAAGCTAGTAAACTTCGGGAGATTGAAATGACCCTCTTTAAAACGCTTAAAACTGCAGAAGATACCAGTACCATGATTACCGAGCAGGCTAATCAACAGGCTGATAAGAATATACAAGATGCCAGACAGAAAAGCCAGGAGATATTACGTGATGCGCAACTTGAGGCTGACAAAGTTATTCAGGAAGCACAAGACCGTGCCAGATACATAAAAGAAGAAGTGCTGGGAGAAGTAAAAGAACTTGAAAAAGATTTCAAGATGATGTATCAGTACAAGACAGACCTGCTGGTTCAGATGCGCAGTTTGTCTATGTCGACCTTAGAGCATGTGCAGAGATTGGAGGAGAAATTTAAGAATGAAAATGTTGATGAGAAAATTCAGGAAGCCTTCAATACTTTTGTAGATGAAAAGAGCGCAATACCTACCTTCAATATTCAGGAAGAACTCTCTTACTTTGAATCTAAAACCGCACAAGTAACTGAAGAAAAGCTTGTATATAATATCAGCAAAGTTGAAGATACAAGCGATCATATCCCTGAGGAGGTTACCGCCGCACAGCCTGCCAGCGCAGCGCCAATTTCAGAAACGCCGGCGCCTGAGGCAGCTACACTGGCTGAAGACGAGGAAGGCAGGTCTGATGAACTGGGCATAATTGAGGGTATAGGCCCAAAAATTGCCATGCTGCTTTATGACTCGGGTATATTTACGTTCAGAGGCCTGGCTACAACCCCGGTAGAGCGTATCAAAGAAATACTAGATAATGCCGGGCCTGCCTATGCCATGCATGACCCAACCACCTGGGTAGAACAGGCACTTCTGGCCGCTGAGGGACGATTTGATGAGCTGGAAGAAATGAAGAGCCTGCTTGTTGGTGGCAAAGCAGAAGAAGATGTAGAAGAAAAAGGCATTGATAACAGTGTGTCTATGCCGGAGGCAGCATTGCCAGAAATAACTCAGGAAAAAACAAGTATCCCAGAGCCTGTGGCTCCAAAGGCGGCACCGGTTGCAAGTAACCTGGATTCAGTAACCGAAGAAATGCTTGAAAAAGTGAATAAGGTGAAAGAGGCTGTCAGGAAAGCGATGGTAGAAAAAGAAGAAAAAAATATAAAAGATAACACGCCGTTACCAAAAGTAAACGAGATTTTGGCAAAGAACTCTGATATTGGCGGAGGGTCGTTTTTTGATAATATCTGATATCCGGCAAAAGGCTGCTAAATGCTAAAATAATACTCCACAAATATTTTAAGACGATTGACACCCATGGGAATAATCTCACTTGAAGGTTTAGAATTTTTTGCTTATCATGGTTATTACGATGAAGAGCAAAAAATTGGAAATAAGTACTCGATTGATATTGCTATCACAGCAGATTTGAATCGGGCAGCGCAGGAAGATAAGTTGAGACTTACCGTCAATTATGAAGTGGTATACACCCTGATAGCCAACGTTATGAAAGAGAAACATCGGCTATTAGAGCATATAGCGTATAAAATTATTGAGGCTGTAAAGCAACAATTTGCTGAAATACAGCAAATTACAGTGAGCGTTTCTAAGTTCAACCCACCAATCGGTGGTGTTTGCGAGCGCTCAAAAGTAACAATTACTTCGCCGTTCAGCCTTCCTCTGGCAGAGGAAGGCTGAGCAGACAGCCATTTAATTGGCTGTCTGGCTACTATATTTTGCAGGTTTCCACAGGTTGTTTTTGGTGTTTACTTCTGGTAATTTTCCGTCAGGGTCAATGGTTACCGACTCAATGGCAGACGTAGACGGATGTTTGAAACTCCAGGTACTGCCTCTTTGCCAGATTTCAACCGGCAACTCCACTCGTTTGGTTGTTCCGTTCGATTCTTTAATTTCAACCGTAACCGGCATTGGCATCTTCTCAAGGTTTTCAATGGTAATTACAGCTCCTTTGGTTACGTCCTGCTGTATATAGCTAACTTCTTTTACCCCCTGGTCAATCTTCCAGTCGTTTACATACCAGCCTTTCCAGAACCAACCCAGGTCTTCGCCGGCTGCGTCTTCCATCGTTCTGAAAAAATCCAGCGGAGTAGGGTGTTTAAATGCCCAGCGATGAACGTATTCTTTAAAGGCGTAGTCAAACCGTTTTTCTCCAAGCACCAGTTCTCTTAGCATAGTTAAGCCAACGCCTGGTTTAAGATAGGCAGCCACCCCCAGATTATTATTCTGTATAACGTCTGGTATGTTCATTATCGGGTCTCTGTCATAAAAATAGGGGGCATACTGGCGTATATTCTCCGGCTGATAATATTCGCCGTTATTAAAGCTCTTTGTTGAAAGCGTATTGATAAATGTATTGAAGCCTTCGTCCATCCAGCCATATTTTCTTTCGTTTGAACCCACAATCATAGGGAACCAGTTATGCCCGAACTCATGGTCTGTTACACCCCAAAGGCTTTCGTTTTTGTCGCTGTAACTACAAAATACAATTCCCGGATACTCCATACCCGCCACAATACCCGCCACGTTGGTAGCCGACGGATAGGTGTATTCAAATATGTATTTAGAATAAAACTCAATGCAGGCTTTAACATATTCAGTTGAGCGGTTCCAGCTGTCATTAGTTGCGCTTTCAACCGGATACACCGATTGCGCCACTGAAGTTTTACCACTAGGCAGGTTAATACGGGCTGCATCCCAAACAAATGCCTTAGAAGAGGCCCAGGCAACATCACGCGCCTGTTTGCATCTGAACTTCCAGGTCAGAGTACCACTCTGGCGGGGTCTGCTTTGGGCATCTGTTACTTCTTCTTTGCCTCTTATTATAACGGTCTTGTCGCTGTTTTTGGCTTCGTTAAATCTTTTAATCTGCTCGGGTGTCATTACTTCGCCCGGGTTCAATAACTCACCCGAACCAGCTACAATGTGGTCCCAAGGTACGGTTATGTTATATTCAAAATCTCCGTATTCAAGGTAAAACTCACCTGCGCCCAGGTAAGGCAGGGTGTTCCAGCCTTCAATGTCATCATAAACTGCCATACGGGGGTACCATTGGGCCATTTCATAAATTATGCCGTTTACGGTTTCCTGTTTGCCCATGCGGTCTGAGCCGTATCGCGGAATCTGGAACGAATAGCTGATTTTTATTTTTAACTCTTCTCCGGTAGCCAATGGCTCAGTTAACCGTATCTGCATCCGTGTGTCGTTAATCAGGTGTTCGGCATATACCGGGCGATAGGTTGCCTTTTTACCGGATACATTTTTTTTCTCAGCACTTACCAATTGAATTTGGTACCCCCCTTCAAAGCCGGTAGAACCAAAACGCCCACCTGAAATTGTGGTTGTTTTAGTGCCTCTTGAATTATCATTAAACTGGTTCTGGTCAAACTGCAGCCAAACAAAAGCCAGTTTTTCCGGGCTGTTATTTTTATAAGTAATTTCGGTTTCTCCGGTCAGTTTATTTGCTGCTTCATCAAGTGTGGCGGCAATTTTGTAATCTGCTCTGTTTTGCCAGTACAAAGGGCCTGGCGAGCCTGACCCACTTCTGTACGCTGTACCCGGCATAAAATTAAACAATGGGTTAAAAGCCTCGCGGTGGTCATATTTTGAAGCCGACGGTACCTGAGCCAACACTGTATTGACTGTGAGTAATAATGCTGCATAAAGCAGTTTTTGAAATTTCATGGTATTGCAATTATTTGAATTTTTAGAACTTTTGCCCCTTTGCTTGTACTGATTCTATTGGTTTATATAAATTAAAACAACCTAAGCTGCGATGGGTAAATATACATACATATTAATTTATAAAACAGAAATGTTTAACACATAAACGGTCTTTTTAACAGTTTTTGTGTAATATTGGCAAACAAAATCAACCTATACTATTAACATGACTCAATTTAAAACCCAAATCAGAATATGGTTGGCCGGGGCATTACTGGTTTATGCCGGCTTGGCCTGCCAATCAAAAAATAACCAAAAAAAGATGGAAACAACAAAATCGGAGGCTTCAATTACAAAACAAGAATGGGGGCAACTGCCAGACGGACGTAAAGTAGAATTGTATACATTAAGAAATGCCAGAGGCATGGAAATTAAAATAAGCGATTACGGCGGATTGATAACACATTGGACTGCCCCTGATAAAAACGGAAATTATGAAGACGTAGTATTGGGTTATGATTCGCTATCGGGTTATCTGAAGGCCAGTCCTTTCTTCGGCGCTTTAGTGGGTAGGTACGGCAACCGTATAGCCGGAGCCAAGTTTACTTTAGATGGCCAGACTTATAATCTTTTGCAGAATAATGGCCCCAACCACCTGCACGGCGGGAAAGTTGGTTTTGATAAAGTTATCTGGAAAACTGAAGAACTAAAAGACGGCAGAAACGGCTTGAAACTGAATTATGTTAGCAAAGACGGAGAAGAGGGGTATCCCGGGAATCTTGACGCAGAGGTAACTTATGTTTTAACAGATGATAACGCGCTGGAGATTACCTACACCGCTACTACCGATAAACCTACCGTAATTAATCTTACTCAACATTCTTATTTTAATCTGACCGGTGGAAAAACTGACCACCTGGGGCATGAGGTTACAATTAACGCCGACCGATTTGTACCTGTTGATAAAACGCTGATACCCACCGGTGAACTTAAACCCGTTAAAGGTACTGTTTTTGATTTTACCAAACCCATAGCAATAGGCAAGGGAATAGATGATACCACAGACGAGCAAATAAAGCTGGGTGGCGGTTATGACCACTGCTGGGTGCTTAACCAACCAGCAAAAGACTCGCTTGTATTGGCGGCAACTGCGTATGAGCCAGGTTCAGGCCGCTTCATGGAGGTTTTTACAACAGAGCCCGGTGTACAATTCTATACAGGAAATTTTCTTGATGGCAGCATAACCGGTAAAAATGGTATCGTTTACAAAAAACGCCAAGGATTTTGCTTTGAAACAGAACACTTCCCTGATTCGCCGAACCAGAAGTCTTTCCCAACGGTTGTTCTGAGACCCGGTGAAACCTATAAAACCACTACTATCTATAAATTTTCGGGCAAATAAAGTTTTAAAGCCGGATATACAGGCCATTACCGGTAATATATAAACGAGAAAACAATATTTAATTCATAATGCGATTAATGTCATTTGTTTTTCAATTATAAATTACCATTTTTGCGCTCGTAGTCTTTCCGGCTATTTTTACTTATTGCACCCTTATCAGATTAACCTCACAGAACCTGAATTGATGGTACAGTTTTTTTACGGGAAAACTGTAAATATCACTTTATTCAAATAATTTACTTTTTTGTCCTTAACGGACAAAGAATTTTCAGACACTTAAAAATTAAAAAAAATGAAAGCTTCTTCATTTAGAATTCTCGCGCTTGCGGTAATGATGTTACCAGCAGTTGGGTTTTCTCAACAAAACCCGGCACCTAATCAGCAGTCTTCTCCATGTAATTCTTTGCCTTATAAAGTTTTTCAGGGCAACGCCGACAGAACCCCTGTAGTGCTAAATAGATTAGGGACTAGTCCTCAATTTGGGGAAATACCTAAACACACTGCAAAATCAGCTTTCGACCATCTGAAGAGAGTGTACAAAAAGAACCAGAAAGGCATTAAAAAAGAAATGGACGATTTGCTGGCTGCTTTGGGTTACACCGGTATTAACGACCCTGCGTTTACGGTAGGTAGTTTAACGCCTGAAATCCTACCTAAAGGTTCAACCGGTTGGATGGGCGCCTATGCCAAAGGCCACAAATACAGCTGGTCTATTTTAGGCAATAACTTTGAAACCTTTAAGCTGAAAGCAAAAACCGGCGATTGCTTCATTTATATTATGAAAAAATGCGGTAACGCTTTTTATATACCTGTTTACATACCAGCAGGGCCGGTTGTAGAACCCACCAGGGTTGTTGACCAGCAGGTAAGTATCAGCGCGAAAGGTGAAATTGCCAGCGGAGACGTAATGAATGCCAGCAAAACAATGGAAATTGTAGCAGTTAATGGTAATAAAGGTGTTTCTCTTGGCACTTATCCGGTTAAATACCGTGCTACTTATGATTACAGCGTAAAAGGTGAAATGGCTTATTCTAAAACCATTCCGGTATGTGTTACTGGTAATGAAACAGTTGCCCCTGTAAATCTGATGTTGCCTTTGGCACTAGATTATAAAATTACCAAATCTGATGTTACCGTTGGTGAAGGTGATAAAATCTACCTGAATGTTGATGAGAAACAATTCAAAAATCTGAGCAAAGCATATAAAACCATGGATGTTACTCCTGCAACATCAACTACGCCTCAGTCTATTGAAAAGAAAGTTTTATCAGCAACCACAGCAAATGATGCTACTATCGGAACCACAGGCGCGTCTCAATGTGCTGACCAACGCGTTAATTTTATAGGCAAATCTGAAATTCAGGATGGAAGTATCAAAACCGCAAATCCAAATGTAACAATTATTGGTGTTTATAAGAAAACAGGTAAGCTTGCAGTTGGCGAAACTCCAGAAAAATACCTTTGCCTGGGTTCATTCCCGGTTCCGGTAAAGTCTGGTTATGAGGTAGTAACAACGGGCTCAAGCAGTGTTTCTAAAGCGTTCAGAGTGGCTAATGCCAGCGCAACTACATTGCCTGATGTGGATGTTAATATCCCGGTATCATTAACCTATAGCTTTACCAAACAGGATGTAACTGTTGGAGACTACAACAAAATTTATGTAACCTTGGATGAAGGGCAATACAAGAAACTATTGAAAAAATATAGCCGTTGTTGCAACGATGGCTCTTGTATAATCAAAAAATAATTTTGTTGAATTAAGATTCCTAAATTATTGATTATCTAAAAAAAGAAGATCTTCCAACGACATTTAAGTTTTTGGAAGATTTTTTATTTTTGAAAGATACTCTATTTGATGTGCCTTAAAAATAAAAAAGTCAGACTCTACGTATTGCCCAATCTACTGAGGCATTTTCTTTATAAATAACTTTACATTTCTGGGTAATAACTATAGAGTCTGGCGGTACATCAAAATTGACAAATGCATTTGGGGCTATTAAAGAGTTATCGCCGATGGTGATATTTCCTACTACTACCGAATTAGGCTGCATGGCAACATTATTACCGATTTTAGGAACTCCAAAGTTATCTCCTCCATCAATTCCAATGGTACATCCCTGCGTAATATTAAAGTTTTCTCCAATAATCGCCTCTGGGTTGATAACAATATTATTAAAGTGCAAAATTCTTAAACCTCTGCCTATTTTTGTCTGATACGGAATCTGTATGCCATATTTATGAGAATAATGAAAGAGCATTACTCTGTAAAACGGGAACAATAGATTTTTCTTCTGGCACTTTCTGAAGAAGAAAATATATCTGAAAGCAGGAGTAAACAATACATACCTGATGAGACTTTTAAATGACCTGTTGCCTGTATATCTATAAAGGTCATCATAAATAATAGAGTTTTTGTTCATAAAAAGTACAGCTTGTTTTGCTTTTTTTGATAAAATACAGGGTAATAAAATTCCAAATTTATAAAATTAATTGCTGATTTTTCAGAAGTTAAAATTTCACCAGCCAATGTAACCTATCGGAGTAATACCGTTTAGCCTTAGATAACAAATGGCTTGTCCGCGATGGTGTATTATATGATTTTCTAAAGCATAAAATAGCCGCCAGACAGGTATTTTATCGCCGGCGTAAGGCTCTAACTGGTTTAGCTTTTCGGGTTTAGTTTCAAAAATTGTTTTTTCAACCCATGCGTAAAAGCCTTTTATCTCGTTTTCCAGCTCAATTTTAGAAAGTTTGGCCCAATATCCGTTTTGCTTTTCTTTTTCGTCATAAGGGTTGGGTATATTCAGTCTTCCGCACAACTGGGCAGTGGTAAACGTAATACAGTGCACAAACTGTGTTCTGAAACTAAAAGACTCAGGCGTATACTTATATTCCAGCTTGTCATCCGGCATTTGATTAAAAATTTTGAGTGTATACTCCAAAGAGCTTTTCCAGGCAATGGCAAACTCTTCCTTAAAGCCGGTAAGGTCTTTTTTTTGACTCTCCCCTTTAGCCAGGGCAGGCAGGCCTATTATTGAGCCAAATAAAGATTTCAGCGCGCTTTTTCTTGTTATTTTCATTGTTTTCAGACATTAAAGCCGGGAGCCAGCAGATGTTTGTAAGTTTTGTAGTTTTTACGCATATAAGCTGCCATAAATGGGCATAAAGGCATTATTTTAAGGTTGTTTTCTTCGGCATATTTAAGGGCATTTTTGGCCAGCATGCTGCCAATACCTTTACCTTCCATAGCTTTAGGTACTTCTGTATGCGTAATTACCAGGTCTGTATTGGTTTGAATATATTCCTGAAAAGCCATGTCTTCTTCCAGTTTTATTACAAATAATTTATCTTCTGGAATATGCTTTACTTCTGGTATATCAGCCATTTTATATAATTGTTTATTGAAAAAAAATGTATCAGTAAAAATACAATTTTTCTTTTGATGAAAATGTAAAGAATACAAATTAAAGGTTTTTGATACTATGCTGCTACAATATAGTTTCTGATTGTTGGCTGTTCATCCATTTTGTATGCCCCATTTTTTTAAATTTATTGGTGCTTTTTTTCTACATATAGCGGGTTTCTTTCAGTGCTTTTTTACATGGCGGCAATATTAACAGTGGTGGCATAATTATTTTATTATTTAAGTCGGAAATACACTGCGTATTCGACAACATTATAGCTTAAGAAGAATATATGAAAGACATAAATTATACATCCATGAAAACTAACTTTCCTATGAATCCATCATTAACTTTACGCTTCCTGGTAGGGGGTAAGTCTAAGTTTGTACGCCCGGAAGAGGTTATTTTTTTAGAGAGTAAAATCAATTATACCATTTTGTATTTAACCAATGGCAGAACCTACCTGAGTGCCAGAAATTTACAGGTTTATGAGAATAAACTTATGGTATTACCTTATTTTTTCAGGATACATCGCGGTATAATCATCAATATGATGCATGTAGAGAAAATTAAACTTGATAAACTTTCAGGGTCTGTTTTGCTGCAGTCAGGCGAAGAGTTATGCATTTCAAGAAGAAGAATAAAAGATTTTGAAGCAAGATATAATGCTATTTAAATAAAAAGGCATTTAAAATGCCTGATAAAGCCTCTTTCCATACCATTTATTTTCGGTATTGAAAGAGGCTTTTCTTATTATGTGATGTTTCGTTTGTTATACATCAGCAAGCACCTATTGTGGTATTTTTACCTCTTTAATTTAGTGTTGAAGAAGTTATGAAAATGTGGGGAATTTGCCTTAAACATCATTGGTTTGGGGAATATAGTGTTCATTATGTGGAAATATTTCCCCTTTTTCGAAATTGTGTCAATGTTGTTCAAATCAGGCAGGAAATTAAAATTTATTAATAGTAGAATATAAACCCCATGAATTGCTTCAATTTTTGTGGTATGTGTTTTTTGCAGATAAAGGCATAACTAAATCCTGATTATATCATGAAAAACAAAGGCGTTTTATTAAGTTTGGCCGTTGCCGTAATGTTGGGAATGGCTTCATGTAATTCTGGCAGCACCGACTCCAAAGATTCAACTGAGGCAATAAATAATGAGGCAATAGATGCCACTGCCTCTACTGATTCTATGGCCCGGGCTCAAAAACAAGATGTAGATGATGTAATAGAAATTGCAAGTGCAGGTATGATGGAGGTAGAATTAGCAAAAATTGCTGTAAACAAAGCCACATCGCCGCAAGTGAAAAAATTTGCGCAAATGATGATTGACGACCACACCAAAGCCAATGACGAGCTAAAAAGCCTGGCCGAGAGTAAAAGCATTGTTTTGCCAACGACCCTGATTGACAAACATCAGAAAATGGTAAACGAGGTGTCTGAAGAAACCGGAAAAAAATTCGATAAGAAATATATGGACACCATGGTTGAAGATCATCGGGAAGATGTTGACAAATTTAAAAAGATAGCTGATAATGCCAATGATGCAGATATTAAGGCTTTTGCAGCCAAGATATTGCCAACTTTAATGCATCATAGAGAAGAAGCAGAAAAACTTGAAAAGATTACCGATAAAATGTAAAGTAAAATTTCAGTAATATGCCCTGGACAAAATCTGATTATCCGCAATCTCTGAAAAACTTTCAGGCACCGGTCAGAAACAAGGCTATTGAAATTGCAAATGCTTTGATTGAAGACGGTAGAGACGAAGGCACAGCCATTGCCATTGCAACATCAAAAGCAGAGGAGTGGGCAAAAAACAGAGGGAAAAAAGTGAAGAAAAACAACACTTGACTTTTACAAAAGCGAAGAAGGCAGTCTGAATTTGCCTTCTTCGCTTATTTTGTATCAGGTTTTAAGTTTCTTTTTCTTGGCAGCCGGAAACAATAAATTATTTAGAATAAGCCTGTAGCCTGCAGATGTTGGATGCAGGTTAAGATCAGTAGGCTCTTCACCTACATAATGTTGGTAATCTTCGGGGTCATGCCCTCCGTAAAATGTCCAGAATCCTTTACCTGCCGTACCATGAATATAACGCGCTTCCCCCAGCGAACGGTTTTCGGCCATAATAATTACATCTGGTTTTATGTATTGTTTCTTAAAGGCCGTGGTTTGGCCCATAAAACCTTTAATAAGATTTACATGATTCTGCGTTAGCATGGTGGGGATGGGGTCCCATTTGGCAGAGAACTGAAACAATGAAAAATAATCGTTGGTTTCGCTTACTCCTCTTTCGTCCTGTTGGCTGTCAATCGTCGAAAACTCCAGTTCATAGGGGTTCAGTACCAGTCTGAAGTTCTGAAAAGCAAAACAATTATCAAAATTCAGTTTTTTATCTGCATTGGCGTCTGCGCCATCGCCGTCATAAGGCGTTTCTACAATGTCTATTCCATCTGCTGCCAGAGCAATATCAAAGGTATCGGTTGCATTACACATGGCAAACATATAGCCTCCGCCATTCACAAAGTCCCTTATTTTTTTAGAAACGGCCAGTTTCAGCTCAGAGGTTTTCTGAAAATTAAACTTACGTGCTATTGCTTCGGCCTCATGTTTTTGTTCCTGATACCAGGCCTGCCCACGCATACGTAAAAATTTACCAAACTGCCCTGTAAAATCTTCATGGTGCAAATGTAGCCAGTCGTATTCAGGTAATTTGTTTTCCAGTACCTCTTCATCAAAAACCTTGTCGTATGGAATCTCAGCATAAGTAAGCACCAGCGTAACGGCGTCGTCCCAGGGCTGGGTGGTTTTAGGAGAATAAACTGCTATTTTGGGCGCTTTATTTAGTTTTACTGCATCCATATTTGCTTCGGGTGATGCAATTTGTGCTAATATTGATTGTGCCTCTGCGTCTGAAATAACTTCATAACTTACGCCACGTATCACACATTCATTTATAAAATTCTGAGAAGCACTAAACATAAAACTACCGCCCCTGAAATTCAACAGCCATTCAACTTCGGTTTCGTGTTCTTTAAGCAGCCAGAACGTAATACCATAAGCTTTTAAATGGTTCCTCTGGCTTTCGTCCATTGGTATTAATATTTTATTGGCCAATACTTCTGAACACAAAGAAAACGCCAGTACAACTAAAATAAGTAATTTCTTCATAGGTAAAAACCAAATTAATTTCTCATATTTCCTTGCCCAATATACAGTTAACGTAAAAAGCCAAAGTATATTGAAACTGGCTTCACTCACCATTATAGCAATTTAAAAAAAAATATTCATTGTTTGTCCAATTCTCTCAATCTGATTCGTCAACAGGTTGAAATAAATTTTATAAACATTTAAAACTCTAAAAATCATGGAAAAATTCATGCTTATTTTCCGTAACGAAATTGAAGTTGAACACATGTACCAAAATTTTTCGCCTGAAGAGATGCAGGCAGAACTTGAAAAGTGGACTGCCTGGATTGGCGGTATAGCTGCTCAAGGCAAACTGGTTGCAACAGACGCCCTTCAGCCGGTAGGTAAAATTGTAAAAGGCTCGGCCCATGTGGTAACAGATGGCCCTTATACCGAATCTAAGGAGATTGTAAGCGGATTTTTACTTTTAAACGCCGATTCGATGGAAGAAGCCATTGAGTTATCGAAGGGTTGCCCGATGTATGAGTATGATAGTGTAGTAGAAATAAGACCTATTCAAAACTATCAATAGACTTGTCTGAAGAATCAGGATACGAACAGGTAAACCAATTGGTCAGTCATCTTTTCAGGCACGAGGCTGGAAAGATGACTGCTGTTTTGGCGCGTATGTTTGGGTTTGGTCGTATTGAGCTGGCCGAAGATATTGTTCAGGATACGCTTATGAAGGCTCTAAGCGAATGGCGCATAAAAATGCCTGATAGCCCGGCTGCGTGGCTATACAAAGTGGCAAAAAACCAGGCGCTGGATGTAATAAGAAGAGAAAAACTATTTGCTGAATTAAGCGCCGAACTAGCCTACCTTAAAGAACCGGAAGAAAGACTTGGGCAAATGTTTATGCCCCACGAAATAGAAGACAGCCAGCTGCGGATGCTGTTTGCCTGTTGTCATCCGGCTATTGCGCTGGAGTCTCAGATTACGCTAAGCCTGAAAACACTGGGTGGCTTGCATGCCGCTGAAATTGCCAGAGCGTTTTTAACGTCTGAGGATACCATTAACAAACGACTTTACCGGGCAAAGGAAAAAATAAGAGTAGAGCATGTTAGTCTTGATGTGCCTGTAGCAGAAGAACTAACAACAAGGCTGGATGCAGTGCTTAAGATAATATATCTGATTTTCAGTGAGGGTTATAGTTCGTCGCATCCAAACGAGTTAATCAGAAAAGATTTATGTGAAGAGGCCATCAGGCTGGGCTTGTTATTGACAAAGAATCCGCTCACCAATTTACCCAAAACTAATGCACTTTTGGCGTTGATGTGTTTTCAGACGGCAAGATTTCCGGCCAGGATAGATGCCAACGGCACTGTTGTGCTGCTAAAAGACCAGAACCGGAATCTATGGGATAGTTTTATGATATCAAGAGCCTATGAGTTTTTCAGGCAGTCTGCCATTGGAAACGAAATAAGCGAGTATCACCTGGAAGCCTCCATTGCCTCTTATCACGCCTCTGCGCAAAGCTTTGAGAAAACCAACTGGGACGTTATTCTGAGATTATATAATATGCTGGCCGACTTAAAGCCATCGCCGTTTATACAATTGAACAGAGCAATTGTGAAAGGTTATGTAAGTGGCCCTGAGGTGGCACTGAAAGATTTGAATGAACTGGAAAGCCTGCACATGAATTATACTTATCAAACTGCTAAAGGAGATTTGTATGCTGAACTGGCTGATTCCGTAAATGCGATACACTGTTATGAAAAGGCTCTTCAACTGGTGAAATCAGACCCTGAAAAGCGATTAATTGAGAAAAAACTGGCAAAAATAAAGGGTCTCTGATGAAGACCAAAGACCCTTAAAAGATATAAAATATTAATCTAAACCGCCTTTTCTGTTCGGGCTTCGTTTAGCCGGCCAGGCAGAAGGTTCACCTTTTTCGTTCAATGGCAGAACACTTTTTTCGGTTGATGTTCTGGTCGGGTCTTCACTTGCCTGATACGCAAGAATAGCAGCCAGAATAGCGTTGTTACGTACATCATCAAACACTATTTTGTCGTAAGTATCGCGGTTGGTGTGCCAGGTATAGGTGCCATAAGACCAGTTTAATGAGCTAAGCGAAAAGCCAGGCGCACCAGCAGCTACAAAAGAGGCAAAGTCTGAACCGCCTGCTCCCGGAGCACCCGGAAAACGGGTTTCCAGTCCTTTTTTATACTCGCCAGGTACTTTGGCTAGCCATCTGCCAATATAATCATAAGCATGCAGGTAGCCCTGGCCAGAGATATTAATTACCCGGCCTGTACCGTTATCCTGATTAAACAGCGCCTGCAGATTTGATACAATTTCAGGATGGTCTTCAACAAATGCTCTTGAGCCGTTCAATCCCTGCTCTTCGCTTCCCCAATGGCCAACCAGAATAGTTCTTTTCGGGTTCGGGTAAAACTTCTTCAAGAGGCGCATGGCTTCCATCATTACAATGGTGCCTGTGCCGTTATCGGTTGCACCTGTGCCACCATCCCAAGAGTCAAAGTGGGCAGATAACATGACATACTCGTTAGGTTTTTCTGTGCCTTTAATTTCGGCAATGGTATTGAAGGTCGGCACAACTCCCAGCTCTTTTGAGTCGGCACGGACACTGATTTTAGGTTTAATGCCAGATTCCGTCAAACGATAAAGAAGACCATAATCTTCCAACGAAATATCAACAGTCGGGATAGTTTTTGTATTGGCACCAAAAATCTTGTTGGCTCCAAAACCTCTTGACCAGTAGCTCATTACAATGCCCGCTGCTCCGGCTTTTTCTAATGCAAGCGGAAGCGCCTTTGCACTTCCGGCAAGACCCGTTTTGCTGATTCGCCTGGCCCAGGCTTCTGTTTGAGCGGTTCGGGCAGCTTTCATTTTTTCAACAGATTCTTTTGTTCCAAATTCTTCCCAGTTGTAATCCGGGCGCCCGGTTGGTTGGTTCATGTTTATCAACACAAATTTGCCCTTTACGTTGGGTAGCCATTTTTTGAATTCTACTGAATCGGCCACATCAGGAATGATAATGGTTTCGCCTACAACTGATTGCCCTTTGGTGCTGGGGCTCCAGGCCAGTTGCATACCTTCTAAAGATTTAACCCGTGGATACACCATATCTATATGCGATACACCTCTTTCCCATCCGCGCCATTCGCCCCATTTTTCATTTTTGGCACTGATGCCCCATTGTTTGTATTTTTCAATGGCCCAATCGTGCGCCTGTTTCATTTGAGGTGAGCCTACGAGACGCGGGCCGATACCGTCCATTAATTCGGTTGCTAATTTTTCAAGTTGAGAGTTGTCGTTGGCTTCTTTAATGATACCTGCAATTACGGGGTCTTTTGGGGTATCTTTGGTTTGCGCAAAACCCAGGCCGAGAGATAAGCTAAATGCGGCAACAACAAGAAAGGTGGTTTTTTTCATAAACGAGATTTTGTTTGCTGAGGTTAATTGAAAGGTCTAAATTAGACAAATAACAGGTGATGTACCGTAAATTTGATTTAAAAGTAAAAGACCACAACCTCTTTTGGATAAAAAAGAGACGATTCGTTTAAAAATAATGATAAACGGCTGATTCAGTTATTCCATTGGTTTGCTGGTTTCAAAACTCTTAATGAACTTTGTCATTATAAATTTTGATAGAAATATCTTATACTTCTCTCTGCAAATCAAGCTTTGATTAAATGAATTTACAAGAAAATGTTCGTGAAGGACTCCGGTCTATACAAGGCAATATGCTTCGCACAGTGCTTACAGCGTTAATTATTGCAATTGGTATTACCTCATTAGTGGGTATTCTTACTGCCATAGATGGCATGCAGAGCTCAGTAGACAATAGTTTTGCCGGGCTTGGGGCAAACTCTTTCGATATCATTGGCCCAAGGCCCTGGCGACGCAGAAGCGGCGGGGTAGAGGAGAAGGACGTACCACCAATTGACTACCGGCAGGCCAAATTCTATAAAGAACTTTTTCAGGGTAAAACCTCGGCAACTATCAGTATTTATACAAATGTGGCAGGTGCAGCCCAGTTGAAATATAAATCTATTAAAACAAACCCCAATACCCAGATAAGAGGTATCGACGAAGATTTTCTGACAATAAAAGGTTATAAACTGCAGGCTGGTAGAGATATTAATAAAAATGATATTGATTTTACCAATAACGTTGTGATTCTTGGCAATGAGTTGTCTACTTTATTGTTTCCGAAAGAGAACCCTATTGATAAAGACATAACCCTGATGGGATTAAGATTTAAGGTAATAGGTGTTTTGGAGAAAAAAGGAAGTATAAACGGGGGCGGAGACGACCGCGTGGCACTTGTGCCGCTGGAAACAGGCCGGCAGATTGCCGGAAACAGAACCCTTACTTTTGATATTACAACCTCTGTGCCTAACGTTTCGGATATGGACTACATTATGGGGGAAGCCGAGGCCGTGATGCGACGCTTAAGAAGAGACCCTGTAAGCAAGCCGAAATCTTTTGAGATGGAACGCGCTGATGCACTGGCCAAAGACTTTGAAGAGGTAACCGGGTATTTGCGGGTAGGGGGGTTTGGTATCGGCATTATTACACTTCTTGGTGCATCTATTGCGCTTATGAACATCATGATGGTTTCGGTTACTGAGCGTACCAGAGAGATTGGCATCAGAAAAGCCATTGGTGCCACGCCTTTCAAAATCAGATTGCAGTTTTTAATGGAAGCCATTACTATCTGTATTTTAGGTGGGCTTGGCGGTATTGTGCTGGGTATTTCGGTTGGTAATGTAATTGCCAGGGTAATCAGCGATAAGAGCAGCTTTATTGTGCCATGGGGCTGGATGATCATGGGTATTATTGTATGCGTAATTGTAGGTATTATTTCGGGCATATACCCGGCCTACAAGGCTTCAAAACTAGACCCGATTGAATCATTGAGATACGAATAACGACCATTGTCTGCTATCAGATCCATATCTATTTTTAAGACTTTATGTGGGGGTAAACCTTTCGTGTTTCAGTTATAAAAGCAAAATTTTGTTACATTTACTTAGTTGCTGTCAGAGCAGCTAAGTTTTTTTTGTTTATACTCAAACGGCACACCTTATGGCTCGTATTCAGATTATTACTATTGTTATCAATTTTGCATTTCTTCTATCTATTGCCTGGTTGATTTTAAAGGGTAAGCTACGTGAAGAATATGCCATTGTGTGGTTGGTTTGCACGGTTCTTTTGGGCGTATTTGCTATTTGGAGAGACGGGCTGGAAGTAATGGCCCGCTTGTTTGGGGTTTACGAAGCGCCTAATCTTGTTTTTACGGGTTTTATATTTCTTATTCTGATTTATCTGTTGCATTTGTCGATAGTCAACTCTAAACTGCAAAAGAACGTAACCAGGTTAGCACAGGAAATAGCGCTTTTAAAACAGGAAAACGAAGAGAAAGCAAACAAAGAGCAGAGTAAGGAATAAAGGACGAACATAAAAAAGCCTGACAAGCAAATGCTTATCAGGCTTTTTCAGTACATTAATATGATTATTTCTGCGGTTGAGAAGGTGTTGTATTGGCTGGTGTTGTGTTAGCAGGTGTCTGCGTTGGGGCAGGTGCCGGAGCAGTAGCCGGACGAGACTGGGCTTTCTCAACATTAAGACCGTTGTCTTGTGCATCAGCACCGGTTTTGTCTACAAAAATACCTGAAACAAGGGCTCCTACTATTATAAAAACAAAGAAGCCCCAGGTCAATTGTTCCAAAAGGTCTCCTGTACGTTGTACGCCAAACATTTGTGAACCGGCACCACTAAACTCGCTTGATATGCCACCACCTTTTGGATTTTGAATTAAAATAATTAAAACTAACAGAATGGCAACAATAACCATCAAAACTAAGATTGTAGTGTACATTTTTTCAATTAAAATTAACTATGAACAATGATTTTTATAAGTCAGGCTCCGATGTCAGAGTCTCTTTTTTTCTAATTCCGTAATTTTTTCTGCAAAGTAAGTATTTTTTCCGGGATTTTTAGCAATAAGTTTTTTATAAACTTCTATGGCTTGTTCAAAACGCCCCTGCCGGGCTAATATTTTGGCGTAGCTTTCTGTCAGAAGCGGGCCCTGAAGGGTCGTACTCACTTCGCTCAGGTCTTCAACTTCTTCGCCGGCCGCCACTGTTCTGATGGGCTGAATACGCGGCTCTTTTTTTATAAATTGCTCAATAATAGCCAGTTGTTCTTCCTGTATGTTTCTTAAGGCAGGCTTGGCGATTGATTCTATCAGCTCTTCTTCCAGTTTTTCACGATTCAGCTCTTCTTCTATTGAATCCTGTGAGAATCTGGCCTCTGCCGGGCTTTCATTGAAACGCATGGAGGAAGTAATGTTCCAGTCCATATCGTTTTCAATTACTTTTCTGAGTGCGTTTCTGCTTAATGCATAAATGGCAGCCTTACGGATGGCGTCATGCGCAATTTCAGGGGCTTTCAGGTAAATGCCCTTGGCAATCATTGTATACCCCAACTGAAAATAAGGATACTTTTTGGTGGCATTTTCCAGAAACATGGTATCGTTAAGGCTCAGTGATTGCGGGTTGTTAAGTAGGTCTATAAAGTTATTTTTATCAAGCATAGGAATGCACCGTTAGTTATAAACAATCAGGTAGTAAAATTGAACCGGTGTAATCCGGTTTGTTAATCAAATATAAACATAAAACAGCAATTATTTTTTTATTGTGTTTTATAATCCGACCATAGAAAAGAAAATCTCGCAGCGCTATAACTGCGAGATTTCTGAATGTATGCGAAAGCCTTACAACTTTAAGCCATTAAATGCTTAGCGTGCTTAGTACATTATTCATGTTTCTAACGGCATCGGCCGATTTGGCAAATGCAGCTTGTTCTTCTTTGTTCAGGCGGTAGTTGATTATTTTCTCCCAACCATTTCTGCCTAAAACTACTGGTACACCCAGACAGATGTCTTTCTGGCCATACTCTCCATTTAATGAAACTGAGGCTGGCACTACGCGTTTTTCGTCACGGATGATGGCCTCAACCATTGAGCACGCAGCTATACCCGGAGCGTACCAGGCTGAGGTGCCAAGCAGGCCTGTCAGGGTAGCTCCACCCACCATTGTATCGGCTGCAACTTTGGCCAATGCTTCTTTAGACAAAGAGCGGCTTACAGGAATACCATTCCAAGTAGCCAGACGTGTCAACGGAATCATGGTAGTATCACCGTGGCCACCAATTACATTAGCGTGCAGGTCGCCCTGAGAAACACCCATTGCCTGCGACAGGTAATAACGGAAACGAGATGAGTCTAACGCACCACCCATACCTATTACGCGTTTTTTATTTACCCCTAATGACTGAGCCACCTGCAAAGCAAGGTAGGTCATGGTATCCATCGGGTTTGAAACAATCAATAAAATGGCTTTTGGCGAGTAAGTAAGAATCTGCGTTACTACGCCTTTCACAATACCGGCATTAATGCCTATCAGTTCTTCGCGGGTCATACCCGGTTTACGTGGTAAGCCGGAGGTAATCACCACCACGTCAGACTTGGCAGTTTTGGCGTAGTCATTAGTTGAGCCTATGATTTTAGTGTCAAATCCTTCCAGAGAAGCGGTTTGCATTAAATCCATAGCTTTTCCTTCGGCTACTCCTTGTTTAATATCTAACAATACTACTTCATCGACAATCTGCTTACGAGCGATGTTATCGGCTGTGGTTGCACCAACAGCGCCTGCTCCAACTACGGTTACTTTCATTTCGGTAATTATACCCCTAAAATGCTCTGTAAAAAAGCTTGTTTGTTAGAAACATGTCATGCCCAGGGGTGAAATTTAGCAACATGAAGTTTCATAAAATATGTAAAAAAATGAATGTAAAAGGTTACCCGAAAAACCCCGATTGAGTGTAAATACATATATTTTTAGGTTATCTGCCCTGCATGTACAATCAATAAAAGGTAAACAGGAAATTTTGCTCAAATTTATTGGACAAAACTAATATAATACAACGTTTTTAAGTGTTTTTTTTGTATTTTTTCTCAACGCCTTACCTTTTTTGGTATTTATTGCGTTTATTAACCGTATAATAGCTATTTAAAACCTGCATGGCATCAGAGACAAACCAATTGATTTCGAAAGTACTGGAATCGGTATTTTATAAAACTGCACTGAGAAGAGCACCAAGACTTGCAAAAAATGCGCACAGTCTGCTTAAACTATTAAGGAATGCGCTTGTCAAAGTACAAAGCCTGGGTGTTGGCACTACGGTTGATATATTGCGCGACAAGGTTGTGTTGTTGGGTGGATTGATAAAGTCGTACGCCACAGGAGAATACAGGAACATCGAGATTCAGAATCTCTTGAAAGTGATAGCGGGGTTTATCTATTTTGTTTCGCCAATAGATATTCTGCCCGATTTTCTGCCTTTTGTCGGGTTAACCGACGACGTTGCTTTGCTGATGTTTATTATCAAAAGCATCAGCGATGAAATCGAGAAATTTGAGCAGTGGAAAAAGAAAGTGCCACTATCTGTGTAATGCATTTTAAGTGCAATTTAATTTTTTAATTGTTCAAATTTCGTTTATATTTGTATTAAATTATTGTAGAAAACTTTAAACTTATTACATCATGTTTGGTCTTGGAACAACTGAGATGGTTTTGATTTTAGTCGTTGTCCTATTCTTCTTCGGAGCGAAAAAACTTCCTGAGTTGGCTCGTGGTTTAGGAAAAGGTATCCGTGAATTCAAAGATGCTTCTCGCGAAGTAAAAGAAAATATCGAAAAGGCTGCAACTGAAGAAAAATAATATTTTTTCCTTCTTTCAGCCCTAAACTATAAAACAATAGCATTCATGTTTTTCATGTTATGTTATTGTTTTTTTGTTTTTAGGTTAACCCTCATCCGGATTTTCAAACTCTACATTTTTAGCTCCTGCCTTTTACATTCCTCTTTAGGCTCATACAGCATTTTCTCTTTCGGTTTATTTTACTGCTTTACAACTTAATCAGTTTTTATCGAGTTTATTATTGCTTGTTTAATTTAGTTGTAAGCCAATATAGCTGAGTTTCTTCAAATAATATTGATAAAGTTATATTTCCTGCGCCGCTGATTTGTGATTCGATTTAACCTAGTTTTTGAGTTTTTTGAATTTTTTGTCTGAAATTTATCTGTTTCGAAACCTAGATTTGCTGATTTGAGAAAATAATTATTGTATTATTCTAATATTAAAAGATACATAATTTAGTCTGTTGTCCGAATTATATTTTGTTATAATCAAGAAATGCAAAATTTATTTAAAAATACTTGACACAGACTTAATAATTATTTTACATTTGTGTACTTAAACAACAAAATCATGAGAAATAACATAGACAAAGAAACTTACACCTGGACAATCAAAGTATTTACTCTTCTTGGAATCCTACTTTTATTGGTAAATGTCTTCCTGTTTTTCTCGCAGAATCCGGCGCATGCTATGGCGTTTAAGTTTTCAAGCGCGGTTATGTTTTTGTTGCTGGCGGTTGTGGTATGGTTAAGGCTGGAGTACCTGAAAGTTTTTAAAGTAGCAGTTTACAAAGCGCGTCGCGTACCTATGTGGGCATCTATTTTTGTATTTGTTGCAGTTGCATTCTCAAGGATCTTCTAACAAACTATAAATCAAATAAGTAAAATTAAGCAAGGCCCTGTGCCTTGCTTTTTTTATTCAGTGTTTTTGTAAACAGCGGTTACACTGTCAATCTTCTCTATTTTGTTCAGAACCTGATTCAGCATGGCCTTTCTCACTTCAACAGTAAGTGTGCAACGGTTATCATAAACCTGATTACTGATTTTAAGCGAAAATTCTTTCACTACCTTCATTACATCGTTCATATACTCGAAGTCAAAACTTACTTCGTAAATATCATTCACGGTTTTTTCAATGGTTTCGGCATTGTCCAGGGCTTCTGCCGTGGCCGACTTATAGGCATTTATCAGACCTGGTACACCCAGCAAAGTGCCACCAAAATACCGAACCACCACTACCAGTAAATTGGTAAGGTCTTTAGAAAGCAAAACATTCAGTATGGGTCTTCCGGCCGAGCCGGAAGGTTCGCCATCATCATTAACTCTGAACTGATTGCGGTCGGTACCAATTCGGTAAGCATAGCAATGATGATTAGCCTTTGGGTGAAGGCTACGGAGTGTGTCCAGATGTTTCTTTATTTCCTGCTCGCTCGTGATAGGATACGCAAAAGCCAGAAATTTACTTCCGCGGTCTTTATAAAGCCCCTCGGTTGGTTTAGCAATGGTGGTGTAGGTGTCTTCGAAAAGCATACTGTCAGAATGAGACCTCAAAAATGCTAAAAATCTTAAACATAAATATAAAAGCGGTCGTTTTGTCTTTGTTTGAATTGGGTTATTGGTTGTTTTCTGTCAATTTTTCCGGAAATGCAGGGTCTGCATATTTTTTGTGAATTAAGAATTATACAAAATTTGAAAACAAATGAATTTCAATCAATATACCATAAAGGCACAGGAGGTTATCCAGAAAGCGGTGCAGATAGCCCAGGGAAATATGCAGCAGGCTGTAGAAACCGGGCACTTGTTGAAGGCCATTTTAGAAGAAGATGCCGACACTTCATCTTTTATGCTCAACAAACTGAACGTAAATCAGCAATTGCTTGTCAGTCGTTTAGAGGCCATAGTAAACGGTTATCCGAAAGTAAGTGGGGCACAGGCTTATCTGGGTAATGAGCTTTCTGCCGCATTGGCTAAGTCTCAGAACTATCTGAAAGAATTTAACGACCAGTTTGTGAGCGTAGAATTGCTTTATCTGGGCCTGTTGTCGGGTAAAGACCCGGTTGCTGCCTTGATGAAAGAAGCAGGCTTTAAAGAAAAAGAACTAAAATCCACCATACAGGAATTGAGAGGAAAAAATAATCCAGTGAAAGACCAGAACGCAGAAAACACTTATCAAGCCCTTGCTCGTTACAGCAAAAATCTGAATGATTTGGCTCGACAAGGCAAAATTGACCCCGTAATTGGCCGTGACGATGAAATCAGGCGTGTGCTTCAGATTTTATCGCGCCGTACCAAAAACAATCCTATACTTTTAGGTGAGCCGGGCGTTGGTAAAACCGCCATTGTTGAAGGCCTGGCGCAAAGAATAGTGTCTGGCGACGTGCCTGAAAACCTGAAATCAAAAACCATAGTATCGCTTGATATGGGTTTACTGATAGCCGGTGCCAAATATAAAGGCGAGTTTGAAGAACGCCTGAAAGCAGTGATTAAAGAGGTAACGGATTCGGAAGGAGAGATGGTGCTTTTCATTGACGAGATTCACACGCTGATTGGTGCAGGCGCCGGTGGCGAAAGCGCAATGGATGCCGCCAACTTATTGAAACCTGCCTTGTCTCGTGGCGAATTACACACCATTGGTGCAACCACACTGGCCGAGTACCAGAAATATATAGAAAAAGATAAAGCCCTTGAGCGCCGTTTTCAGTCGGTAATGGTTGATGAACCCAATGTGCCTGATGCCATTTCTATTCTAAGGGGTATTAAAGAAAAATATGAATTGCACCACGGCGTGCGCATTCAGGATGATGCCGTTATTGCCGCAGTAGAGTTATCTGACAGATATATATCAGACCGGTTTCTGCCCGACAAGGCCATTGACTTGATGGACGAGGCGGCTTCTAAATTGCGCCTTGAAATGGACTCTATGCCGGAAGAACTGGATGAGCTGAACAGAAAGATTATGCAGCTTGAAATTGAAAGAGAGGCCATCAGGAGAGAGAGCAATAAGGATAAAGAAAGTATTCTGAATAAAGAAATAGCCGATTTGAGCGAAAGACGTAACGAACTAAAAGCCAAATGGGAGAACGAGAAAGGGTCTATTAATGAATTACGTTCATTAAAAGAGCAGATTGAGCAGCTGAAACTGGAAGCTGAGCAGGCCGAACGTGCCGGTGATTATGGTAGGGTAGCGGAGATTCGTTATGGTAAACTGGTAGAAGCAAACAACAGACTTAACCAGATTCAGAAAGAGGCCAACAACGGGCAGGCTACTTTATTGAACGAAGAAGTATCAGCAGAAAACATTGCAGAAGTAGTAGCTAAGTGGACGGGCATACCAGTAACTAAAATGTTGCAGAGCGAACGTGACAAGTTACTGCATCTGGAAACAGAGTTGCATAACAGGGTTGCCGGGCAGGACGAAGCTATAAAAGTGGTGGCCGATGCCGTGCGTCGTTCTCGTGCCGGTTTGCAAGACCCAAAACGGCCAATAGGCAGCTTCTTGTTCTTAGGGCCAACGGGTGTAGGTAAAACAGAATTGGCAAAAGCACTTGCCCAGTATCTTTTCAATGACGATAACGCACTGGTAAGAATAGATATGAGTGAGTATCAGGAACGCCATGCAGTAAGCAGGCTGGTAGGGGCTCCTCCCGGATACGTAGGATACGATGAAGGCGGGCAGTTAACCGAGGCAATACGTAGAAAGCCTTACAGTGTGGTACTTCTTGACGAGATTGAAAAGGCGCACCCGGATGTTTGGAATATTCTGCTGCAGGTATTGGACGAAGGCCGCCTGACAGACAACAAAGGCCGTGTGGCTAACTTCAAGAATACGATTATCATCATGACATCGAACATGGGTAGTAACATTATTCAGGAAAAGTTTGCCGAAAACGAAGGCTGGAATTATCACCTGATTCTGGAAGAGGCCAAAAATGCAGTGCTTGACCAACTGAAGGCCTATGTGAGACCTGAGTTTCTGAACCGAATTGATGAAATTGTTTTGTTTGAGCCATTAAGTAAACTGAATCTGCAAAAAATTATTGGTATTCAGTTTAAACAGATTCAGAGCCGAGTAGCTGAGCAAGGAATAACATTGGAAGCCACCGATGAAGTATTGGCCAAACTAGGTGAAGAAGGGTATGACCCAAGCTTTGGCGCCAGACCTTTGAAACGTGTATTGCAGCGCAAGATTCTGAACGAATTATCTAAAGGTATTCTATCAGGGAAGGTCCACAAAGATTCTGTGATTATGATGGAATTGGGGGATGATGGAGAAATAGTGTTTGAAAACGTTGGAAACAGTGAATTTGAGATTGAATAATAGCTAAATGATTAAGAGCAATTGCCGCCGATTTTTTCAGCGGCAATTTTTTTTACTCTCATGGCTGGCCGGCCCTACAATTTTAGTCGGTATATTTTTAATTCTATTCCCTTCGGAAGTATATAATTTTCCGGCACGGCATCATTGCTGATCAGCTCAAAGCCATTGCGCTCATAAAAGCGATGGGCGGCGTGTGTAACCAGTGGGGTATCCAGCAAAATTTCTTTAAAATGTTGCTTACGGGCTTCAAGTACCAAAATTTCAAAAAGTCTTTGCGCAAGCCCCAGTGCTTTGCCTCGGTATTCCTGCTTAATAAACATCTTTCTTAAAACAGCCTGCGTTTCGTTCAGTCTTTCTAAACCAATGGTGCCTACCACTTCATCTTTGTTGTTTGTTGCCACCCAGAGCAAATTTCCCCTGTCGTTATAGAACGCTTTCAGATTATGTAAATCCGGTTGGCGCTGTGCTGTTAAGCCCAGGTTAAATTCGCCGTTCTGGATACCCAGTACCATATCTTCAACCTGTGTCTGGTATTTTTCATCAAACAATTGAATGTCAATCTTCGACTGTCTCATTTCTTCAAAAGTTTCATAATACTGGCGTTTAAAGTCATTCTTGTCCAGAAAATCTTCTATCTCCTGCATAGCCATAAGAATGTTATGTTGAGAGGCGCGAATGATTTTTTCATTGTTTTCCTTAAAGCTTACCCACATTTCTTCTAGTTGAGGCAAATTCTGGTAGGCTTTCACAGTAAGTTTCAAGTGCCTTTTGCGGCCGTCTGTTCCTGATTTTACTGATGTTATCCAGCCCGCCTTTTCCATCTCCCGGGCTATCTGTATAACACCCGGGTGCGTAATATTTAATATTTCAGCAATTTCCATAATGCCCTTTTCTCCTTCTTTACTTAAAACGTAGAAAATAGGAAACCACTTCGACTCAAAATCAACACCTGAACTTTTATAGATTTCTGAAACCGATTTCATCATGCGGTCGCTTAATCTTTTTAACCGGCTTCCTAGTGCCAGTGCACCCAAATCAGATATTAAATCCATTTTATGTAAGTAGTTACGTAATTAGTTACGCAAATATTTGGATAATAATTTTTCTTTGCAAATTTTTACAAAAAAATAGATACACATGCAGATAGTAAATGCCGGAATAAACGATTTGGACACCTTAATGAATTTTTATGATAATGCCATTGCACATCAGAAAGCCGTTAGTAATCTGGTTTGGAAAGGCTTTGACAAGCAAGTAGTGGTAAAGGAAATTGAAGATGGCAGACAATGGAAAATAATGATTGATGGCCAGATAGCCTGTGTGTTTATGACCGCCTTTAATGACCCCGACATCTGGGATGAAAAAGACAAAGATGCAGCCATTTACATCCATCGTATTTGTACCAGTCCGGATTTCAGAGGTAAAGGATTCGTTAAAATTATTACTGACTGGGCAATTAATACAGCAAAAAATAAAAACTTAGACTTTGTAAGACTTGATACCTGGCAAGACAACGCCCGCCTGCATCAGTTGTATTTACATGCTGGCTTTCATTATGCAGGCATGAAACTGATTGACGCCTCCGGTAATCTGCCAAAACACTATTGGGGTGTTACACTGGGTTTATTCGAAATCAGCATAAATGAACTTTAACTGATAACAATACCATACTTATCTAACAACCCGCCTAAGCCTTGCAGTGAAAATCTAGCCTTTTTCAATTTGTTGCGTTCAGGGTCTATGGAGTAATTATAGGCAGACCGAAAGTCAGCTTTTTCCAGGTTAGTATTACTGAAAACGGCACGGGTTAAATCGCAATTATCAAAAATAGCCGTGCTTAAATCAGCATCAGAGAAGTCAACCTCGTGTAGTGTAGTATCTTTAAAAGTGGTTTTCTTAAGATTTAAACCCAGAAACGTTGAAAGATTAAGCTGGCAATTCTGAAATCCTACTTCAAAAAGAAAAGGATTACACTGGTCAAAGTGCACGCCTAAAAGTTTGCAGTCTAAGAATTTAACGTTTTTTAGCGATGTCCCCCTTGTGTGAGCCATACTCAGGTTACAATCTTTAAAAACGCAATCAGAGAAGATACAGGTTGAGAGGTGCAATTCAGCAAAATTGCAGTTACTGAAAGTACAGTCTTCATATTCGCCTTTTGGTAAAGGGTTAACTCTAAAATCAATTTTTTCGAAGGTTTTGCCTTCAAAGTACCTGATACTCATAAAATCAGTTATTGGGTTCGCATTAAATTATCTAAAACAATGGCGGTGGCAATGCCTACATTTAAAGACTCCGCATGGCCAAACCGCGGTATAGTAACCTTGTTAGTTACAAATTGCTCAACACCCGCGCCAATACCGTTCGATTCGTTACCCAAAACAATATAGCCTGACGCAGGAAATGCAAATTGATGCAGGTTAGCACTGTTCAGAAAAGTGCCAATAACGGCAACTTTATTATTATGCTGGTTTTCTTTAAAATATTCTGTTAGGTTTGTATAAAAGGCTTTAATACGGGTAAAAGAACCCATTGAAGCGGCAATTACTTTTGGGTTGTACAAATCAACGGTGGTTTCAGAGCATATCAATTTTTTTATACCATACCAGTCGGCAATGCGGATAATGGTACCCAGATTACCGGGGTCACGGATATCATCCAGAACCAGAACAAATTCATTCTCAGCAGCACGTAATGATTCATTGGGTTTCATTTGTGCCACTGCAACGGCGGCATCATTACTTTGCAGGGTACTTATTTTCTCCAGTTCGGTCTGTGAAATTTGCTCAACCGATATTTTTTTTAGTTTTTTTTCGTTTTCATCAAAAAACTTAGTTGTGCATAGCAGCAGCTCAATTTCAAAATCAGAGTTTACCAACTCTAAAACACTTTTAGCGCCTTCTACTAAAAAAGACTGGTGTTCTTGCCGATATTTTTTGATTTGTAAGGATTGAACGTATTTTTGTTGCTGCTTTGAAAACATACCCTTAATATTTATGCGTTTTAATTATTTTTCGTCAGGACATACACCAGATAAAAAAAAGCCAGGGATTGTCTTGTCTGATAAAATAAAATTTCTGCCTTTACTTTTTCTGATTTTTACTGCTTGTTCAAGAAAGGTACAGTTAGCGCCAGACGAATACCGTTTGCATAGTCTGACCATCAAAGGTAATAAACAAATTCCAACTGAGGAATTAGAGTATCTCATTCCTCCGGCACAAAAGCCGAACCGACGCCCATTCAATTTACCGGTTACTCCTTATGTGGGCCTGTATAACTTTGGTAAAAATTTTTATAGCCAACAGAAAATCAAGGCACGACGCGACCGCTGGGACAGCAAACTGAAAGCTTTGCCAAGCCCGGTTAATTTTGATGCTGAGATTGAGAAAAAAAGAAAGCGATACCAAAAAAAAGTAGCGGTTTATCAGGACAGGCTGGATACCGGTGAAAACTGGTGGATGAAAAACGTCGGCGAACCCCCGGCAAAAATTACCGAGGCGGCTATTAAACATACCACAGATAACATACAAAAATATATCTATAACAAAGGCTTTTTTGACAACACCGTTGTATATGACATTGACTCAGCTGCCAGCAAAAGGGGTATAAAACTAACCTACCACGTAGAGGAAAAGAATGCCTACTACATTGACACCGTCAATTATGCCATTGAAGACCCACGTATTGATAGTATTCTGCGCCTTAATACGAACGCCAGATTAATAAAAAGTGGCCAAAGGTTAGATATGAACAACATAACCCTTGAAAAAGCCAGAATAGAGCTGACTTTAAAAGACGAAGGTTATTACAACTTTGTAGCCAAAAACTCAATTGCTGCCGAAATTGACACCACAGACTACATCAAACGTAATTACAGGGTTAATGTTAAAATGCTGGTTAGTAACCCGCCTTTCAGAAGCCGGCATGAGCAGTTCAGAATTGAATCAGTTTATTTTGTTTCAGCAGACCCGTCGGGCGAAGCCATCAGCAAAGGCGATACCACCCGCGTAAGCTACAACAACATTGATTATTCATTTATAGGGAAGCGCTTTCCGTCCAGGCTGCTCGATAAAAAGATTCTGATACGGCAGGGCCAGCTTTTCAGGATTTCAAAGGTAAACGAAACAAACAGGCAATTATATGGGCTTGACCAGTTTGCTTTTGCCAATATCAGGTTTACTCAATTGCCCGATAACAAGCTAAGAACAGAAATAATTGCGCCAACTAACCCAAAGTACACGGCATCCTATAATTTTGATGTAAACAATATAAACGGAATTTTAGGTGGCGGGGCCAATGTGTCTTTAAGAGCCAGAAATTTACTAAGTGCGCTTGAAACCACAGAGCTCGGCCTGCGTGCTAACCTTGAAGGCCAGCCGGGGCTTGATACCACCGTGCAGCGCAGCCGTGAGCTAGGCGCCAACCTTGCTTTTAATTTCCCGAAAATTATTTTTCTGAACAAAGTTGCCAATTTACTAAGCCTGAAAAGCCCACGCACGCAGGTGGCATTGAGCTATAATAACTCTTCGCAGCAGTTATATCGCCGGCAGGTATTCAGGTTAACAGGTAACTACTCATGGCTGAAATCAAAATATGAAACCATTCAGATATCTCCATTTGATATCAACCTTATCAATACGCCCTATAAAAGCAGAGCATTTGACTCTATCCTTACCTCAGAGGCCTTGCGGGGCAACAACCTGAAAGTATTGTTTGACCCCCAGTTTGTGTCCAGCATCAGCGGTAGTTATATCTACAACAATCAGGTACAAGGCAAAAATATCAGAGCTAAATTTCTGAGAATTTTTGTTGAATCCGGTGGTACGGCCATCAACTTTTTCCCGGATAAAAATAAAATCAGATTCATAGACCGGTTGTTTCCTATTGATACCAACCAGCGGGCTTATTTCAGATTTGTGAAAATTAACATAGATTTCAGACGGTATATCCCGATTAACTCCCGTGATTCATGGGCTTACCGGATTAATGTAGGAGTAGCCCATCCGTATGGCGATAATCAGGCGTTGCCTTTCGAAAAGAACTTCTTTATCGGTGGGCCCAACAGTATCAGAGCCTGGCGACCCAGAGCTTTAGGGCCGGGGTCGGCACAGGGTGTAACCGTGGGTAACCGTTTCTTTCAGCAGCCGGGTGATATTCTGATGGAAGGCAGTTTAGAGTACCGCAAATTTATGTTCAGGTTTATTGGCAACTGGAACGCCGGATTCTTTATAGATGCCGGAAACGTCTGGAAGTGGTACCAGATTAACTCTAAATTCAATGAAGCTAATTTTAACTGGGAGCGTTTCTATAAAGAATTCGCTGTTGGCACCGGTGCGGGTATCCGACTGGACCTTGACTATTTCATTGCAAGATTTGACTGGGGTGTAAAAGTAATTGACCCGTCAAGAAAAGAAGGCGACAGGTTTGTACTCGACAAAACACGCCTGGGCCGTAGCAATGAGTATTATCCGGTATTTCACTTTGCTATTGGTTATCCGTTTTAATCAGCCAATAAAAGCATTTAAAGCCATTACCCCGGCCAGCCCCGATACTGAAACCAATGTTTCCATAACCGACCAGGTTTTCAGGGTATCTGCCATTGACAGCTGAAAATACTCTCTGAAAAGCCAGAATCCGGCATCATTCACATGCGAGAACATCATACTACCTGCGCCAATACTTAACACCATTAAATGGGGTTCAGTGTGGGTGGCGGCAAGCAATGGCGTCACAAAGCCAGCAGTAGTGATGCCCGAAACAGTTGATGAACCAACGGCCACCCTGATAATAGCCGCCATGCCCCAGGCAAGCACCAGCGGGTGCATTGAAGATGCCTGCATCATACCGGCTATTGACTGGCTGACACCGCCTTCTGTCAAAACCTGCTTTAGGGCACCTGCCCCACCAAAAATAAGAAACAGCATGGCCACTTCTTTTACCGAATCACCCATCAGAACCGTTACTTCTGCCATTTTCTTATGCTGTTTTATGCCCAGAAAGTATGCCGCAAACAGAACAGAAATAAACATACTTACAATAGGGTCGCCAACAAATGTGATGGCATGAGCGCTAAAAGAATTTTCCGGAAAATAAGGAATTAGCAGGGTTGAAATACCGATTAACAATATTGGTAACAAAACAGAAGCAAAACTGATAAAGGTGGATGGCATCACTTTTTCTGCCAGATCAGGGGCAATAAATGCTTTATTGGGCAGGGTAATATACTTTTTTACTGTTGCGCCAAATAGCGCTCCGGAAATCAGAATGGCAGGTATGGCTACAATAATACCATAGAAAAGCGTGATGCCCATGTCAACATTAAACTGTTTTACCAAAGCCAATGGGGCAGGGTGGGGCGGCAGATAACCCTGCGTAACAGAAAGCGAAGCCAGCATGGGTAAAGCAATATAAACCGCAGGTAGCTTGTAACGATATGACACCGTAATAACCAGCGGTGCCAGCAACATGAAGCCTACCGAATAAAAAAGCGGCAGGCCTACTATAAAGCCTGTTATCATAAACGCCCAGCGCACATATCCTGTACCGATGATGTTCATCATTTTTACTGATATTCTTTGGGCTGCGCCGCTTTGTGCTACCAGCTTGCCCAGCATAGCACCTAGTGCAATAATAGATACGATTGAGCCCAATGTGCTGCCCATGCCATGTTGTATTGCCTGTAAAATTTGCGAAGGTGCCATTTGCAGGGCCAGGCCTACGCCTAACGAAACAACCAGAAAAGAAAGAAAAGTATGCAGTTTAAAGTAGGATATGAGCAGAATAAGCACCACAAGCCCAATAACGGTAATGAGCAACGGCATAAAGCAATAGTTTTAAGGTTGAAAGTGAAGCAAAATACAAAGGATTATTTAAAATTGATAGGGTTTAAACCGGTATCAGGCCTTTTAACATAAATTATTTCTTTTATTGCTGACAATCTGTCAGTATTATCTTAATTTTGTGTCTGAATTGAGCGGCATTGCTGATATGCAGTAGAACTTTATTTTTATCAGCAGGGTTGTTTTTTATAAATCAAGGTAGCAATCATGGAATTAGTAACAGGCAGATTAGAGATTCTGAAAGAAGAAGATAAGAAAGATTTGGATATAGCCCGCATCAGCGTAGATGAAAATGGCGAAAACAAGCGCAAGCTGTATATAGAAAGCTACGGATGCCAGATGAATTTTGCAGACAGCGAAATTGTGGCGTCTATCTTAAGAGAAAACGGATTTGCCACTACTTCTAAAATTGAAGAGGCAGAACTGATTCTGCTGAACACCTGCGCTATCAGAGAAAACGCCGAACAAAAGGTGCGTAATCGTTTGCAGCACCTGGTGCCTATGAAGAAAAAGCAAAGCAATGTAAAAATTGGTGTGCTGGGTTGTATGGCTGAACGATTGAAAACCAAGTTTCTGGAAGAAGAAAAAATTGTGGATATGGTGGTAGGCCCTGATGCCTACCGGGATCTGCCGAATCTGATAAATGAAGTTGAAGACGGCCACAAGGCTGTTAATGTGTTTCTTTCAAGAGAAGAAACCTATGCTGATATTACCCCTATCAGGCTTGATTCAAATGGCGTTACTGCCTTTATCAGCATTATGCGTGGCTGCGACAACATGTGTAGCTTTTGTGTAGTGCCATTTACCCGTGGCCGTGAGCGCAGCCGTGACCCGTTCTCTATTGTGAAAGAAGCCAGAGAATTGTTTGAACAGGGTTACAGGGAAGTAACGCTACTGGGCCAGAATGTTGACTCTTACAAATGGAAAGGAACAGACGAAAATCAGACTGAAAACACTACCACCTTTGCTAACCTGTTGGAAATGGTAGCGCTGATACATCCTGATTTGCGCGTGCGTTTCTCAACATCGCACCCTAAAGACATCACAGATGAGGTACTATACACCATGAAAAACTATGGCAACATCTGTAAGTACATTCACCTGCCTGCACAAAGCGGTAGCAGCCGGATTCTTGAGCTGATGAACCGTACTTACGACCGTGAGTGGTACATGGGCAAAATTGACAGAATTCGTGAAATACTGGGTGTTGAGTGTGGTATCTCTCAGGATATGATAACCGGTTTTTGCACTGAAACCGAAGAAGACCATCAGGAAACACTCTCTTTGATGGACTACGTGAAATATGACTACGGCTATATGTTTGCCTACTCTGAAAGACCCAACACACCAGCGGCCAAAAAACTGGTTGACGATATCCCGGCCGAGGTTAAGAACCGTCGTCTGACAGAAGTGATAAACAAACAGCAGCAACATTCGCTTGAACGTAACCAGATGGCCATCGGTAAAGTGCACCGCGTGTTGGTAGAAGGCTTCTCGAAACGTTCGGCTGTGCATTTATGCGGTAGAAATGACCAGAACAAGATGATTGTTTTCCCGAAAGAAAACTTTAAAAAAGGTGACTACGTAAATGTGCTGGTAACTGAATGCACCGCAGCTACCTTGATAGGAAAGGCAGTGGAAGAAGTTTTAGCTTAGAATTACAAATGACCAACAACTCAGAAATACAATCAGTTAAAAATCGGTTTGGTATTATTGGCAATGCCCCTGCCTTGAACTATGCCCTGAGCATAGCTATACAGGTAGCTCCTACTGATTTGACTGTACTAATAACCGGAGAGAGCGGAAGCGGGAAAGAATCTTTCTCTAAAATTATTCATGCACTCAGTACCCGTAAACACGGGCCATTCATTGCCATAAACTGTGGCGCTATTCCTGAAGGAACAATAGACTCTGAATTGTTCGGACACGTCAAGGGTTCATTTACAGGCGCTATTGACGACCGCAAAGGTTATTTTGAAACCACCAATTCGGGTACCATATTTCTGGATGAAATTGCCGAGCTGCCAATTGGCACGCAGGCGCGCCTGCTTCGTGTATTAGAGAACGGCGAGTTTATACCGGTGGGGTCGTCTAAAGTCAAGAAAACAGATGTGCGCGTAGTGGCTGCCACCAACGTTAATCTGATTGATGCGGTAGAGAGAGGCAAGTTCAGAGAAGATTTGTATTACCGTTTAAATACGGTACCCATTTATGTGCCGCCGCTGAGAGAACGAGGCTACGACATAGACTTGCTTTTCAGGAAATTCTCTGCCGATTTTGCAGATAAAAACCATATCCAGCCCATTGAGCTCACCGAAAGTGCCACGCAGTTACTCATGAATTTTCGTTTTCCGGGTAATATACGTCAGCTTAAAAACATAGCCGAACAGATTACCATTCTTGAAACAGAAAGACTGGTATCGGCTGAGATTCTGGCCAAATATCTTCCGCGCGAACAGGCGAGTGGTTTACCTGCGCTTCTGCGAGGCATGAATGGTGGCAACGATTCTGGTATTTCTGAAAGAGACCTGCTTTATAAAGTTCTTTTTGATATGCGGAAAGACATGACCGACCTCAAGAAACTGGTTTTGTCGTTAATGCAGGGCGGGCAGGTTAACCCTGAAATGATGAAGCAGCACAGCGAACTGTTTAATGGTATCCATTCAGACGAAAACGTATCGCTGGTGCCGCAGACGTTATACAGCCCCATGCCTGCTGCTCCGTATCAGCCATATCAGCCGGTTGATAAAGACGGGTTTATCAAAATTGATGAAATACAGGACGACAGAAATAATATAGAAGACATATCTCACGAAACCCAGGAAGATTCGTTCTCTTTAGAAAAACAGGAAAAAGAAATGATTATTAAGGCTTTGAAGAAAAACGGCTTTAAACGCAAATATGCCGCTTCAGACCTTGGTATTTCTGAACGAACACTTTACCGGAAAATAAAGCAATACGATATTGAAGATGAATAGGCCTTTTGAGATAAAAAACAGGAAGATTACGGTTTTTAGAAAGCTGATTATGATGCTTTGTATGGTGGGCCTTGCTTTGCTGACAGGCTCTTGCAAAATTTATTCGTTCAGCAGTGCCAAACTGTCTGAAGACCTGAAAACCATTACCATTCAGAATTTTGTGATGAATACCGCAGGTGGCCCTGCTAACCTTACGCTTACCTTTACTGAAAAGCTAAAGGAATACTACCAGCGTAACTCTAATCTGAAACTGAAGCCGGTTGACGGCGATCTTTACCTGGAAGGCTCTATTGTAGGTTATGAATTAACCCCGGTAGGTGCAACCGCCAGCGACAAGGCAGCCCAGAACCGCCTGACGATAAGGGTAGAGGTTAGGTTTGTCAATACCAAAAATGAAGATGAAAGTTTTGAAAAGGAATTTTCTTTCTATCAGGACTTCTCGCAAGAGCAAACCCTCACCCAGGTAGAGTCGGCTTTGGTGCCAAAAATACTTGACCAGCTGGTGCTGAATATCTTCAATGACACCGCCGCACAATGGTAGGGTTCACTGTAATTACTGTTTTTCAGAAACCAAGATTAAAATAGATTTAATAAGATAATTTCGCTTTTCAGTTGTACTTTTTTAAGTTATTTTAGTTAATTCGTCGTTAGAATAAAATTTCTGTACTACCTTTGTTCTTCGATTAACGAATCGAAACCCCTTCACGAAAAAAAATGCCAAAAAATCCCAATCTTAAGTCAGTTCTTATCATAGGCTCTGGGCCAATTATCATAGGTCAGGCGTGCGAATTCGATTACTCAGGTTCACAAGCAGCAAGGTCATTAAAGGAAGAAGGTATTGAGGTAAGTTTGATAAATTCAAACCCGGCCACCATCATGACCGACCCCATTAACGCCGACTATGTTTACCTAAAACCACTCGAGAAAAAATCAATTATTGAAATTCTGGAAAAACACAAGGCAATGGGTAAGCCCATTGACGCGGTTCTACCAACAATGGGTGGTCAGACAGCCCTTAACCTGGCTATTGATTGCGACAAAGGCGGTGTCTGGAAAAAATACAATGTGCAGATAATTGGTGTAGATATCAAAGCCATTGAAACTACCGAAGACCGTGAGAAGTTCCGCCTGAAAATGTTGGAATTAGGCGTAGGTGTTTGTAAGGGCCGCACAGCACGTTCTTTTCTGGAAGGAAAAGAAATTGCACAGGAAATTGGTTTTCCGCTGGTTATACGCCCTTCATTTACGCTTGGTGGTACAGGTGGCGGGTTTGTACATAATCCTGAAGATTTCGACAAGGCGCTTAACCACGGGCTACACGCCTCGCCGGTGCATGAGGTATTGGTTGAACAATCAATTCTTGGCTGGAAAGAATACGAGTTGGAGCTTTTGAGAGACAACAAAGGCAATATTGTAATTATTTGTACCATCGAGAACTTTGATCCGATGGGTATTCATACCGGTGACTCCATCACTGTGGCGCCTGCCATGACACTCCCAGATACAATATATCAGCGTATGCGTGACATGGCCATCAAGATGATGAACGGTATTGGTCAGTTTGCAGGGGGCTGTAATGTGCAGTTCTCGCTTAATCCTGATACAGACGAAATCATCGCCATAGAAATAAACCCTCGCGTAAGCCGTTCATCTGCACTTGCTTCCAAAGCAACGGGCTACCCGATTGCAAAAATTGCAGCCAAAATGGCTATCGGGTACAATCTGGACGAACTGATTAACCCAATAACAGGCAGTACCTCTGCTTTCTTTGAGCCAGCCATTGACTACGTAATTGTAAAAGTGCCAAGATGGAATTTTGATAAATTCCCGGGTTCAGACCGTTCGTTGGGCTTACAGATGAAATCGGTTGGCGAAACCATGGGTATAGGGCGCAACTTTCAGGAAGCGCTTCAGAAGGCCTGCCAGTCGCTTGAAATCCGCAGAAATGGTCTGGGCGCTGACGGTAAAGAATTGAGAGATCAGGAAGCGTTGAAAAAATCGCTGGCCAATCCATCATGGAACCGTCTTTTCCATATTTATGATGCTTTTAAGGCGGGTCTTTCGTTCAAAACCATTCAGAATCTTACCAAAATTGATAAGTGGTTTTTACGTCAGATTGAAGAATTGATTCTTCTTGAAAAAGAAATTGAGAAATTTACAGTTGACGAGATACCAAGAGAATTATTACTGACAGCCAAGCAAAAAGGTTATGTTGACCGCCAGATTGCTCACCTTTTGAATTGCAAAGAAAGTCAGGTTTTCAATAAGAGAAATGAAATGGGTATCAAGCGTGTTTATAAATGCGTTGACACCTGTTCGGCTGAATTTGAAGCCAAAACACCATACTATTACTCAACATTCAATGCCAATCAGGATAATCCTGAAAATGAGTCTGTTAGTTCAGACAGAAAGAAAATTCTTGTTTTGGGCTCAGGGCCAAACCGCATAGGTCAGGGTATAGAGTTTGACTACTCTTGTGTGCATGGTGTATTGGCGGCCAAAGAATGCGGTTATGAAACCATTATGCTTAACTGTAATCCTGAAACGGTTTCTACTGACCCTGATATATCGGATAAGCTATATTTTGAGCCTGTTTTCTGGGAACACGTATATGACCTGATTCTGCATGAAAAACCGGAAGGAGTAATTGTACAGTTGGGTGGCCAAACAGCCCTTAAAATGGCTGAGAAACTAACCAAATACGGCATTAAAATAATTGGTACCTCTTATGATGCCCTTGACCTGGCTGAAGACAGAGGAAGATTCTCTGAGCGTTTGAGAGAATTGAACGTTCCATATCCGTTGTTTGATACCGTACGGTCTGCCGACAGAGCAGTTGAAGTTTCGCGTGAGTTAGGCTTTCCGTTGCTGGTTCGTCCGAGTTATGTATTGGGTGGGCAAAGCATGAAAATTGTAATTAACGAGCAGGAACTGGAACAACACGTGGTGAAAATCCTGAACGATATTCCGGATAACAATATTCTGATTGACCATTTTCTTGAAAATGCCATAGAAGCAGAAGCTGATGCCATTTGCGATGGAAAGGATGTGTACATTATTGGTATTATGGAGCACATAGAGCCTGCGGGTATACACTCAGGCGATTCTTACGCTTTATTACCACCTTTCGACCTAAGTGAAGGTGTAATTGCACAAATTGAAGAATACACCAAGAAAATTGCAGTAGGGCTCAATACAGTAGGTTTAATTAATATTCAGTTTGCTATTAAAGATGAGAAGGTGTACGTAATAGAGGCCAATCCGCGAGCCAGCCGTACGGTGCCATTCATCTGCAAGGCATACCGTGAACCTTACGTAAACTATGCCACCAAGGTAATGTTGGGTGCCAAAAAAGTGAAAGACTTTAAATTTAAGCCTTACAAGAAAGGGTACGCTATCAAGATACCTGTGTTCTCGTTCAATAAATTCCCGAATGTGAACAAAGAGCTTGGGCCTGAAATGAAATCAACCGGAGAAGGGATTTACTTCATTAAGGATTTAACAGATGATTTCTTCCTGAAAGTTTATGCAGAAAGAAACCTGTACCTAAGCAGATAATATTTAATAATTGTTAATGATAAAGCCATTCTGAACAGAGTGGCTTTTATTTTTGTTACAAATCAAACAAAAGGTAATATTTTGAGGGAGTCTTGCTGAACAGATCTAATTATATGTGGTTGAAAATCAAAAGGTTGTTAAAATACTTTTTTCTTGTAGTTGTCGTTCTGGTTGCAGCATTCATTATGCTTAACTTTGATGCAGCTTTGTATGGTTTCAGGCAGGCCAAAGGTCAGATGAAAGTTATTTTCAATACCAGGCCTGTTGCTGAAGTAATGGCTGACAGAAGTTTTCCTGATTCACTCAAAAAACGAATCGAATTAATTCAGGAAATTAAGCAATTTGCAATTGACTCTTTGGGCTTAAATCAGTCTAAGAATTATACCACTTTTTATAACCAGCATAGTAAACCTATTTTATGGGTAATAACAGCCAGCGAACCATTTGCACTGAAAGCAAAAAAATGGCATTTCCCGATTGTAGGCACATTTAGTTATAAAGGATATTTTGAAAAACAGCTGGCTGATACCGAGATTACTGAACTAAAAAAAGAAGGTTTTGATACGCAATTGAATGAGGTATCGGCATGGAGCACACTCGGGTATCTGAAAGACCCCATATTAAGTTCAATGCTTTATTATTCTGATGGCCGGCTTGCGGCTTTGATTATTCATGAGCTGACGCATGGAACACTTTTTGTTAAGGATAATCTGGAGTTTAACGAAAACTTGGCCGATTTTATAGGTGATTACGGCGCAATACGGTTTTTAACATACAAGTATGGTAAAGACGCTCAGCAGTTAAAGGATTATGAGTTTTCAAAGAAATATAATGATGCCTACAGCAGGCACCTGCTTAATGGCGCAAAAAAATTAGACAGTTTGTATAACGGTTTTAGTAAAAAGCTATCTAAAGAACAAAAAACAAGTCTTAAGTCGGGTTTAATACAAAGAATAATATCATCAGCCGATACCTTAATGCACGGCACTTTGAAACCATTAAGAAGAAAACCAAAACCCAATGCCCAAATCAATAATGCCTATTTTGTGGGTTTTATGACATACCAGAGTAAACAAAACCAGTTTGAAGAAGAGTTCAGAGTCAAGTACAACAAAAACTTTAAATTGTATCTGAAATATCTGAAAGAGAAATATTCCGGAAGCCTGGTGTTTTAAAAGCAGGCACGATTTTTTTGCTTAAAGAATTATGATGAAAAACCTTTTTAAAATATTAACTGCCGGTTTTGTGGTGTTAGGGTCATCTTTCATTGTGGGCGACTCCTACCGGTTTGTGCCGAACTCAAGCTTTAAAGCCGGTGAGTACTTTGAGTATAAAGTAAAATTCGGCATTCTGCCGGTTGGCGAAGCAACTGTTGAAGTAAGCCCCCAGATATATTCAGTGAATAGCCGTGCCTGCTACAGGGTTAATGTTTTTGGGCGCACAACCGGCATTACTGATATTTTTCATGTAAGAAACACGTACAGAAGTTATTTGGATACAGCGGCAATGCTTCCTCAGAAATTTCTGATGAGCTTGCAGGAAAACAGTTATAAAAAAGACCAGGTAATTTTATTTGATCATTCCGGCAACTCGGCTCTTCGCGAGCAGAACAATGATAAAAAATCTTTTAACCTGCCCAATAATATTCAGGATGTGGTGTCGGGATATTATTTTCTGCGTACACTTGATTTCTCAAAAATGAAGGTGGGCGATGTGGTGGAAGCGCCAATGTTTTTTGATGACGAAATTTACAAAATGAAGGTTAAATATACCGGTAGGGGCGTTGTGAAAACAAGATTCGGGAAGATTGAAGCTATTAAGCTGAATCCTGTTTTACCCAAAAATGATATGTTTAAAGGAGAAGAAGGAATAAGAATCTGGGTGTCGGATGATAAAAACCATGTGCCTATCAGAATAGAAATTGAGTTTGCCATTGGTAGTGCAAGCATGGAAATTAAAGACTACAAGAATATCAGACATGCTTTTGAGTGGCGTTAAAATAATTGTACTGCCAATTATTTTATAAAATATCTGTTTAATATTGTCTAAAAAAAGACAGTCATGAATTTACCGTTGTGGACTCCACCCGCCAGCTATATTGAGCAATCTAACCTGAAAAAATATGAGTCGTGGCTTTTGAATCGAGAGAATCTGACTTTTAAGGATTATGAAGCACTGTGGAAATGGTCGGTTACTAATATTGAGAAGTTCTGGGAAACGCTATTTCATTTTTTCGACATAAAAACGCACACAGACTACCAGTCTGTGCTACGCCAGCCCAATACCGAAATGATTGGCACCCGCTGGTTTGAAGGGGCAACTTTAAACTATTCAGAGCATATCTTCAGGCACAAAACCTCTGCCAGACCAGCCATTGTTTTTCAATCTGAGACCTATGAATTAACCGAAATAACCTGGCAGGAGCTTGAAACCAAAGTTGCAGCAATACAGAAATACCTTCAAGAAAACGGAATTGAAAAAGGAGACAGGGTTGTTGGGTATCTGCCTAATACCCCCGATACTATTGCCATATTTCTGGCAGTAAATGCTTTAGGGGCGGTGTGGTCTTGCTGCTCGCCGGATTTCGGACTTGAAAGCCTCGTAGACAGATTTCAACAAATTGAACCCAAGGCCTTGTTTGCATGCCACGGCTACCAGTATGGCGGAAAATATTTCGACAAGTCTGATATTACCTTGGCGTTGTCAGAACAACTAAGCTCTCTTAAAACCACCATTGTGGTAGATAGTACCCAGTGGCTTAATATTGTTAACAGTATATCTGAAAATTCCATTTTTTTTACACCGGTTGAATTTAATGACCCTATCTGGATACTGTATTCGTCTGGCACTACCGGAAAACCCAAAGCCATAACGCATAGCACAGGTGGAAACCTGATTGAACACCTGAAAGCATTGGCGCTGCATCAGGACGTACAGCCGGGTGAGCGGTATTTCTGGTATTCCACAACTGGATGGATGATGTGGAATTTTGCACTCTCTTCTTTGGCATGTGGTGCTACACTTTGCCTCTACGATGGCTCGCCTGCCTACCCGGATGCCCATGTATTATGGCAATTTGCACGCGATGCAAAGGTTGACCATTTTGGTGGCGGCGCCGCGTTTTATATTAATTATATGAAGCAGGGTGCAATCTATCTGGCCGAAAATCCTGTAAAAATCAAAACATTAGGTTCTACCGGCTCTCCATTACCTCCGCAGGCTTTCGAATGGATATATGAACATGTTTCTAAAACCGTACAATTGATTTCGTTGAGCGGCGGCACCGATGTTTGTAGTGCATTTATGGGTGGCTGCCCGTATCTTCCGGTTTATTCAGGAGAGATTCAATGCCGTATGCTGGGTGCTGCCATAGATGCCTGGAACGATGAGGGGCAGCCCGTATTTAATGAAGTAGGGGAGCTGGTAATTCAACAACCTATGCCTTCTATGCCCTTGTATTTCTGGAACGATATAAATAATGAAAAATACAGAAGTAGTTATTTTGAAAAATACCAGGGTATTTGGTGCCATGGAGATTGGATAAAGATTACTGAAAATGACGGAATTATAATTTATGGCAGGTCTGATGCCACCTTGAACCGGGATGGCGTAAGAATCGGAACAGCAGAAGTTTACAATGCAGTAGAGGCCTTATCTGAAATAAAAGACAGCCTGATTATTTGTGTTGAAAAGGCAGACGGCAGCTTTTTTATGCCGCTTTTTGTGGTTTTGAATGAAGGGCAGATATTGGATGATACCCTGAAAAACAAAGTTAAAGCGCAGCTACGTAAACAATACAGCCCAAGGCATGTGCCGGATATTATCTTTCATGTGCCGGATATACCCTACACCATCAGTGGAAAAAAAATGGAAATGCCCATCAAGAAAATCCTGATGGGCACTCCTGTGGAAAAAGCGGTTTCGCTGGATGCAATGAGAAACCCGCAGTCTATTGAATGGTTTAAGAATCTGGCAGTTGATTAACGATGGCCCCGATGATGGCCATTGTCCCGGTGATGTTTATAATAATGGTGTCTGTGCTTCTCATATCTTGGCACTACCACAACCCTTGGTTGTACCCTCACATAATGCCTGTGTGCGTAAGGTGGTCTGTCATAATAACGAACCGGACGACCAGTGTAAACGCAACTTGAAAGTATTGTTGCTAACAATACAAAAACGCCCAGAAGGGTTAATGTGCGAAATTTCGAGTGTTTTTTCATAAGTTTATGTGATTTTTACTCTTTGATACTTAAAACGAAAAATAGTTTAAACCAATTGCTCTTATGACAACCGAAACCAAGTTTTCCCCTATTGGTTTAATTGTAAGCTGAACAATTTACTACGGTTTAATAATTAAGATAGAAATGGCCCGTACAGAATCAAATATGCTTCCGCTAGGAACAAAAGCGCCTGAATTTACTTTGCCTGATACTGTTTCAGAAACAAATCTGTCTTTGAGAGATTTGCCGTCTGCCAAAGCTACCGTTATTATGTTTATATGTAATCATTGCCCTTATGTGTTGCATGTTAAAGAAGAGCTTGTCAGATTGGCTAAAGATTACCAACCCCTGGGGGTAGCATTTGTGGCAATCAGTTCTAATGACGTGGTCAGTTATCCGCAGGACGGTCCTGATAGAATGAAGGTCTTTGCAGAAGAAAACGGCTTTACCTTCCCTTATTTGTTTGATGAAACACAAGAGGTAGCCAAAGCTTATGATGCTGCCTGCACACCAGATTTTTATGTATTTGATAAAGATTTGCGTTTAAAATACAGAGGTAGACTGGACGAATCTCGCCCGAGAGAAGAAAACCCGAAGCCGGTTACTGGTAGAGATGTAAGAATTGCCTTAGATGCTATTCTTGCAAACCAGCCGGTATCAGAAATGCAATATCCGAGCATGGGTTGCAATATCAAATGGAAGTGATACATGAATAATAAAAAAATGGAAGAGGTAAGCATCAGCCAGCCTCTCCCATTTTTTTATGTTATTTCTAAACGCGGGTTGGGTCCGGGTGTTTCCAGGGTTGGCGATATTGACGCGCCAGAAGTGCGGTGGCTTCGCGGTCGCTAACAACTTCGCGTTTCACCGGGTCATATTTTACAGGTCTGCCTACTTTCATTGATATATTAGCTAATATGCAGCTGGCTGTTGAAATGTGACCTTCCTGAATATCTGCCACAGGTCTGCTTTTATTTTCAATGGCCGACAGGAAGTCGAGCATGTGCAGGCGCGTAGCAGGAGCTGCGTTCAGCTCTATTCGTTCTTCTTTTAAATCTTCAGGGTATTTCTCTTTTTCAAAAACCACATCTTTGTGTATTTTTTCGCCCTTACCCTGCGGAATAAAATCATAAGACATAGTACTTGCCCAGAGTGTTCCCTTTTCTCCATACAGTGTAAAAGACCAGGGGTAGTCTGGGTTATTGGGCGTTCCCCAGCTTCGGTGCTGCCATACACAATTCAGCTCATCATATTCAAAAATCGCCGATTGGGTATCCGGAATGTTAGATTTGCCATCTTTTTGTACATAAATACCACCCGTAGAAGATATTTTGTTGGGCCAGCCCAGTTTCAGCATCCAGCGTACAGTGTCAAACATGTGTATGCACATATCGCCCATAATACCGTTGCCATATTCTTCAAACGTGCGCCACCATCTGATATGCGGCAGGCCGTCATAAGGCCTCATCGGGGCAGGGCCTGTCCACATTTCATAATCAAAATAGTCTGGCACTGCCTGTAACGGAGGGTTACCGTTATTACGCATGTGGTAATAGCAGCACATTTCAACGTGCGATATCTTACCGAGTAATCCGGCATCAACAATATTCTTCTTGGCGTCTATCAGATGAGGTGTGCTTTTGCGTTGCGTACCTACCTGCACCACTTTGTTATATTTACGGGCAGCTGCCACCATGGCCTCTCCTTCAATAACATCTACACTAATGGGTTTCTGTACATAAACGTTGGCTCCTGCTTTTACTGCATCTATCATTTGCAGCGCATGCCAGTGATCGGGTGTTCCAACCAGCACAATATCAAGCTGGTTGTCGGCCAGTAATTTGCGGTAATCAGTATATAGTTTGGGTACTTTGCCAGACTTCTGCCTTTGGCTTACCAGCTTTCCGGCTTCATTAAGCATATTTTTGTCAACGTCGCAGAGCGCTACTACTTCTACCGGCGCTACCTGAATCAGGCGGAACAAGTCGCTTTTACCGTACCAGCCGGTACCAATTAACGCTACTTTATATGCACTTGGCGGATTGATGATGTCCATGCCTCTTGCGCCGAATGTGGACAATGCAAGCGTGGCTGACGCTCCGGTAATAAATTGGCGCCTGTTAATGTTAAAGTTATTCATTAGTAATTGTTGGGGTTGGTTCTGATGGGTTTAAATTCTACCAAGTTTAAGAAAATTTCTAAATATATTGATAGATTTCAGTAGATACTTACAAAACAAGTAGTCAAATATAAACAGTACCCGGGGGTATCCAAGGTCTTAACAGGCAATGAATGACAGAATGTAGACTTACACAAACTATTGCTAGACCAAACCAAGATTATTACTGATAAAGGGTATAAAAAGAAAAAGGCCACAGATGCCCGTGACCTTTTTCTGAACCAATTCTAACTCAGTACTTATTTTTTCTTCACTATCTTGTACTCAATTACAGGTTTGCCCCGCTCACCGCCATCAGCTCCAAGACCCATGCTTACAAACTTCAGTTTATATACATTGCCCAGCGGGTCTTTTATCACATAAAAGCGGTCGCGTTTTATACCTACCGTGCCTGTGGTAGCACGCCATTTGCTGCCTATGGCATCTCTGGTTTTAACAAATGTTGTGGTAGCAATATTTGCTTCAGCGTATGCATCATAGCTTACAGTGCTGGTAAGCACTTCGGCGGCCTCGGCTCCGGCTGCGTAGTTCAGCATTATGAAATCCTGAAACCAATAGGGCGTAGGCGGTACCGTTCCGGCATTTGAAGTACTGTATCCCCAGGCAATGTCCCAGTTAATTTTGCGAGGCTCTACTGACACCAGATTACCGCTTTCTAATGAAAGGAAGCTGAAATTTACATCAGCATTTTTAGGAACATCAATTGTTTTGATACTTGTTTCACCAATTCTGGCATATTGAACTTTGTATCCATCGCCGTTGCGGTTTACTTTTACCTTATACCATTGCTCTTTGCTTTTGTTTCCTTCAAAGCTAACCAGATATACTCTATTGTTGGTTTCAGTAGCCGATACTTCCGCAAATACAGTTTTGGTAAGGTCTCCATCCCATGAATCGGCCAAAGCAGCAGAACCCTCGGCACCGGCAGTGAAGTTGAGGTCTGGTACTAAATCGGCATCTGCCAGGGTTACTGCTGTAATGTCGGTTTTAGCCGTGGCAGTTGCTGAAGATTGATAACCCGGATTAAGAATTACACGGTATTGCCCTCCCTGATAGAAGCCCAGGTTCCAGCTCTTACGATTCACGGCAGTAGTGGCATTAGCGCTTAAATCGGCATAAACCGTGTTGGTATAGTTGGATTCAGACGTTTTACCTTCCAGCGTTAATGTGCTTCCGGCAGACGTAATAGCCGCAAAGCTCAATTTCATTTCGGTGTTTTTGTTAGATAAAACAGGGTTGCCGATTGCAGTAATTTTAAGTGTGAGGGTTTCATCACCATTCAGAAAAACGTTTGACTTTTTCTTTACCTTAAACGATACGCCAGACTGCCCGCTTGGCACAGTTAAGTTCAGTACATTGTTTACGGAGGCAGGTTCGGTAACAAATTCTTTATCATATGTAACCAGTGCTGGTGTAAGCTGAATGGTTATAGGCACTGATACATCAGTGGCACGGCTTAAAGCTATCTGAACAGTGGTTTCGTCTCCTTCAATTCCTTGTTGTGTAGTTGTAAAGCCGGCCAGGTTATCTGGTAATTCTACTTTTTCTTCACATGCGCTTATCACTACAATACTGCATGCAATCAGAAATTTGTTAAAAATTCGATTCATTTTTATTTTGGTTAAACTGTTGTATGTATAAAGAAACTATTAGTGCTGAGTAAGTTGTGCTGTTAAGCCCACAAAATAAGAACGCCCGTAAGACATAGGCACTGCGCCACCGCCTGCGCTATGTGCACCGCCGGTTTCAACAGCAGAGTTATTAACCCGGGTAACATTGAATAGGTTTTTAACCCCGGCCAGTAACGAGAAATTCTTAAACACAATTTTATTAAACGTCAGGTCAGAGGTATGAAAACCAGAAGTTTCTGCCAACCGGGCCTGCGGGCCGTTTTCGGTATTTACTGTCTGATACGCCGGCTGCTTACCTGTGAACTTGTAGAAGAGACTCACACTGGCATTGATTTTCGGGAATGTGTACCGGATGTTTGAATTTACTTCACTTGACCACACAAACGCTGGCAGGCTTTCGGAGGTAGAGAAGCGGTTAAAACGCCCGATGTATGAATATCCCAAGGTAGCCTGAAAATTCTCCCAATAGAAGGTGTTATTCCAGGTGGTTCCTGTGGTTTTATACTTGTCAACATTTATATAGGTAGATACCTGTGGGTCATTCGGGTCAATTCCAATCGAAATAAGGTTATTAAATACGTTATAGAAACCGCCGATTGTTGAGTTTAACCTGAGTTTTGGTTTTTCAATGACCTGATACGACAAAAAAGCATTGAAACTATTGCTGTATTCGGCTTTCAGATTCGTATTCCCTTTGATAGAGTGGTTACTGTCAAAAAAAGTAAAGTATAATTCGCGCAGGGCAGGCGAGCGGAAGCCCCTGGCATAGGCCATGCGTAGGTCAAGGCCTTTGGCCAGTGTAAATTTGGTGTTAACCGAGGGTATAAGCGGAGGCGCATCATAAACCGAATTCTTAATGAAGCGCAGCCCCGGGCGTATGTTTATGTGCGGATTTAGTTTGAATTCAGCCGAAGCAAAATAAGCATACTCGCTAATGGCGGGTGTACCCTGAATACGCGCGCCTGAACTTGAGTTTAGGTTGATTTCAAGCCCATGCTGTAACGAAACCGAAGGTAACAACTTGTGTTGGCCTGTTAGCCGCGCAAAAGCGGTCTGGAAAACGGCTTTATCCTGCCCGCCTTGTGTTAATGACAACGTACGGCGGTTGCGTATCAGGTCAATATCGGTAGTTTCGGTTTTACGGCTGTAATCAGTGTAAGATAAGGCAGCGGTGAAGCTGTTTTTTTCATTTACCTGATACTCACCCTGCGCCTGATGAAACCACCGATTGGTGATATAATACTGGTCGGTGGCCGAAAGGTTACCCGTTTGATTGTTTGTGTAGGTGTTGCCTAAACTTTTTAGGGTTTCGTTAGTACCGTTGAAACGATACCAGCCATTAAATTTTTGTGTCTGGTAGGCAATGCCGGCAGTAGTAAGATACTGTTCTTTGGGCATCCATTCTTTGCTGCGCGTAGTAGATAAACCCTGCCAGCCTCCAAAAAAATTACGGGTAAAATTGCCGTTTATTTGCAGGCCTTTTCTTTGCCAGGCCACACCCAGAAACTCATTATGCGTACCTTTACCCTGAAAAGCCTCATACTCTTTGCCGGCTGATTCTTCCTGCACACGAGCCGATAGTGTCCAGGTAGCATCTGTTTCTGCTTTTTTGGTAATAATATTTATTACGCCCGCCAGTGCGTCGGTGCCGTAACTGACAGACATGGGCCCTTCTACTATTTCTATGCGGTCAATAATGTTAATATCTATTTGGCCTATGCTTTCGCGGGTAGAGCCTCTGTCAACTAACGGAACGCCATCCAGCAATACTTTTACATTCTGGCCCGACATCCCCATCAGCTGTACATCTGTTGTACCCAGGGTAAGGTCGTTTGAAAAACGCATTCCCAGTTCTGTATTTAAAACGGTCTGTATATTGGTTGCCCCTCTTAATCTTATTTGCTCATTTGTAATTGTTCTGACCTGATAAACAGAGTTTCTTACAGATTGCGGCCCGAATTGGCCCGTAATAACCACATCCTGAAGTATGTTGGTTTTTTCAATCAGATGAATGTCTCCGGTATTTAATGTGGCTTTAGGCTGTACCTTCACCCGCTGCTCGGCAGTTTCATGCCCAATAAACTGTATCAGTAAAACCTGATTACCCTCCGGAGCCAATATGCTGAAACTTCCGTCGGCTTGTGTTAGTGTGCCAATGCCCGTGTTTTTTATCAGCACTGACGCTCCTGCCAGCGCGGCACCATTACTGGTAACCCGGCCAGTAATTTTTCCGTTGGTTTGTTGTGCATGTGTTTTATTAAGAATTAGTATCAGAAACAGTGTTAGGTAACAATATCGCATTTTAATTTTTATTTAGACTGAATAAAAATAATGCACAAAGTTAAATCTTTATTTAGACTAATTCCAAATAAATAGTTATATTTCTTAATCTTTTAAATGTAAAAGGAGGTAGTTACAGCCGGTAGGAGCAATAGTTTTGGCAGTGTTTCAGCTTGAGAACCTTATGGAAGGAGCAAAAAAAACAGCATCATCTCAATTTTGAAATGACGCTGCTTATGACAAAGGTTTTTGTGGGGACTGCTAGTTTCTGTGTATTAGACAGCATTTCACAGAGATTAACGATTACTTGCTAAAATAGCGCCACGATTAATTTCTGTGCGGATTACAAAATTCTTCGAAACTTTCTCAGTTGGAGTTTCAACGATAAAAGTATATTCGCCGTCTACCAGATTGTTAAGGTTAAATGCTTTTGAATATTGTGCATCACCTGAGGCGTATTCATTGAAATATACTGTACGGTTGTTGTCTACTAAAATTATCTGCGCTTTTTGTTTAGTCGGATTCTCGAATGACAATTTGAAACGCAGACCACCCAGGTTTTGAACGCTAAGGTTTGCTACTTTCTCTGTTGCACTTACTTTACCATTTGAAGTGCTTTGTGCTAAGCTGATGCTTGCTGATGACGCGATGATTGCGATTGCTACAACTAGTGCTTTCATAATTTTCTTTGTTTTTGTTTTCTGTTGGAGTAATTAATTAAAAGAATAAACTCAAAAAAGTTATACCTGTTATTGTCTCCGTGGAAAACCTTTGTTGATGCAAATTTACGTAACTTATTGAATACAAGTCAATTAGTAATTTAAAAAATTTTAAAAATTGTTTTAATAATATATCCCAATATTTGAATAGTACAACGAATTGAGGAAAATTGCAAGAGAAAGTTTAAAAAATCCTACAAAAAAAGTAGACTAATTTTTGTCCCGAATTTTATAGATGTTGAAATGATGAAAACGTAGCTAAGAATAATACAAGAGGGCAATTCAGCCAAAAAAAAGATGGTTTGTAGTGCCTCTCAGTAAATAAATATTTAATCAGGAATAATTCATAAAAATTTATTTCTTTCGTATAAAAATTGAGTAACAGAAAATCATGCTAACAATCAGTAATTTCCTAAAAAGCTATAACAATCATAAAATTTTAGAAATACAGCATCTGGATATCCCGGAGGGTATACATTGGGTAAAGGGTATTAATGGTTCGGGCAAATCAACACTGTTCAGATCAATTGCAGGTATGGTACCTTTTGAGGGAGAAATCAGTTTCAGGAATTTAAGTTGCAAAAAGGATACGGTCGCCTACCGGCTAATAGTAAACCTTAGTGAAGCCGAACCCATGTACCCCGATTATCTGTCAGGATACGACCTCCTGAAATTTATTGCCAATGCCAAGCAAGATAAACCGGGGAACCTGAACACACTGGCTGAGAGCCTGGGTGTAAGCCAGTATTGGAAAACCCCGTTAAGCACCTATTCAAGTGGTATGCTAAAGAAAATTTCATTGGTATCGGCCTTTTTAGGCAGTCCAAGGTTAATTATGCTTGACGAACCCCTCATTACCATAGACGATAGAAGTGTTGAAATTATATATGAGCTGGTGAAAGACACTTATGAAAACAAGGGAGTTAGTTTTTTAATGTCATCTCATCAGGACTTCCGTTTCGAGAAACTTCCTATAAAAAATGTTTACCTGGTACAAAACCAGGCCGTGAGCCTGTTATGAAAAGCCTTTTCAGAATTTTTAACCAGACCATCGTAAAGGAGTATTACAGGCAGAATGCAGTTTTTGTTTTTGCAGTACTTATGTTTGCTTTTGGGTTTTTAAGAGCCACAGAACATATCACAATCATAAAAAATACCCTCCGACACCCTTCTTTACTGGCATTGGCATTTGCCGTTTGGGCTTTGCATGCCCTGAAAGTAACACTATTTACACTCAGGTTGCTTGAGTCTCGCCAAAACGAATTTCTATACCATGCCCGTTTATACCCGGCCATTCAGAGATTTCTCGCATTTTGTGGCTTACAGTTAAGCCTTATTCAGTTAACATTTTTGTATGCACTGGCTATGGTAAAATTCGGAATTGAAGAACAAAACTGGCAGGCCGTAGTTTATATAGTACTTTTTAATGTTTTTTTGGTGGTTGCAGGGGCAGTTATCTATGAGTACCGCATACAAAGACCCAATGCCGCACAAGTACGTAATAGGGCAGTCTGGAGTTTTTTTGCCGGCTACACAACCCCGCCATATCTGTTTTTTATCAGATATCTTTTTTCAAAACAGCCGGTATTGTTACTGCTTACCAAGCTATTTGCTTGTCTGGTTCTGATGGGTGTGTGTAATTTGTATCCGACAGATGATTATGACGAGCGATTGCTGGCTTTGGGAGGTCTTTTTGCAGCCGCCGGGCATACGGTTATTTGCCAGCAATATCTTGAATTTGAAAACAGATTTATGAGTATTACCAGAAACCTGCCCTTAAGCAACTGGCAAAGGTTGTTTCAGTTCGGCCTATCCTATTTCATTTTGGTAATCCCAGAGTTGGTGGTAGTGTTGCGTAATCTACCGCATGAGGTGAACTACGGGTTTTCTTTGATACTCATTATTTTTATTTGGTCTATCGTATGCCTTAACCATCATGTGCAATACATAAACGGAATCAGCTATGATACCTTCATGCAACGGGTATTTTTTGTAGGTGTTCTATATTTGTTGTTGATTATGTTCAGGGTTCCGTTATTTTTAATAGCTTTGGTAAATACCGCTACCGCCGTTTTAGTTTTCAGGAAACACTACTTCAGGTCAGAATTTAATCCTTAATACCAATGATACGGATTCTATGCTTTTTACTTCTTGTCTCACCGTGTGCATGGGCTCAGGCAAATTTCAGATTAACCGCTGAAGTTGAAAATCCTGTTGAGCGTAAAGCCACGATTGTTTTGTATCGCGATTGGGTAAGCGACGAAGAAGAATATGATCTGGTTTTAAACGACAACAACCAATTTAGTTTTGCCACCGCTTTAAAAGACATTGCTTATATAGATTTCTTCTATGGTAATCAGAGCTTTCATTTCTGGATTGCAGAGCCTGACGACGACATAAAACTAAACTTTGATGCCGCAGATTTCTGGCAATCCCTGCAGGTTTCAGGCAACGGATCTGGAAAATTTGAATATTATATAGATTTCAGGAAGAAATTTGAGGAAACACGCGATTGGCAGCAACAAGCTGAAAAATGGAAAAAACAACCCGCCGGTGTTTATTTTAAAAAACTACAGCAAGAGCAGGAAATTCAACTGGGGTTTCTGAGCAAATATGGCAATGTTTCAGCGGCATTTCGTGATACCCGTAAAGCAGATATTATCGGAGCAATTCAGAACTATAAAATTGAGGCATTGTCTGAATTAAAAATGCCGCTTTGGACCAGTGAAAACATTCGGAAAAATATGCAGACCGATGTTATTCCGCCAATGGCACAGGCGGCATCGCTTGAATACGGTAATGCATTTTTAAACCTTGCTGATTTGTTTATTGCCAGAGAAGGTCAAAGAAGAAAGAAAATGCTTTCAGAAAACCAGGAGTACCAGTACATTAAAACCATGCGGGTTAATAAACTTGTTACAAAGGAAATGGCTGAGCGTCTTCTGGGATCGAAACTAAAAAATAGTATCAATGCCAATGGTCTTACTGCCCAAATAAAACAGAACGCCATCGATTATTTGAAGTTTACCAACCACACCGGATTCAAAAATACCATTAATCAATTGGTTTTTTTGCAACAAACGCTTGTAAAGGGCGCACCTGCCAAACTTTTTTCGCTGGCCGATAGCTCCGGTAAAGTCATAAATCTGCAAGACTTTAAAGGTAAAGTGGTATTGCTTGATTTCTGGACAAGCTGGTGTGGGCCTTGTGTGCGTGATATACAGTTTTCCAGCAGAATAAGAACCCATTTTGAAAACAAAGATGTTGTTTTTATCCAGATTTCGCTGGATGGGGAACATGCTTGGAAAGAAGCGCTTACTATGTATAAAATTGGTGGAATAAATGTGAGAACAGCCGAAAACAATTCTATCTTAAAGGATTACGGCATTTCCGGCGTTCCTGCATATTTTCTGATAGACAAAAAAGGTAACTTTGCATTCACTAAAGTGGCGTATCCGAGCGATAATAACACAAAAACGCTTACAGACCAAATTGAAGAAGCACTGGCAGAGTCACCCTAGTATTATCCGGTGCCTATTTGTTTTATAAAGTCTTTATAATAGCTTTCTCCGATGGGTATGGTGGCGCGGCCAACAAAAATTCGTTGGCGTTCAATTGAGCTGATTTTTTCCAGCGATACAATGTATGACTTATGTACCCTCGCAAACCTGCCAGACGGCAACAGTTCTTCCATTTTTTTCATGGTTTGAAGTGTCAGAATCCTTTCTTCGCCTGTGTAAATGGAAACATAGTCTTTTAAACCCTCTATGTATAGGATATCGGCCAAATCGAGCTTGATTATTTTGTATTCTGTTTTTACAAACAGAAAATTAGGTTGAGGCTCATGTTGTAACAATTGTACCTCAGGCACACTAATTGCTTCGGTATTTGCAATGGCAGAAGTGCCATTTACATGAAACCTGTTAACTGCCTTCTGAACTGCTTTCAGAAATCTTTCGAACGATATTGGTTTTAATAAATAATCTATTACATCCAGTTCATAACCTTCCATAGCATATTCAGAATAAGCAGTGGTAAGAATAGCCTTGCATTTGCCATTCACTACCCGTAAAAATTGTAAGCCGGTGAGTGCAGGCATCTGAATATCCAGAAAAACCAAATCAATTTTTCCCTGCTGTATAAGGCTCAGTGCCTCCAGTGCGTCAGTAGAGGTGGCCACCAGGGTCAGTGAAGGCGTCTGGTTAATGTAATTGGCTAGAATATCTAACGCCAGAGGCTCGTCATCAACCACCAGGCAGCGTATCTTTTCCATGTTAAAGTATCAGATTTAGTTCAGATAAATAGCTATTTGAATTGATTTGTATATCAAGATTATGATTACCGGGGTAAATCAGCATCAGTCTTTTTTTGATGTTCTCTAATCCAACACCGCCGTACGGGTCTTTGTTCTGATTGGCTTGCTGGTTTTGCACCGTAAAGCTCAGTTGATTTTGATTGACCGATAAATGAATCAGCAGTGGGTGTGCGGGGTCTTGTACATTACCATGTTTAAAGGCGTTTTCAACAAACGGAATCAGCATAAGCGGAGCAATCAATTGTGTTTGTACATTGCCACTAACCCTGAAATCAACATAAGTTTGGCCTGAATATCTGAGTTTTTGCAATTCAATAAAATTTTTCAAGTATGCCAGTTCGGTTTCAAGGCTCACTTTATTCTGATTAGACTCATATAGCATATATCGCATCAGCTCAGATAATTTCATAACCGCCTCCGGAGCCTTTGGAGACTGGTTGAGCGTGAGGGAGTAAATATTATTGAGCGTATTGAACAAAAAGTGCGGGTTTAGCTGATTCTTCAGGAAAGCGTTTTCAGCATTTAGTTTTTCGCCAAGAAGCGTGTTTTTCTCTTTTTCGTTTACAAAGAAATCCTCAATCATTTTTAGAAAAACAGCATTGAACAGGTAGCCGATTACATTATACATATTATCAGTAATATAGAAAAGCAAACGCCTTGACTCCTCAGAATAATTATGTTTTCCCAGCCAATGCCAGATTAGTACCTCTTCAACCATGTAGCGTGTAAAAATGTATGTAGCGCTGACTGCTACCAGACCAATGCTCAGCTTCAGGTATTGCTTGGTAGAAAAATACCTGTTCAGCACATAAAGTAACAGATAAGTAAACAGAATGGTAAAAGTAATGGAGGTCCAGACAAATAAGCTCTGGAATCGCTCCCAGGCAAACTGGTAGTTTTTTTTACCAATCAGGCTTAGAATATCTCCATTAAAATAGAAAAAAAGCCAGAAAAGTACGTGAAATATTATCTGCTGACGTCTGCTCATGTTGCGCTCATTAAAATTTGGCTTGAAGGTAGCTGGTAAGTTTAATATCTCAAACATTTACCGACAAACGCCCTTGAAATACCGTCAAACAGTATTTTGAGGCTTCAGGGAGGCTTGTCGAGGCTGTAACCTGTTTGACGGTAAAAAAAGTGTTTGCGACGATTTAAGAATAAAGCTCAGCAGGCAACACTATATTTTTGAGCCATAATCAAAAAAACAAACAATAAAATTATGAAAAAGCTATTCGCAATTTTGTTTCTCAGCGCTGTATGCACCAATTTATTTGCACAAACACCCACCAGTAATTTAGAGGTATTGATGATTGGCGCTTCGCATCAATACAGCCCGCAGCCGGCTCAGGATCTGACGGATATTCATACCAAAATAAGAGTTTTTAAGCCTGATGCAGTTTTTGGCGAATGGTTGTCGCCTGAAGATGAAAAAGCCATTAAAACGTATTGGAACAAACAAAATGTGCAGAACCGTATTGACCGTTTAAAGAAAAAAACTACAATTGCAGAGAAAGATTTACCCGCAATGCTTACCCGTTACGAAAAGGTACTAAGCGATAAACCGGGCGATATGAAAAACCGTATTGATCTGGCGGTGGCTTATTATTTAAACCATGATGCCGGTAACGGATATTTTCAGATGTGGAATGTGGCAAAGCACTTGCAGAAGAACCCCAAAGATACGGCCGTGTTTAATTATGCCCGTCTGAAGTACTTTAGTGCCGCTGTTGATTCTCTGCATGAGGCCATCAACCCCTATATTGATGATGAGTATGATTACGTGGCGCATCCGATGATGGTAGAGTTTGGCATGAAAAAGATATATGCAATGGATTCGCAACGTTGGGATAACGAATGGAGCGAAGCCTGGGGAAAAGCGGATTCTGTTTTTTATGAACGGCTAAAGCTGTTAAAAAAAGATTCACTGTCGGCCGAAGGAAAGAAAGCATTAGAGATAGATAAATACATAAAAAACAGAATGAACTATCTGCAGAATGATGCTGTAAAGATGTATGGTAACGAACATGTAACAGAAATTCTGAATGGTCCACAACTGACAGAATGGCTTTTTAGAATTAATCTGTATTCAGACGAATACCGGCAGTTGTCAATTTTTCCGGCAGATTTATATGCATGGAAATTTCATTGGTGGTGGCATAGAAACAACGATATGTGCAATAACACCATAGAACGCGCCAAAGCCAATGGTTTTAACAAGGTAATGATTGTGGTTGGCGCCAATCATGCGGCCATAATGACAAAGATATTCAGAGAAAAGGGAGTTAAAGTAACCAGCATTCTGGATTCTCCTCTGAAGTAAGCAACATTGCTTAAATATCATTCAGGGTAGATACACTGGTTTAGCCACTGTATCTACCCTTTGTTAATGTGGGCAGGCCAAATCTGAGCATGCCTGTTTTTAAAAACATTTTCAGAAATTAGACATTATGGAAACCCACAGAAATGCTTTTTAATTTTTGAAACAATTTTGCCTGGCAATCATCAATTAATCGCGATTTTTTGTCGTTCTTTGCAACACTATACCCGTAATACCTTTTGTATGCTACAATCAATGACCGGTTTTGGTGCTGCAACTTTAGAAAACACCAAAATATCTGTAACTGTCGAAATTAAATCTCTCAACTCAAAATTTTTTGATATCTATTGCCGGATTCCCAGAGGTTATTCAGAACGTGAGGTAGAAATCAGAAATATTCTTACCCAGGAACTGGAACGGGGCAAGGTTGAGTTTATGATGGCTATTACCCAGAAAGATGAATCAACTGTTTCAACTGCCGTAAACCGGGCACTGGTAAAAGCCTACTTTAAAGACCTTCGGGAAACTTCGCTCGAACTTGGTTTTGAGCCAAGCCCTACTGAACTTCTGAGAATGGCCACCATGATGCCTAATGCTTTTAACACAGATGCGCTGAGCGAGTCTGATGCTGCACAGGAGTGGGACCTCATTAAAAGTGTTATTACACTTGCCATTGGTAAATGCAAGGATTTCAGGATTCAGGAAGGTAAAAATACTGAACTGAAATTCAGAGAATATATTGATAACATTGGGGCATTGCTTGTGCAAATAGAAGAGCAGGCTCCCAAACGTATACCACTGGTTAGAGAACGTATAGAAAAAGCTGTTTCGGAGTGGTCACAAAATGAAAATTTTGATAAAAACCGTTTCGAGCAGGAGCTGATTTATTACGTTGAAAAGTTTGATATTTCAGAAGAAAAAGTACGTCTGAAAAATCACCTTGAATACTTTATCAAAGAGCTTAAAACGGCTTCGAACGGAAAGCGTCTTAATTTTATTGCCCAAGAGATTGGCCGTGAGGTAAACACCATCGGTTCAAAAGCCAACGACTCTGTTATTCAGCGTCTGGTTGTGCAAATGAAAGACGAACTGGAAAAGATAAAAGAACAAACCATGAACATTGTTTAAGATTATCTGTATTTTTGCACAGAATGTTTCAAAACAATCTACTAAAGACTTTATTTTATTACCAATAACTCTAAATTTTTATTTTTGAATTATGAGCCAAATTGTTAGAGTACACGCCAGACAAATTCTTGATTCAAGAGGAAACCCTACCGTAGAAGTAGATATCCTAACCGACAACGGTTATTTGGGACGTGCCGCTGTACCTTCAGGCGCCTCTACAGGTGTACATGAAGCAGTTGAACTAAGAGATGATGATCCTAAAACTTACGTAGGTAAAGGTGTTTTAAAGGCCGTTGCCAATGTAAATAATACAATAGCACCTGAAATTTTGGGCGCCAATGTTTTTGAGCAGGGTTTGATTGACAAAATCATGATTGAGCTTGACGGCACACCAAACAAAGGAAATCTGGGAGCTAACGCTATTCTTGGTGTTTCTTTGGCGGTTGCAAAAGCAGCTGCTTATGAAGCAGGTTTGTCTTTGTTCCGCTACCTGGGTGGTGTTAATGCCAATACATTGCCGGTGCCAATGATGAACATCCTGAACGGTGGTTCGCATGCCGATAACTCAATTGATTTTCAGGAGTTTATGGTTATGCCAGCTAAGGCTGACTCGTTCTCGCAAGCGTTGAGAATGGGAACCGAGATTTTCCATAACCTTAAAAAAGTATTGAAATCGAAAGGATACTCAACAAACGTGGGTGATGAAGGTGGTTTTGCACCAAACATCAAATCGAATGAAGAGGCTATCGAAATCGTATTGCAATCAATTGAAAAAGCCGGCTTCAAACCGGGTGAAGATGTGTTCATTGCTATGGACGCAGCCGCATCTGAGTTCTACAATGCAGAAACCGGTCTTTATACTTTCAAAAAATCTGACGGCAAACAGCTTAATTCTGATGAAATGGCTGCTTACTGGCAAACATGGGTTGATAAATACCCGATTGTTTCAATTGAAGACGGTATGGCAGAAGACGATTGGGCAGGTTGGGCAGAACAAACCAGACTTATCGGCGGCAAATGCCAGTTGGTAGGTGATGACCTTTTTGTTACTAACGTAAACCGCTTGCAGGAAGGTATTGATAAAGGTATTGCCAATGCTATTCTTGTGAAAGTGAATCAGATTGGTTCTTTGACAGAAACTATCAATGCCGTTAACCTGGCGCACAGAAACAAATATAAGAGCATTATGTCGCACCGCTCTGGCGAAACTGAAGATTCAACCATTGCAGACCTTGCAGTTGCGTTGAACACAGGCCAGATAAAAACCGGTTCGGCTTCACGTTCAGACCGTATGGCTAAATACAACCAGTTGCTTCGTATTGAAGAAGAATTGGGTGAGTTGGCTTACTTCCCGGGCTTGAAATTCTGATAAAGAATATTAATTCTATAAAAGGCGCTGCGCATAAAATTGTTGCAGTGCCTTTTTGTTTTTTATTTCATTATTTCTATTTTTGATACATAAACGTGCAATTAACATTCCTGATTGATTGAAATGGCCAAGCTCCGGCCTTCTTTCTTACAAAATTCTGTATAGCCAATGAAAATTTATGTACCTGCTTTTCTGCATAAATATCGTTTTTATGTACTTACCGCAACCGGTTTACTTATTTGGGTTGCTTTTTTTGATGGCAGTAATCTGGTATCTCAATTCAGGCTCTGGCAAAAATACCGCGAGCTTGAAAATCAGAAAGAATATTATGCCGAAGCCCTAAAAAAAGTGAAGCAAGAAGAAAAAGAAGTAATGGGCAACGCTGACGCAATGGAGAAATTTGCCCGCGAAAAATACCTGATGAAAAAAACAGACGAAACCGTTTTTGTGATTGTAGATGAAAACGACCAGTCAATAGAAAAAGAAGAGCAAGAGTAAAAATTAAAGGGCCCTTTGTATTCACTAAAGGCCCTTTGATTTTTTATCTGATTTCTACTCTTGCCGTTTTTTGCCCTGAGGCATTTCTGATGGCTACCTGTTGAGCAAGCGCCTCAGCAGTAGATTTAAACGCTTCGCTGGTAATGGGTTCGTCGTCCATCATAATTGGTCTTCCTTCATCGCCGCCTTCTCTGATACTCTGCACTATCGGAATCTGCCCAAGTAAAGGCACATTATACTTCTCGGCTATGGTTTTTCCGCCATCTTTTCCGAACAGATAATACTTGTTGTCTGGTAGCTCGGCGGGTGTAAAATAGGCCATATTCTCTACAATACCCAAAATTGGCACATTTATCTGAGGCTGACGAAACATGGATATACCCTTGTTTACATCTGCCAGTGCTACTTTTTGTGGGGTAGTAACCACCACGGCTCCGGTTAAAGGCACTGTTTGCACCAGTGTTAAATGAATATCGCCTGTTCCGGGCGGCAGGTCAATAAGTATATAATCCAGTTCACCCCAGTCTACATCACCAAAAAACTGACGCAAAGCCTGGCTGGCCATAGGTCCACGCCACACAACGGCACTATCTGGGGGTGTCAGAAAACCGATAGATATCATCTTTATGCCATACTGCATAATGGGCGAAATCATATTTTTGCCGTTTTTCTGCGAAATCAACGGCTGCATGTTTTCAGCGCCAAACATCAGTGGAATAGACGGCCCTGAAATATCAGCGTCAATAATACCAACCCTGGCTCCGGATTTTTTCAGAGCCATTGCCAGATTAACCGTAACCGTTGATTTACCCACACCACCTTTACCCGACGATATGGCTATTATGTTTTTTACACCATCAAGTAGCGGGGCATTGTTCCTGATTGAGGTAACATCCGCCGTCATGTTAATGTTTACTTCTATGCCATTGCCAAAATGACTATGTATGGCATCTGTACAGTTTTTTTTGATTAACTCTTTAAGTGGGCAGGCAGGTGTAGTTAAAACAACTGTAAAAGTTACCTGATTAACACCTACGGTTATATCTCGTATCATGTTAAGGGTTACCAGGTCTTTCTTTAAATCCGGCTCCTCAACTGTACTCAGGGCTTGAAGTATTTTTTCTTTAGTGATAGTAAATTCTCCCATGCAATGGTATATAGTTCGTAAATACTTTTGTCGTACTTGTAAATGCAACAAGTATAACTACTTTTTAGTTTACTGCTTGGCCATTTATTGAGCCATTTTAAAAGCAGGTTACTGCTGCTTTTAAGGTTGAAATCCTCAATAGCAACGCTGCAAAGTTCACAAAAAAAGCGCTGCAAATCAACTGTCAGAATAGATATTACAAACAGTCGGGCAACGCTTCTTACTTATAATGATATTGCTTTTATGGCTGCTTACTTTCTTTTTCAACTGCCCGGGCAAATACTTTCAAACCTGTAAATGTAGCAGGAATTATAACCGGGGTAAGCAGAATGCAAAAGCAGAATGAATCGAGCAGAACATTAAAAGTGTGGATGTTTCAAACAGAAATTACTTATCAGGCAGCTACTAATTGAGACAAAACTTTTTCTCTTTCACTTGATACATCAAATTTATCACTATAACCATCTATTTTTTTTAATAAATCAGCCAGGAACTTCTGGTGCGCCGGAGTGTCGGTCTGAATCGGCCTGTGATTAAGAGACATTTGTAACTTATGCCATTCCTGCAAAAAATTGTTGAGGTCATCTGTAAAATAAGTCTCAGAAAACTTCTCGAATATATATTTTTCGGCCTGTTCATTCGGGTGAATCATGTCTGCTTTATAAAACCTGTAGTCGCGCAGGTCGTCCATCATGATTTCATAACTCGGAAAATAATGAACATCGTTAAACTCTTCTTCAATGTCATAGCAGGCGGTTCTAAGAATACTTTTGCTTACCGAGTTTAGCTGAAGTGTTTCGCGGGTGTGCCTGACCGGACTAACCGTTAGCAGAATTTTAATTTTATTATTGTACATTTTCAGGGTTTCATACATGGCCCTGAAACGCAGAATAATATCCTTCATATTCAGCATTTCTTTTTTAAAATTCGCGGGAGGTGCTTTGTGGCAATTGGCAACTATTGCGCCGTTTTCTTTTAGCTGATGCACAATGGCTGTACCAAAAGTAATGATCAGCAGATTAGCCTTTTTCAGAAATTGCTGCGATTTGCTGTTTGTTTCATATAAAAGCTCTTCCAGTTCTTCTCTTGATGAGCCAAAAAATCTGGAATGGTAATCATAATGCTGCCAGATACCGGCGTTTTCAACCATTAAATGCTTAAAAATTGGTTTACTTTGAAGGCTATTGCTGATTAATTTAAAGATAGACAATGGGTTGAAAACAGTGCCGTAAGGATTGCACAGGCATTGAATTTTATTTTCCGAGAGCTGACTTCCAATGACATCAGAAAAGCATGAGCCAACAGTCATTATTCTGGAGTCTGTGCCGATACGGAAGCTGGACGGGTTAACTTCTATTTCAGTACGAAAATCCATTTCTTTGGTTTTTAAAATGTTTTTTGGTATTATTGATAAGTTGCTGATAATCAATAATTTGCGAATTTAAACTTTTCAACTGACACTCACAAACTTTTTGTTGAAAATTGATTAAACGTAATGGCTGCACTGCGGTTTTCAGCTTTAGATTTTTGCACTAAACGAAAGTTATCATCCAGGTATTTAGGCCCAGCCAGTACGCATATATTGCTTAAACAACCGCTATATTTACGCACTAATTGTAAATTAAAACGGGCGCTTATTTATTTAATAGCGAGCCAGGAAGTAAAATATTGTATTAAAATCTCTGTTTTAACTAAAATGGCTATTCAAGCAAACCTGAATAGCCATTTTTTACGGTATTTTATTAATCAGAACTTTACTTTGTATGTCAGTAAAAGAGTTAGGTTGTTAGTAGTAGCTTTATCGAATTCGTGCGAAATAAATCCACCGGCACTGAGCGTATTCTTTTTGTTTATTTTGTAATTAACTTCTGCCTTGTAACGCAGTTCATCAAATTTCTCACCCATGCGGTAAAACAAATCGGCCGAGATAGCCGGAGTAAATTTTGTTTTATTGGGGTAGGCAACTTCCAGCTTATTTCTTAGATAGCTTTTGTCGTTTTCAAAGTTGCCATTATCGTCTTTAAACTGATTTTGGTATCTTAAGCGGTAGTCAAATTTCAGAAAACCAATCTTTCGGTCATAGTTCAGGTTGGCATAAAACCTATGATAAGGCTTGTAAACCCACTCCTGGTCTCCTTTATCATATTTTCGACGGCTTATAAATCGGTAATATCCGCTTACCTCCAGATGCTTATTAAATTTATAAGCAAAGCCCAGTTCGCCAATGTAAGCGCCGGCAGTTTTAAGGTTATTGGTTAGCCGCCATTGGGCATCAGCCTCAAGCGATATCTTTTTTGTTATTGACTTACTCAGGCTTAGTCCTGTCCACAGGTTGGTGGTTTTGTCCTGAGCCAGTCCTAAAACGGGCAACATTAAAGCTGCCAAAAAGATTATTTTTTTCATAAGGTGGTTTTCATATTGGCAATCAATAATAATAAATGGTTATAATGGCTGAATCTTTTAGAAAATCAAATTCAATAATCTCAACCCGGTGGACATCCAATCCTGTACGGTTTTTTAAGTCTTCAAGCAGTTCCTGCTTATGATTCGGTGTAACCAACCGGATATTCTCATAGCTTACCTGTTTTGAGTACTCTTTTTTTATCAGCCAGCCGTTTTCAAGCAGAAAAGTTACAAATAACACAAGTGTGGCAAATATAGCCAGCAATGGCCAGTTGTTCTGGCTGATAGCAGCTATAAGGCCAATGGATATTACCAGAAACAGGTAGGTCATGTCTTTGGCCGAAATACCCTCTGTTCGGTATCTTAGCATAGAAAAAACAGCAAATAAACCAAAAGCTGCGCCCATAGACATCTCTACTTTGTTGAGCAGATATGTGATGAGAAAGATAATGAGATTAAAAGCAAAAAAAGTAAGAAGTAGGTCTGTTTTTTTGTAATTGGGTAAATAAATGAATCTTATGAGAATAAAAACGGCAAACAGATTAATGCTCAGCCTTGCCAGTAGTCTGAGTGTGGCATTATCCGGCCATTCCAGCCTAAGCGTATTGATTAATTCCTGAAGCAATGTCATATTGGTTATTTAATTTATGGATTCTTAAAAGATGAGGTTTAAATTGATTACAGGGTATGTTGTCAAAAGTGCTGATAACGGCCAGGCAGTATTTACTGATAGACCCCTGCCTTATTTGAGACTTTTTCATGATGTCAATAAACGCTGAACCTGTTGCCTTGTTTTGTTTTACCTCGGCGATAGCAATCTTGTCAAATGCGCTATGCCTGTCACCGGCCCGGAAACTTAAGTTCAGGTCAATTGTTAGTCGTTCCTGCGATTTTCTGCTCACCAGGGTTATACGGGTATAATCTACCCACACCATGCCTTTAAATGCTGTGGCCATCAGCGGGGTTGAGTGTTTAAGAAAGTTTGCCGATGTTTGGTCAATTTCAGCACCAATGGTTTCTTGCCTGATACGCGTCTTTATTGTTCTGCCTTTGTTGTTACGCAATTTTATTTCAAAAAATTTCAGGTTTGAATCCACATAATTTCGCGACCTGATTTTGTATCTGTTTGCCCTGTTTTTAAGATGCGTGTTATACAATTGCAAATCAGGCGTATCATAATACAGTGTTTCGTAATGGCACAATCTCTTGTTTTCTACTTCCAGAATCCGGTAATGGCTTTGAGCATCTGCTAAAATTTGCGGTAAAGCCTGCAGAGGTAGTATGTACTTTACATCTACGCGGTCCATCAGTTTTACGTTATCCATTTCCGCAAGCGTTATAGGCTCAAAGGTACTGGTCAGGTGTTCTACTTTCTGTAAGATGAAGTCCTGGCTTGTATATTGGCTTTTATTTTTGGGTAGCATTGAAGTCAGAATGGTTTTAAGTTCTTTAAATTGCTATTCAGAATGTGGTATGCCCTTGAGGGCATACACACCCTGGCGGCCGGGTTATTTAAGGTAAGCATTCACTGCCTCCGTTCTGCTGGCTACATGCTGTTTTAACTGGCTGACGGCAGAAGTAAACGCCGAGGCATTTGCAAGAAAAGTATATTTTGTCTGCTCGGGTTCAGCACCAATTACATAAGGCGCAATAAGGTTATAATGCTTGTCTATAATGGTGTTCATTTGCGCGCTGGTAAAGTAGGTAGACGCAAATTCTTTTACATAACTTTTGTATTTAGCCAGGTACACGGGGTCATCGGCCAGATAGCGTATAAGCGGCCAGTTATTGGCTACCTCTGTCATTTCTAATGATACCGCTCTACCGTTTGCGCCGCCACCTTGCTGGCTGCCGGCGCTGGTGGTCATAGATAAGTTAAAGTCCCACGGAATCCAGGTTACTTTTCCTGTACTGGCAGGTGTATACAGGTAATAATTGTGGGCCATTGCACCGTAGGCGTCCCAGTTCACAATTGTATTATTTATAGCCAGATACTTAAGGAAGTGGTCTACATTAAAACTTTTTTCAAGATTAGCCCGCCATTGTGCGGGGCTTGTGGTGCGGTCGGTGCTGTTTAATGCGCTTACTACATTTTTTACGTCTGTATAATCGGCTGCTTCCTCGTTATTTTTCTTTTCAAAACCAGACTGGCTAAAAGACTGGAATGTTGATTCCGGCTTATAGATGTTCCCGCTTTCTTCTCCAAACTGATTGGCTATCATGGTGTCGTCAACTACCTCAATCATGGTATATACCCCGCAATATTTCAGACCTTCGCCAAAGTTGATATAAACCTTGCAAAACGATGTTCGGGCTGCCGGAATACCGGCCGACCTGAATAGGTCTGAGACCAACTTATCGCGCATTAATGAGCTGTCGTTATGCCCCGGCGCCATTGAAAGCTCTTTGAAACCATAAAACCGCTGGTTCTTTATTTCGGGGTAGTCGTCCTCAAACTCATCAAATTGCAATTTGAACGGTAATTTGTATATGCCCTGCGACCACGCCTGCGACAAACTGCTATTACCCTTAAGCCTGAACCCAACCTTATACCATTCTTTTCCGTTATGTTTCAGCGCAACCGGAACGTAAATGGGGTCACCGGGTATAATGTCAAGCCCGCCTCCGCCATTACCACCTGGTGGCGCATTGCCTCCACCGGGCATCTGGCCTCCGCCTGGTTGGCCGTTGCCGCCTGTACCAAAGTCTTTTCCTGCCTTTGCAACCATGTCTGTGCGTATTGCTGCCCAGTTCTCGGCAGTTAATGTAATCTCAACGGTGTTAATTTTGTCTTGCGGAAACACTACCTCATAGTCTGGGCTTACTTTGTTGCCATGCGTTTCAGCGGTCCAGTCAATTAGTCCGGCCTTACTTGGATCAATGTCATCGGCTGATGTTTTGCATGAAACAGTTGCCCAGAGCAAAAAGCCCATGAGCAACCGTGTTATTTGCCTCTTCATATTGGTGGTTCAATTATCTTTGTTTTTCATTGGCATAGACGCAGCGTGCATAGAATTGGAGACATTGTGTATAAAAGTGTAGTGAATGTGTAGACTGTATTAAAAAATTGTTAAATTTTTTGCACTTGTAGCTATCATAAAAGAAATAAACTTTTAGCCTTATACTGTTGTATAGGAGCCACCATCCACCTGTATTAATTAAGTTTCTTTAGCAGAATATTTTATTTTTAAGTGTATGTTCAATCAGTGGCTGGTTAAATTATCTACACAATCAGGTAGAATTTATACAAAGTCAACCATGTTCTCATTAAATTAAATCTTTTGTGAGTAGTTTTTGGTTTGAATTTCAATACCCACAATTAAAATCAATGAATTTTCTTAAACGCTACTCCGTCTGGCTGCATATTATAGGTTGGATTATCTTCATTATTATGCCTTTTCTAACTGCGCCCAGCGGTAACTTCGGTTTCTGGAAACAACCATATTTCAGGTCTTTTGCTTTATCGCAGCTGGTTAGCGATTGTATGCTGATAGCCGTATTCTATGTGAATCTGCACTTTTTAACCCCCAATCTGATTATCCGTAAAAACATACTGGCATTTGTTTTTGTGCTGGCCACTATATTTATTCTGATGCTGCTCCTGAATAAATTTACATTTGATACTTTCAGAAGACCTGATTTAGCCAGAATGTATCCAAAAGACTTTACCAGGTTCAGAAGAGATTTTCCGCCGCCGTTTCCATCTTTTATACCTTTTCCTTTGTTGTTCAGAACCGTGGCTTCTTTTTCGTTGGTTATTCTGGCCAGCTCATTGCTTGCGCTGATTAAAGAAAGGGGTATTCAGAAAGAAGAAAAACAGCAAATGGCACTTGAAAAAACAGCGGCCGAACTGGCAGTGCTAAAGTTGCAGATAAGCCCGCATTTTTTGTTCAACACCCTTAATAATATTCGCTGGCTGGCCAGGCAGAAATCAGATTCAACTGAAGATGCCGTTGTTAAACTTTCTCAATTGCTGAGGTACATGATATATCAGGCCAAGCAAGATAAAGTACCTCTAGAACAAGAAATCGAGCATCTGAAGAATTACATTGAATTGCAAAAAATGCGGCTCTCTGAGCAAAATTCTGTCAGTTTTAATTTTAGTGGCGATATCAGCCGCTGGAGCATTGAGCCATTACTCTTTATTCCGTTTGTTGAGAACGCCTTTAAGTACGGGCTGCATAGCCAGCATGAAAGCCGGATAGAAATTAATCTTTCAACTGATAGCAATAGCCTGAGGTTTTTCGTGAAAAATCCAATATTTACCAATAACTTTCCGGAAAGGGCAGAAGATTCAGGAATCGGCATTCAGAATGTTGAAAAGCGGCTGATGCTGCATTATCCTGACAGACATGAATTGAACATCAGAAATATAGGAGGCTTTTTCAGTGTTGAACTAACCATTAATTTACTTGCATGAGTACCTACCCATCGCGCGACAAAATCAGGTGCATAGCCATTGATGATGAGCCTTTTGCACTGGAAATTATAGCTGATGACATCAGAAAGATTCCATTTCTCGATTTAAAGGCCGTATTCAGCAACGCGCTTGATGCAGCAGCATATCTGGACGAAAATACGATTGACCTTATTTTTCTGGATATTCAGATGCCTACACTTACAGGAACACAGTTTTTAAGAAAACTGGCCGAGCCGCCTCTGGTAATATTTACTACTGCTTATGAGCAATATGCACTGGAAGGATACGACCTTAACATTACAGATTATCTGTTGAAACCCATACCTTTTGAGCGTTTTTTGAGAGCAGCCAACAGGGCTTTCGAACTTTTTATGCTGAGAGCAAAAGGAGCCGATTCTTTACTGCCTGAAAACCGACAGTTTTTCTTTATACATTCAGAATACAAACAGATTAAACTCTTTTATGACGACGTGCTTTATATTGAAGGTCTGAAGGATTACGTCAAAATATATGTCAGAGATACACCTAAGCCTTATTTAACGCGTTTAAATCTGAAAACGATAGAAAGTAAGCTGGCCGACAATCGCTTTTGCCGTGTGCATCAGTCGTTCATTGTGGCATTAGATAAAATTACTTCATTTCAGAAAACCAGGGTGTTAATTAACCGGCAGGAAATACCCATCGGCCGTACATTTCTGGAAGTTTTTAAGTCGAAATATAAAGAAATTTAGATGCTGTTTTCTGCTATATTTCATACATCTACACATAAGCGTTAATTCTCTACACTTGCAAACAGGCCGGCATCCCCTTAAGCAGCAGCCTCGTCATTGACTGTGAACAAATCCTATGCCTGTATGTCAAATAAACATTTCCGTATTATTTTTCTTTTTATACTGATTGGCCTGACGGGGGAAAGCTTTGCCCAAAAGGCTATGAAACCCACACCTGGTAACCCGCTTATAAAAGACGAGTTTTTCAATAACATACCGCTTGTAAATGTGCTTGCCGTTATGGAAAAAAAGTATCAGTTAAAAATAGACTATGACAAAGAAGAAGTGAAACCTTACACTATTACCTACTGGTTTACCAACGAGACCTTTCTTGACGGTCTTAAAGCCGTTTTTAAGAAAGTGCCGCTTAAGTTTTATCTGGACGAAAACGATGTAATACACATAGCAGGTAAGAATAAAAAGATTGAAACCGTTGTTGACAGAAAATTTGACGGGCAACCAACCAGGGCTGATTTTACGCTCACGGGTAGAATTGTTGATGCTACCAGTGGAGAAAACCTCCCATTTGCCACGGTGGCTATTAAAGGCGCTAAGGCTGGCAGCCAGACAAATGTCGACGGGCACTTTACATTGCTAAAGGTGCCGTCAGACACGGTAACGCTGGAAGTAAGTTATGTTGGTTTTGTTACCAGATTATTTCATCTGAACCCCAAATTAAATCTGGAAGACTTAAAAATTGAAATTGAACCTGCCATCGGCACCCTTGAAGAGGTTACTGTAATGGAGAAAAAAACGGAGGTACTTAAAGCAAATGAAATTGTCGGGATGATAAAAATGACACCCCGCAACATTGCCCGGCTACCCAATGTGGGCGAAAGAGACCCTTTCAGGGCATTTCAGCTCATGCCAGGCGTAAGTGCCTCAAATGAGTCGTCATCAGGCTTGTATGTAAGAGGTGGCACGCCCGACCAGACTCTGGTTTTATATGATGGCTTTACAGTATACCATGTCGACCATCTTTTCGGATTTTTCTCAGCTTTTAACTACAATGCCATAAAAGACATTCAGCTTTACAAAGGGGGCTTTGATGCCCGGTTCGGCGGGCGCATCTCTGCAGTGGCTGAAATTACAGGAAAAGAAGGAAACAAAAAGGAATTTAATGCCGGAGTCGACTTAAGCCTGCTAAGTACAAACGCCTACATTGAAACCCCGCTTGGAGAAAAGTTTACATTTTTGGTTGCTGGCCGCCGGTCGTGGAAAGGGCCATTATATAAAAAGCTTTTTGAGCGTTTTACTTCAGAAAACAGCAATCAGAATCAACCCGCTACCGGTTTGCCGGGTGGAAGTGGCAGAAACCCCTTCGGTTCTTTTGGTCAGCAACAGGTAGCCAGCTCGTATTTTTATGATTTAAACTCGAAACTCACTTACCGCCCAACCAAAAACGATATTGTGTCGCTGAGCCTTTATAACGGAACCGATAATATGGATAATTCCAGCAGCTCAAGCCTGACAGGTTTTGGCAGGCCGGGTGGCGGCTTTGGCGGTGGCCGTGGCTTTAATACAGCCACCAATGATGTTTCAAACTGGGGTAATCTGGGTGGAAGCCTGAAGTGGTCTAGGCAATGGGGTGACAAGTTTTACAGCAATGCTTTAATAAGTTATTCTAATTATTACAGTAACCGCGATAACAGCCGCCTGATGACCATAACCAGAGACAGTGTAAACCGGGATGTACGTATAGGCCAGATAGAAGACAACAATTTGTCTGACGTAACAGCCAAAATGGATTTTGAATGGAAACTTCTTCCCAATAATCAGCTTGATTTCGGATGGCAGGCTACCCGCAATAACATTAAATATACATACAGCCAGAATGACACCATCAAGGTGTTAGACAGAAACGATACAGGCAGTACTTACACCGCTTATGTGCAAGACCAGATAAAGATTTTTGGTTCGCGCTTGCATATCAATCCGGGTATTAGAATGACCTATTTTGATGTAACTCAAAAAAACTATTTTGAGCCCAGACTCTCAGCTAATTTTAACGTAACCCAAAAACTGAAACTTAAAGGAGCAGCCGGTATTTATTACCAGTTTGTGAAGCAGATTAACCGCGAGGATATTTCACAGGGTAACCGGAATTTCTGGGTGTTGTCTAATTCTTCAACACTTCCGGTTACCCGCTCCAAACATTTAATTCTGGGAGGTAGCTATGAAACGTCAGACTACCTCATCGATGTAGAGTTCTATCAGAAAAAAAGTACCGATGTTACAGAATATACACTAAGGTTTGTACCGCAGCTTAACCGCATGTTGGCAGCCAGTGAAACATTCTTTAACGGCGACGAAACCATTAATGGTGTGGATGTACTGATTCAGAAGAAATTTGGTGATTTTAATGGCTGGATTGGCTACACCCTGGCCGAGGCAAAGCGCAAAATTTCGGCTTTCTCAGATAAACCGTACTATTCAGATCAGGACGTACGCCATCAGTTCAAGATAGTGGGTTCTTATAAATACAAAAAGTGGGATTTTGCTGCAACCTGGATTTACTCTACCGGCAGGCCATATACCTCTATACTTGGGGCATATCAGGTTACTCTTCTTGATGGCACCGTCAGAAACTTTACGAATCCGTCAGATAAAAACGCCAACCGGTTTCCTGCGTATCACCGCATGGATGTATCGGCCACTTACAATTTTAGCCCGAGGTTTAACGTAGGGTTCTCGGTTTTCAATCTGTATAACCGAACCAATGTCTGGTATAAGCGATTCCAGGTTATTACTGACGACGACCTGACGATTCTTCAGACCACCAATGTAAATTATCTGGGTTTTACGCCTAATGTCACCATAACCTGGAAACTTAAATGAGAAACACAAAGATGAAAAAGATATACCAATTAATAGTGTTTACTACACTGCTTACCACCGTAGTAAGTTGCACCGACACCAATACTGTTGTAAACCCCGGCGAAAAACCAATTGTAGAGGCTTATCTGGCACCGGGACATCGGGTAAGCATGAAAGTATATACCGAGATTCCGTATGCCGAGACCTCTGAGGGTGTCTCGGAGCCTATCAATGACCTAAGCATCAAAATTACAGGTAGTAACGGGAAGGTCTTTATACTTAAATCAGAAGGCAATGGGGTGTACACCTCCGCAGACAATGAATTAATTCAAGAACCCCCCGTTAAGTATAAAATGGAGTTTGATTACAAGGGCAGAACAATAAGTGCAGAAACAGACATACCCGAAAAGCCGGTTGGGATGGCTATCAGTACAAATGAAATTTCCAGAACGCAGATAAACTTATCTGGTGGTGGGTTCCCCGGCGGCGGTGGCTTGGGCGGTGGTTTTAATAACACACCTATAGAGTTATCATGGAGCAACCCCGATAACGTTTATCATTTTATTGCTCTGGAAAACACCGAAACTGAGCCCGTTCAAATTATTATTCCGCCGTCCGGGTCAGAGTTTTCGACTATCCGTTTTAGAATTTCAAATGAACCAGTCCTGGGCACCCATAGCAATATTCAGCCCCAGAGCCTCGAGTACTTCGGCAATTATGATGTAATACTTTACCGTATCAATCCAGATTATTCGGCTTTGTACCAATCAAGCGGAACAACCACTCAGAACCTGAGCACACCGCCTTCAAGTATTACCAACGGGCTGGGCGTATTTACCGGTATAAATGCCGACACCCTTAAGTTATTAGTAAAGAAGAATTAAAATGGTTACAGGTTAGATAGTCTATGAAAGGGTTGGCATTGGTTTTGCCAGCCCTTTATTTTATGTTATTGTTAAGCAATTACTATTTTGGGTTGGTTTGTTGCCTTTTCTGAAAATCTATTATTTACTTTGCGCTGTCAGATATACAATTTCTGAAACATTCAATTTTCAACAAAACCAACACCATTAACTATGAGACTCAGTTGTTTAGTTCTTTTTTTTGGTATGCTTGCCACATCAACAAGCTTATCGCAAAAAAACACCCCGCTTGTAATAGCCACTTATAATCTGCGTTATAATACACCAAACGATGGCGTTAATGCCTGGCCTAACAGAAAAGAGTTTGTTAAGGCGCTTATCGGTTTTCATGAGTTTGATATTTTCGGAACACAGGAAGGTTTAAGAGGACAACTGGATGATATTGCCGAAATGAAGGATTTTGCCTTTATCGGCAAAGGCCGCGATGACGGTGATAAAGCAGGAGAACACTCGGCAATTTTCTATAAAAAATCAAGATTCAAAGTGTTGAAATCTGGTGATTTCTGGTTGAGTGAAACACCTGATAAACCCGGAAAAGGCTGGGATGCCACCTGCTGCAACAGAATATGCTCATGGGCCAAGTTTCAGGATTTAACCACCCGGAAAAGCTTTTATTTCTTTAGTGTACACTTTGACCACCAGGGGGTTGAGGCGCGCAGGCAGTCAGGCAAACTAATGGTTAAAAAAATTAAGGAAATTGCCGCCGACGCACCAGCCATTTGTGTAGGCGACTTTAATTCAACCCCGGAAACGGAACAAATTAAAGAAATACAAACCCTTTTGAACGACGCCCATAATGTAACTATTATGCCTCCGTACGGCCCTGAGGGTACATTTAATGCATTTAAGTTTGATGCCCCAATGAATAACAGAATTGACTACATTTTTGTAGATAAAAAAATAAAGGTGCTGAAATACGGTGTACTTACCGATGCCAAAGAACAACGGTATCCGTCAGACCACCAGCCTGTAGTTATAAAGGCACTTATTGACTGAAAAACCAATATCGTCGGAAAAAGAGGTCATTCCCTGCAAGGGTCAATGACCTCTTTTTTCAATTCCGCGATTAATTTTTCCTGCAATCGTTAGTTTTGTGATGCCTGAAAATAAAAAAATACGGATTCTTTTGATGTCTTTGGATAATTACCTGATATTTGCCGCATGCTAATGACTAACCACCCATTATCCTCAATTTTTATGAAGCGCATTGCTGTTTTACTACTGCTTTCTACTTTTTCACATTTAGTTTTTTCGCAGATCCAGGTGCCCAATGTTAAATTTGGGGTTTATAGTTTACCTGAACTGGAAATGAAAACCTATGCAAAGGACTCAACAGCTGAGGCCGTTGTACTTTATGATTTTGCCGACTATTCCTACACATTTCAGGACAATATACCAGTAGTGGCTTATAATTTTCATAAGCGCATAAAGATTCTAAAGAAGTCAGGGCTTGAAAGAGGCACAATGACAATTCCTTTCAGATTTGAATCATCAATGGAAAGGCAGGAGCTGGTGCGGAATATTAAAGGCATGACCTACAACCTTGAGAACGGCACAGTTCAAATTACAGAATTGACCAGTAAGTCAATCTTTGAGGAAAAAACATCCAACAATACCCGTGAAATGAAAATCATATTTCCACAGGTAAAAGAGGGTTCGGTTATTGACCTCAGCTATTCCATCGAATCTCCTTTATGGTATTTTTTACGTAACTGGTCATTTCAGCAAGACATACCAGTGGCATGGAGTGGTATTAAAGCTACAATACCGGGTTATTTTGATTTCAAACTTACCTACTTTGGTTATCATCCTTTTGCCATTAAAGAAGTAAAAGAGGGTAAGTCAGTCTTTATTACACGAGTTACGCCTTTAGGTGAAGAAATAAAAGACCCTTATCTGGCATATCATTTTGCCATGAAAGACCTGCCTGCCTTAAGACCTGACGATTTCATGACTACCGTAGAAGACTACAGGAGTTCAATTGATTTTGAGCTTGCCCGGACGGTTTTCCCAACCACCGGAGAGCGTGTTTATTCTGTAACCTATAAAGACCTTACAAAAACACTTTTGGAAGAAAGTAATTATGGCGTAGCTATCAGGAAATTTGGTAAAACTGCCAAAAAAATTGCCGCCGAAATAACAGCAAAAGCAGCTTCAAAAGATTCAATGGCAATTATTGGTGCGGCTTATGATTATATTAGAAACACCGTCAATTGGAATGGCGAAAACCGCATTGTTGTTACAGCAAAACTAGACCAGATATATGAAAAAAAACAGGGCACATCAACAGAAATAAATCTTATTCTGGTTGCTGTGTTGAATGAGCTGGGCTACGACAGTAATCCTGTATTGTTAAGCACCAGGGCACATGGTAAAGTGCTTACCGAAATAGCGCTCATAGACCGTTTTAATTATAGCGTTGCTCATATTATGGTTAATGGCAAAGATTTTTTGCTTGATGCCAGCGACAGATACGTAAAAATGAATATGCTGCCTAAACGATGCCTGAACGAACGTGGCTGGCTTGTATCAAAAAATCCAAAATGGGTTTCACTGGCTCCTAACGGACGAAAGCAAAGTACCATTGAATTAGTATTTGATATAGCAGAAGACCAACAGTTGAAAGGTTACTTTACTGAAACTTTTTATGGTTATGGAAGTAGTGAAAAGAAAGCCGAGATTGATGGAGAGGGTAGTGAGAAATACATAGAAAAACTAAAATCTCAATTTACACAGTTTGAGAATCCGGCCTTTTCAGTAAAGGAAAGTGAAAATGGAGACGCCAGAGTACATTGCAAAACCACCGTTAACGAGGCCTACACAATTGCCGGTGATAGGATATTCATGCAGCCACTTTTATGGAAAGCCCAAAGTAAAAACCCGTTTATGCAGTCAGAAAGACGGTATCCTGTTGATTTTGGATACGGTATTCAGGAGACAATTATGGCAAGATATACCATTCCTCAGAATTACACAGTAGAAAGCCTGCCCACTTATTTGAATATCTATCTGCCTAACAATAAGGGAAAATATCTTTTTATGATAAAGGCCGAAAACGGAGTAATTGAATTAACAAGCCAGTTGTTGATTGCAAAGTCAGTTTTTTCTTCGGATGAGTACTTTGAGCTGAAAGAGTTATTTACTAAAATGATGGCTAAACAGGGCGAGCAGATTGTTTTAAAGAAGAAGTAAAACCGGCAGGTTTTTCAAGGGGCTTTATTACATTTTGTTTCATTTTTTATTACCGCAAACTTTTATGAAGAAATTACTATTACTGCTGGTAACTAGCTGTGCAAATCTGGTTTATGCGCAAAAAAATACAGAACCTGTAGTGAAATTCGGCGAGATAAGCAGAGCCGAAGTTGAAATGAATGTGTACCCGGCAGACTCAACGGCCGACGCCGTTTTTCTATATGACCACGGCACAACCACTTTTGATTTGCGCAGTAACATGATTCAAACCAGATTTACCTACCACGGAAGGATAAAAATTCTGAAAAAATCTGCCTTGGATTTAGGAACCATCGCCAGGCAAATCTACAAAGACGGCGCTGATAAAAGCGAGTATATCAACGATATTAAAGGTTATACATATAATCTTGAAAACGGTGAAATTAAAAGAGACAAGCTTACCAAAGAATCTATTTTCTCAGAAAAGCCGGTTGGTAATGTACAGGATGTAAAAATAGTTATGCCTAATGTTAAGGTGGGGTCAGTAATTGAATATTCTTTCAATATTGAAACACCTTTTTCTATATCCAATAACCCTAAGCCCTGGTCTTTTCAGGGGCTGTATCCTGCATTGTGGAGCATTTATGAAATTACTATTCCTTCGTTTTTTCATTACCGCATTCTGATGTCAGGCTATTTAGACCTGACAGATAATCAGACAAAACCTGTGAATGTATCATTCGGGACACAGACGGAAAGTGGTTTGTTTCAAAGGTTTATAATGAAAGACGTGCCTGCTTTCAGGAACGAGGCTTTTATTACCACATCGAGCGACTATGTAACGAAGATGGATTTTGAACTGGCATCTGTCAATTGGCCCGGGTACCTAATAAAAGATTTTTCTTTAGACTACCCTTCGCTTAACAATACAATGCTTGAGGCCTCTATTTTGGGGGGGCAGTTAAAACATACTGGTTTTTTATCTGGGGTAGCCAAAGATATTTCAAAAACCTATGCTGATTCATCAAGCCGAATAAAAGCTGCCTGTGAATATATTCAGAAAAATATTAAGTGGAACAGGATGGACGGTCTGTATTCAAACAGTATCCGGAAAGTATTTGATTCACGGACGGGTGACGCCGGCGACATAAATCTGTTACTGATTGCCTTACTAAGAGAACTCGGGTTTGATGCCAATCCTGTTATTTTAAGTACCAGAAGCCATGGCAAAATTCATGAGCAGTTTGCACTGCGCAAAAGATTTAATTATGTAGTTGCACATATTGAGCGTAATGGTAAAGATCTATTGCTGGATGGCACTGATGAATACCAGAAACCAGGGATGCTACCGGTTCAGTGCCTGAATGGCAAAGGTTGGTTGGTGCATCCAGAAAAGCCGCGGTTTGTTTCATTGGCACCTGCTGAGAAAGAACTTAAATTTAAAAAGGCAGATCTTTCGTTGAGTGAAGACGGCGAATTGCAGGGTGTAATTACGAGGTCTTACGGAGGGTATGGCGATTTAACAGCTAAAAAAGATTTTAACAGACTGGGCGCTGATAATTATCTGGATGAAGTAAAAAAGAAGCAGGAGTCGTGGACAATTGAAAAAGCTGATTATGCCAATACAACCGCAGTCAATGAATCTTTTGAGGCAAAATACCAGGTAACGCTAAATAATTATGCTACCAAGGCGGGTAAAATGCTTCATTTCAAGCCGATGCTATCTGAAGGGTTTGAAGAAAACCCTTTGAAAACCAAAGACCGGGTTTATCCTATTGACATGGCTTACCCGAAAGAAGAAATATTTATTGGTAATTTTGAAATACCGGAAGGTTATTCAGTTGCCGAATTACCCAAAAATACAGTAATAAGCCTGCCCGGAAACGGAGGCAGGTTTATGTATTCAGTTGCAGTAAACGGAAAAAACATGATGGTTTCCAGCCGCGTACAATTTCTGAAACCAGTATATTATGCAGAAGAATACCCGATTCTGCAAGAGTTCTATGACAAAATAGTTGCCAAGCATAATGAGCTAATAACACTCAAGAAAAATTAGTAAGTAATGAAATACCTCATTGTATTTTTGATAAGTTTTCAAGCAATTGCGCAAGACTTTTCTGCTGCATTCATACCGGCAGAGCTAAAAGAAAAAGCCCATGCGGTAGTGCGTAATCATGAAACTGAGTTCTATGTAAAAAATCCCGGAGAAGGCGTTACAAAAGTAAAAGGCACAATTACTATTCTGGACGAAAAAGGTAATGGACATGCCAGCATTGTCATGTACTTTAATAAGTTTACGAAGATAAACAGTATTGAGGCAAGTATATACGACGCCTACGGTAAAACAGTAAAAAAGCTGAAGAAGAGCGACTTTGATAGCTTTAACACTGCATCCGGGCAAAACTCTATTGAAGACAGCTACGTAAAAGTGGCTTCACTTGCGCATACGTCATTTCCATATACCATTGATTATTCTTATCAGATTACAGAGAAGAATATGATGTTTTACCCTGCCTGGGATGCAGTAGTTGACAACGCTGAGTTTACTTCAGTGGTTAAATCATCGTTCAGGGTTTCAATGCCAAAGGATTTAGCGCTAAGATACAAAGAACAGAATATGCCTGGAAAAGTATCCATTACTCAGGACGATAACCGCACAATTTATAGTTGGAGTGTGAATAACCTGCAACCAATAGAACGAGAAACCAATAGCCCTGGATACGCAGAAATAATGCCCAGGGTTTATACCGGCCCGACACAATTTGAAGTAGATGATTATAAAGGCAGTATTAAATCATGGAGCGACATCGCCAGGTTTTATGGTGAGCTTAATTTAGGTAGAGATAAGCTGCCTGCTGATTTTACGTCTAAGTTAATGCTCCATGTAAAAGATGAACAGGATGTAACCAATAAAATTAAGAAAGTGTATGAATACCTGCAGGCAAATACAAGGTATGTTAGCATACAATTAGGTATTGGTGGCTGGCAGTCTATGAAAGCCACTGATGTGGCCACCAAAGGCTATGGCGATTGTAAGGCATTAACCAATTTTACAAAAGGTATGCTGAAAGAACTCGGCATTAACTCTTATGAGGCGCTGGTGCTTGCCGGTGAAAAGAAAGCCGATATTCAGACAGATTTTCCTTCTTTTCAGTTCAATCATGTTATTTTATGTGTACCCATGCCTAAGGATACACTCTGGCTTGAATGTACAAGCCAGAATAACCCGTTTGGCTATCTGGGTAGCTTTACCGGCGACAGGCACGTCCTACTGCTTGCCGAAAACGGCGGCAAGCTGGTAAAAACACCAACTTATAAACCTTCTGATAACCAGCTTTTAAGAACTGCCTTTGTAAATATCAATGAAAACGGCGAGGCTGATGCCGACATAAAAACCGAGTATACCGGCTTACAACATGAGATTTTTGCTGAGGTTGCCAATTCTTTAAATACCAACGACCAGAAAAAGTGGTTGTATAAGAACCTGAGTTTGCCAAGTGTAGAAATTATCAGTTTCTCATTAAAAGAGAAAAAAGATAAACTACCTTCTGTTGAGGAAAAACTGAATCTGCACCTGAGAAACATAGCCAATAAAAGTGGCACACGTACATTTATTACTGCAAATATGTTTAATCAGCAAGGAGGGATTCCTCTGGTTTCGGCAAGCAGAAAAACTGAACTTCAACTCAACAACAACTACCAGGATATCGATAAAATATCTTTTAAAGTACCTAAAGGGTATGCAGTAGAATATTTGCCTGAACCTGTAAAAATTGACACCCGCTTTGGTACCTATATTTCGGAGGCCCGCTTAAAAGGCGATACCATTTACTATGAACGAGACCTGAGCATCATTAAAGGCCGCCATGCGCCGTCGGTATATAATGAATGGGTCAATTTCAGAAAAAAGATTGTTAAGGCCGATAAAAATCAGATTGTGTTAATCATGAAACCGTAAGGGTATTGGTGCTTTGGGCTAAACTATTCGTCTGCTGGTTGTAGAACATAAATGGCGTCCAGGTTTCTGCCCTGGCCGTCATAATCAAGACCGAAGCCCACCACAAATTTGTTTTCAATCTCAAAGCCTGTATAGTCTACCTTTAAAGGTACTTTCAAGGCATCTGGTTTCAGCAGCAAGGTCATTATTTTTAATGAGGCTGGCTTTTGGGCTGCCAATTGCGCCAGCACTTCATGCATAGTAAGACCGGTGTCAACAATATCTTCTACAATTATTACGTGTCTGTATTTTACGTCTTCTGTAAGTCCCAGGATCTGTTTTACCTGCCCGGTCGATTCAGTTTTCTGATAGGAGGCCACCCGTATGAACGTAATTTCGCAATCAATTTCAATAGACTTGAACAAGTCGCTCACAAACATAAAAGAACCATTCAAAACACCGATCAGTAATGGATTCTTTCCTTCATAATCTTTGTTTATCTGATGTGCCAGGGCTTTGATTCTGTTCTGTAATTGTTCTGAATCAATAAACTGAACAAAGTTTTTATCTTTTATATGTTTCATATTATTTGGCGACAGAAGGCCGGAGGTGTATTTTGGCAACAATTTAGTAATTTTGGGTCAGAAAATTAATTTTAAGAAAATTTTAAGTTTTGCAATTTTATTTTTGTTCCTTTCGTTAATCTGGAAAATCTGAATAAAATGAGAGTAAAATATAGCTGGTTGATTCTTTTACTTGTATCGCAGGCTGCTGTTGCGCAGTTTTCGTGGTTTGGTGGCACTACCAAAAAGAAGCAACATGAAATATTATTGGCCAACAGAGCTATACAAATTGAGGCAACCGAGGCCATAAATAATATGTATAATTTTAATTATGATGCCGCCGAGCGGGATTTTAAGTGGTTGACGGTGAAATACCCTGAGCATCCGATTGGTTATTTTCTGATTGGCCTGAATGAATGGTGGAAGATACTACCCGATAGTAAGAATGAGAAATATGACGACGCCTGTTTTTATTACATGGATAAAGCCATTGACCTGGCCGATGACATGCTGGATGATGACAGTGAAGACAAAGAAGCCGCATTCTTTATGTCGGCGGCGTATGCTGTAAAGGGACGCTTGCATTCAGAACGTGAAAACTGGATAAAGGCCGCCTGGGCCAGTAAACAAGCCATGAAATACCTTGAAAAATGCCGGGGCTTTGGCGATTTCAGCCCCGAACTGGCTATTGGCGATGGCCTATATAATTACTATTCAAAGTGGATACCTGAGAATTATCCATCTTTAAAACCTATGCTGATTTTCTTCCGTAAGGGTGTAAAGAATGATGGTATTAAACAATTGGAGTATGTAGCACAAAATGCTTTTTATACCCGCATGGAAGCCAAGTATTTTCTGATGCAGATATACTCTATGGAAAACCAGCATCTGAAAGCCTATTACCTGGCGCAGCAGTTGCATCAGATGTACCCTAACAACTCCTTTTTTCATAGGTATGCTGCGCGCACGGCCTTTGTTATGGGGAAGTCGGCAGAGGCTGAGCAACTGGCTGAAGAGCTGCTGCATAATGTTAATTCGGGCAAAACGGGTTATGAAGCCACTGCTGGCCGATATGCCGCGTATATACTGGGCTATATAAACATGAATTACAAAAATGATATACCCAAAGCCAAAGAGTATTACCTGAAAACAATAGAATATGCCGAACAAGCCAAAGCCAAAGAATCGGGATATTTTCTGGCAGCTAATATGGCATTAGCTAAGGTTTCAGTAACCGAAAAAGATTATCCGAAGGCCATTCAATATTATACCATTGTGATGAATAATGCCGAAAAGAAATCTGACAATTATAAAGAAGCCAAAAAACAGATTGATGATTTGAAGAAACAAATGAAGGCAGCTAAAAAGAAGTAACCTTTTGCGAAAGATTTTTTCGGATAAAAAAAGAGCCTTTTCCGGCAGGAGAAGGCTCTTTCGTATAGAAAGCCGTTATTTTCATGGCACAGGTAATACCTGACTGTCTTTGAAACTGGAAAGAATAACCATTGTTTGTGTATTGGCTACTTCTTCTATTTCATTAATAGTTTCCATTATCAGTTTTTGATATGAATTAATATCTTTGGCAATAACTTTCAATAAGAAATCGCAAGAACCTGTCACATGGTGGCATTCAATAATTTCCGGAACCCTCAGTATTTTCTCTACAAAAGCATCAGTAATAGATTTTCTATGGCCTGAAAGAGAAACCTGAACGAAAGTCATAACACCAAGGCCAACTTTTTCTCTGTCAATCTGGGCATGGTAACTTTTAATAATTCCTGATGATTCAAGTTTTTTTACACGTTCTAGTGTAGGTGCAGGTGATAATCCAATTTCTTTTGAAAGCTGTGCGTTGGTAATCTTGCCATTGCTTTGGAGAATCTCCAGAAGTTTATGGTCGATCGGGTCGAGTTTATTAATACTCATTGCTTATAGGTATTTTGAAGTGCAAAATTTTATTTGGCGCAAAGTTATCGGTTTTTTCTTTAAAAGCCTAATATAATACGGAATAGTTGCCAAAATGGGAAATTATTTTTTGTAAATCCTGAAAAATCAAAAAACTGCCTTGTTGCTTTTATTGAAAGTAAATATGGAATGTAATTTTTCCAATTAGTGTTATTTGATTAATAAAACAGAATTGATTCAGGTAAAATACGTATAGAAATGGCTTCTCAGATAAACGTAATTGTAACAGGCGCCACTGGCATGGTAGGCGAGGGGGTTCTGCATGAATGCCTTTTACATAAGGAAGTGGCTCAGGTATTGGTTATTAACAGAAAGCCTTGTGGTGTGCAGCACCCTAAGTTAAAAGAAATTATTCATAATGATTTTCATGATTTTTCTGCAATTGAATCTCAACTGACTGGATACAACGCCTGCTTTTTTTGTCTGGGGGTTTCGTCTGTGGGCATGAAAGAAGAGCAGTATTACAAACTTACCTATTCGTTAACCATACATGTAGCCTCTACATTAGCAAAACTTAATCCGGACATGACATTCTGCTATGTTTCAGGTTCAGGTACTGACAGCACCGAGGCTGGCCGGTTAATGTGGGCCCGAGTAAAAGGAAAAACCGAAAATGATTTGGCGAAATTGCCATTCAGGCAAGTGTTTAACTTTCGTCCTGCGGCTATTGAAGCCACCAGAGGCCTTAAAAATGTGCTGCCATATTATAAATACTTTAGCTGGCTTTTTCCGGTTGTTAAGTTATTTGCCCCAAACGCAGTTGTGAAACTCAGTGAAGTAGGTTTGGCTATGATTAACACAGTAACAAAAGGGTATGAAAAGCAGATTCTGGAAGTAAGCGATATAAAAATACGGGCAGCCAGATAAAAGAAAAGTCTCGCTAAAACAGAGAGACTTTCTTGCATTTAACCAACAGTTACATTTCTGTAAATGCTTAAATAATCTTTAGAGCAAGTGTTAATTGCCAGCCACTTGCTTTCTGGCTAAACTGAGCATTGTTTTGCAGGTTCAGGGCAGATATCTCAGACAAACTACCTTCTTTTCGCAGGTCTATATCAAATCTTAAAAGCTTAATGCCTACACCAACCTGATACCCAAAGGTGGCTTTTTTCATAGCTTCATCAAAACTGCCTGATGAATAGCCCTTAATGGCGTCTTTCAGGCTTTGGTCTTCGCTAACTTTAAAAGTGGCTACCGGGCCACCCATAATGCGTATAAATTTAAATACTTTTACACCCAGCAGAACAGGTACATCAATGTTACTGTATTTATACTTTACTTTGCCAATGTTCTGCACTTCAATGGTGCCGCCGCGTTGGGCAAATAATACTTCCGGTTGTAGAAACAACTTATTACCGACACGACCAAAGGCACCAAAAACATAGCCTGTCTGGGTATCAAGGCTTTCTTTTATATTGGTTTCCATGTTTCCGGCATCGGTATAAACCTTATTGAAGTTTACACCGCCTTTAATTCCTATACCAGACTGAGCCACGGCAGAGGTATAACAGGTAATAAGAGCAAAAAGACCAAGCAATTTGATTTTTTTCATAAAGTTTTTTGTTAAAATGTTGGCAATGAACAATGATTTTGTTTCTGACTGTAAAGTTGAATCATCAATATTTCTGTAATGATTAACGATAATCAATTTCAAAATTGTATTATTAAACTCATTTTCCAAACTGAATGTTACCAGTTTTTTATTTAACAGCCAAAACGTATTTATTTTATATAACAATTGTGTATCTGCATAAACTTTAAAAATTTAATAGAAATCTAAATGGCAAAAATCAGAACCGCATACTTCTGTCAGAATTGTGGCTATAATTCACCTAAATGGTTAGGTCGTTGCCCATCCTGCGGTGAGTGGAACACCCTGGTTGAGGAGGTTCTCACAAAAGAAGAACCCGAGAAAGGTAACTGGAAGTTCTCAACATCTGGCGCACCCAAAACGGCCAGTAAGCCTAAAACCCTGGCTGAGATTTCAAAACATGAAAGATACAGAATCATAACTGAGGATAATGAGTTAAATCGTGTGCTTGGCGGTGGGCTGGTACCGGGCTCGTTGGTTTTAATTGGCGGAGAACCGGGCATTGGTAAGTCTACCCTAATGCTTCAGATAGCACTAGGGTTGCAAGATTATACGGTATTGTATGTGTCGGGCGAAGAAAGCGAGCAGCAGATAAAAATGCGTGCCGAACGAATGGGTATCATGAACGAGCGCTGTTACATTCTGAATGAAACTTCTACTGACAATATTTTCAGACAAATAGAGTTGACAGAACCAGATATTGTAGTAGTAGATTCTATTCAGACACTTACTTCTCCTTTAATCGAATCAGGTGCCGGGAGTGTATCGCAGGTGAAGGAATGCACTGCAGAGCTAATGAAGTTCTCGAAAGAATCTGATACGCCGGTTATAATGATAGGGCATATAACCAAAGACGGCTCTTTGGCCGGGCCTAAAGTACTTGAGCACATGGTAGATACCGTTCTGCAATTTGAAGGCGACAGGCACATGACTTACCGCATACTGCGTACCACCAAAAACCGATTTGGCAGTACCTCTGAACTGGGCATTTATGAAATGCAGAGCGAAGGGCTCAGGCAGGTGAGTAATCCATCAGAAATATTGATTTCGCAGCGCGAAGAAGACCTGAGTGGCATTACCATTGCTGCCATGCTGGAAGGTAACCGCCCCTTACTGATTGAGATACAGTCTTTAGTTAGTGCGGCTACTTATGGTACGCCTCAAAGAACCAGCAATGGTTTTGATAGCAGGCGTTTACAGATGCTATTAGCCGTTCTTGAAAAAAGAGGGGGATTCAGGTTGGGTACTCAGGATGTATTTCTGAATATTGCAGGTGGGCTGAAGGTGGAAGACCCGGCCATTGATCTGGCCATTTGCACATCACTGGTGTCGTCATTTGAAGACCTAAGCGTGCCTCATTTGTTTTGTTTTGCCGCAGAGGTGGGTCTTGGCGGAGAGGTACGCGCGGTAAACAGAATAGAAAACCGCATTACTGAAGCTGAAAAACTGGGTTTTACCAAGATATTTATTTCAAAGTTTAATATGAAAGGTTTGAATCCGAAAAACTATAAGATAGAAATTTTTGCTGCCAGTAAACTGGAAGAGGTTTTTACTGAGCTTTTCGGATAACAAAAGTTTTTACCGATATGAGCCTGCTGAGGCAACTCGCTGGCTCATGCTTTTGTCAATCCGGTATTTGATTGTTTTGTTATCTGACAGCCAGAACTTTTGCCTGCGAGTACCCACCACAGGAAAGTCTGATAACATAATTGCCAGCAGGCAAGTTTTGCAACTCAATTTTTCTTGAATACTTTCCTGCGCTTAGTTTTTCATCAGGCAAGGCTTTTATTTTTTTGCCTGATGAATCAAAAACAGAAATGGATAAACTGGTATTTTGTTTGATTGAGAAATCTACCGATACTTCGTCTGCCGCCGGGTTAGGCAATATTTTCCAGTCAACAAAATTGACCTTTGGTTCTACTCCTGTAAGCGAGGGCCTTTCTTCTTTTACATTTTTCAGAATCTTGTTTTCAGGGTCAAAAATAACTTCAAGAACCTCGTCTTTCAGATTCGGAACTTCAATTTGAAAGGTTTCTTTATCTACAAAAACAGTAGTGGTAAATTCTGTTGAAGAAGTAACAATTTTAATATCTACCGGCATAGTAAAATACGCTGGTGTTGTATTTTTTTCCTGCGTTATTTTTAAGGTTAAGGTCGTTGTTCCGTCAGCAGTCGGCCTGACATCCCAGGCATAAGTATAAACCGGGAAATTCTCTCCGTATATCCATTGCTTAAAAAAGTAATCCAGATTTAAGCCAGTGGTGCTTTCGGCAATCTTCTGAAAATCTTCAGTGGTGGCTGACTGATAAGCTAGCGGTGAGTTAAGGTAATTCTGCAATATTTTAAAGAATTTATCATCGCCCACTATTCCTCTTAGCATGTGCAGTACCACCGAACCTTTGGCGTAGGTTCTGTTATAGTTAAAAATCTGGTTTTCGTCTTTGGTGTTCTGCACATAGATGCTGCCAATAGCTTTTTTTGCATAAATCATATTTGAGTTGATGTCTGCCTGATAACCTGCTTTGCCGCCGGTTGCCTCTGCATAAATTGACTCGCTGAAATTGGCAAATCCTTCGTTTAGCCAGATGTGTTCCCAACTTTTGCAGGTAATTTTATTGCCAAACCATTGATGCGCCAGCTCATGCGCCACAAGGCTGCTTTCAAAGTTCCCCATTGAGCTGCAGGTCTGGTGTTCCATGCCACCGCTTATTTTGCATTGGGCATGACCATATTTTTCTTTTATAAAGGGGTACTGCCCGTATTTTTCGGTGAAAATCTTCAGCATGGCAGGCGTTTTGTCGAGCTGTTCTTTTACGGCAGGCGACAAATACTCCGGATATACATAATGCGTAACAGCCATTGAATCGTCAGGCGCGTATCTGAAATAATTTTTGTATTCTGTATAGTTGGTACAGGCAATAGAAATTAGATAGTGGGCAATGGCGTATCTGTTCTTCCATTGGTAGGTACGCGTTCCGTCTGAATTATCAGTTACCTGCCCAAGAACCCCATTTGAAACAGATACAAATTCTTTGGGCATAGTTACCCAAACATCAGAAGAGTCGGCTTTGTCAGCCGGGGTGTCCTTACAGGGAAACCAGCCAGGCGCACCATAAGGTTCGCTGAGTGTAGAAACAATTGGGGCGGGGTTTATTGTGCCATGTGTGCCAAAACTGAAACTACCAAAACCCGTGTTAGCCGGGTAACCTCTGTAGAAAACAATTATTGTAACATTTTCATTTTCAGAGTAAGGGTAATCAAAATAAATATAGAGTCGGGAATCTGCCTGATTGAAAGCCAGTTTTTTGCTGCCGAGTTTAATTGAATCAACCTTCATATTATTGTTCAGGTCAAGAAAACAATCTCCAATGGTTTTTACGGTTTTAAAGCCGATGGCTGCCTCGCCTTTCAGGTATTTTTGTGCATAAGAGATATCCAGATTCAGCTTGTAATAGCCAATATCAATGGTTTCGTCGCCAGTGTAAGCGGTTACACCGATACGAGCATTTTTTTTAAATGCTGCCTGCTTGGTAATCGCACAACTTTGCCCACCTATTAAGGTTTGGGCAGACGCAAACAGCGGCAAAAGTAAAATAGCCAGCAACAAAAAACGGTTTCTCATGTTTTTAGTAAATCAGAATTCCCAACGGTAACTTAGAATCGGTATAAGGCCTAATTGATATTGTTTCACCACTTTTTTCTGATACACATCATAATAGCTGTAGGCTATGTTCTGATGCCCTGCTACATTTTGCAGGTCTAAAGCCAGGGTGCGAGCGTATTTTTGTTTAGATTTTTTCAGGTAAATCCGTAAATCAGGTCTGAAATAATCAGGCTGTTTAATGGTGAAAGCTTTGCTGGTCTCGTAAACAGCCTGGCCATCCCTTTGTGAAAGTGTCTCATTAATTGGTGTTTCATAAAATCCACCTAACCAGATTACCCGTATGCTTGCGCCAATGGTGCGGTCTTTACTTCTGCTCCACTCTTTACCTGCCGTCAGGTTAAAGATATGCTTGCCGTTATAGCGGCTATTTCTTTTTATACCGTCTCCGCCTATATATGTTGCATTGTAAAGTGTTCCGTTTACAAGGGTATAAAATCCATTAGTAAGATATTGCTGATAAGTAAGTTCAATACCATAGTTTTGGCCGGTTCCTTTATTTTGCAAAGGGTCTCCTGAAAAATCCTCAACCAGATTTAAGGTTGAAAAGGTACCGTCTCCTTCCTGAGCTGACTGCATTGTGGAAACCTTAACCGGCGCATTAAATATTTTCTGATAAAACAATTCAGTTTTAAAATAAGAACCGCTTTTAAAATAATACTGGTGGCTTAGTACATAATGATGTGCTTTGGTGAAATTGAGGCCAAGGTTTTTATTGATTTGAGAACTGGGGTCAATACCAAAATATACCTGCGGTAATTGTAACTGGCTGTGCAGGCCGTAAGCTATACTTAAAGATTGGTTGGTAGTTAATTGATAACCAACTGAAACCCGAGGTTCAAGGGATTGGGTTTTGTTAACTGTATAATTCAGATAATGTAAACCGATGTTTGCGGTTAATTTGTAGACAGGTGTCAGCTGCCAGTTTGCGTAAGGTTGTAACACATAGCCGTTGCCTTTGCCTAGAGCTTCTTTATTGCCCGATTGTGAATAGATCGCATCAGACTGATGTGTGATAAAAGCGCCGACTTTCAATAAGTTTTTTGAGTTTATTTTATAGCTCAAGGCACTGGAAACTGAGATTCTACTTTTGGTTACACTGTCTGATTGGGTTAACTGTCTTTGAAGAGTTGTTTTGTCGAGCATATATCCTTTGCGCACACTTTCTAATCCGGAACCCACCAATACGGTTCTCCACAAAAGTTTGTTACCAATGTTTTTGCTATGCGTGGCACCCAAAGCACCCATTTTGTTGGTGTAATTAATATCGTAACCGTCTTTCTGAACTTCCCATAAAGAGACATCACGGTTACCTTTAAAATAATTACTGCTGAGCCCGCTCATCCCAAAAATTGTAAACGAACCAGCTTTGGTGGTAGGTAATGAAATATTGAACGATAAATCCTGAAAAGTGATGTCTTCACCACCAAACGTTACCCCCATTAATCCTAAAAGACCTGTAAATGAATAACGGTAATTAACCAGATAACTGCCATTTTTTTTAGTTTTACTGAATGGGCCTTCGGCAGCTACATCAAGGCCTATTAGTCCGGCCTGAGCTGTAAATTCGTGTTTCTGATTGTTTCCTTTTCTAAGGCGCATATCCATCACACCAGACAGTGCATTGCCATACTCAGCAGGAAAAGCTCCGGTAAGGAAGTTCATATTGCCCAGTAATTGGGCTGAAAGAATATTTACTCCGCCTGAGTTTTGCGTAACACGGTCGCTGAAAGTACCAGCATTACTCAGGTGGTTAGGGTTTACTATTTCAACGCCCTCCAGGCGCCATTGCATACCATTCGGAGAGTTACCACGAATAACCATTCCATTGGCCTGGTCATTTGAATTGGCCACACCCGCATAGGCAGATGCCAGACGTGCAGGGTCCATGTATGTACCCGGATAGCGGAAAATCTGCTCTGTTGTAATCGTGTGTATGCTTGTAAGCGAGCCTGATAGGTTATTTGATGGTGCCTTTACCTGTGCTTCACCCAATAGTTTGGTGGCCTCTTGCAAGCGTATTTCAAGCACAATTTCTTTACCAGATTCAACCAGTATTTCAGAGATGGTTTGCATTTCGTAACCAACTGAACTGATTTCTATCTGATAGCGCCCGACCTGCACTTTCTCAAGTCTGAAGTATCCGTTTTCGTCTGTCTTGGTTCCCTGTTTTGTGTTTTTTAAAGTTACACTGGCTGCAGCCAAAGGTTGTTCAGTATTGGTGTCGATTATTCTTCCACGAATGGTCTGGGTGGTTTGGGCATAAACGCAGGCAAAAGGTAAAATTATGATGAAAAACAGGAGAACTTTCTTAAACATTTGATTGTGTAGTTGAAATATAAGCGTACTTTAAAAACATAACAATGCCCGAAGGGGAAACAAAAGCCTGAGGCTAATTGCCCTTGTTACAAATTGCTGCAAATCTACATAAATCCAGTTTCAGAACATTGTTTTTTTGCCGTCATGATTCATAAATGTTCAGTATGCTTTATCATTTAGGGGCATACAATAATTGAACCCCATCTTAATTTTTTTCATATACAAATTTATCATACTCATTCACAGGTAGTTATGTGCCGCATTTAGACCAATCCGGATCCGCTTTTTATAAATGTGGTAGCTAAATTAACATTGATATTATACTCAATTCGGGTAAATGTTGTAATATTGTACCCTCACAAACCTGACGCATTAGTCGGTTTTGAATTTTCCCTGTCTATTCTGTAGCCAGGTGCTGTGAAATACTTTGATACATTAAATTTTCATTTTTAGCTTGACGAACTCAGCAAAAATCGCAAAGAACACCTTCTTTCTTTATATCCGTATGTTTTTTACTTTGGGTGTGGGCTTGTACTCATCCAGAATCTCACTCAACGTTTTAGGTTTTGAAGACTACGGCTTGTATGATTTGATAACGGGTGTGGTTATGGTTTTTAGCTTTTTGCAAAGTTCTTTGATGGTTACCTCTACACGTTTTTTTAATCTGGCTCTTTCTGAGAATAATAGTGCTCACCTGAAAGATGTTTTCGGTAGTGCATTATATCTGCACCGTCAGTTTGCATTAATTCTTTTTTTAGCATCTGAAACCCTGGGCATTTGGTTCTTGAACTACCGATTAAATATATCTGATTCAAAATTGCTTGAGGCAAATATTCTCTTTCAGTTTTCAACGTTAAGTCTTATGTTTCTGGTAACCCAGATTCCGTATCAGTCAATCATTCTGGCCAGAGAAAAAATGTTAGCATTTGCTTACATTTCGGTTCTAGAAGCCCTGCTAAAGCTATTGGTACCCTTTGCACTTTTATGGGTGAGCCACATTCAATATAAGGTTGCTATTTACGGTGGTCTGGTTTTCTCGGTTGGCGTTGTAATCAGATTGATTTACATGAATTATTGCCGTAATGAATTTCAGGAAACAAGAACAACAGCTGTTGGCAATAAAGATATAGTAAAAAAAATGAGGACCTTCTTTGGATGGGACCTCTACAAGAAATTCAGTGAAATTCTGCTGGTTCAAGGTGTTAAGGTCAATCTTAATTTGTTTTATGGTGTAATAATTAACTCGTCTGTTGCAATTGCCAACCAGGCTCAGGGTGGAATAGCCGCATTTGTAAATAATTTTACTTCGGCTATCAGACCGCAGACAACACAAAGTTTTGTTACCAAAGAGTTCAAAAAGCTAAATGCAATTATTGATCAGGGTACACGAATAGGTTTTTTCTTGCTGTATGTAGTTTGTGTACCGGTTATTTTTAATGCAGATTTCGTTTTTTCGCTGTGGCTTGGCAACGTTCCTGGTTTTGCTGTGCCATTTTTTAAACTAGGCATTTGCGCAGTTCTTATCAGTGTAGTTACTTACCCCGTTTTGATGACTATTGAGGCCTCTGAAAAAATGAAATGGATGAGTTTTACCTGTGGTACCTTAAATATAATTGGCCTGATTGTAGGATACTATCTTTTGAAAGCCGGATATCCTGAAACAACTCCGTTTATAATTAAGATAATTATTGAGGCTGTTTTCTTTGTTTTTTATGTTGTATACCTGAAAAAAGTGGTTTATTATCAATTTCAGATTCGTCATTTTTTACTCAAAGTTATCTTACGCATTGCAACTGTTGTAATATGTTCCGTAACTTTGCTATACTGGTTTAATAATGCGGTTTTAGATGCTGAGTCTTTTATCCGGTTAATATTGAATTTTGTAATATGTTTATTTACAACCGTATTACTAGGTTTTAGAAAGTCTGAAATCAATTATGGTTTTAATCTAATTATTCTAAAGCTCAGGCAGAAGCGCTGAATACAATGATTTAAATATTGTTTGCCTATTCTTAAATTTAGAATCTGCGTTTTATTGATATTGTGATGGAGAATTATCAATTATTGATTTCGGGAGTCTACTTATTTATGAGCATTCTGGCGCTCGTAAATGCGTTGTGTCTCGACTTTCTGAGAAAAAGAATAAAAGGTGAATTATACATTTTTAATATCTTTATTCTGCTTTTCTTTATCCTGATATTTGGATTCAGAGATTTGGAGATTGGAACCGATACTTGGTTATATGACTGGCAATATACAAATCCTGAAAAAGTTGAATATGGCTTCGATTTCCTGATGCCATATATTAACAAGTGCCTGTATCTGGTAAGTAATAATTCAACGGTTTTCTTTTTGTTTATGGCATTTACCTTTATGGTTACGTTTTCTCTTGCATTAAAGAGTTTATCTAACTATTATCAGGCCAACTGGTTTTTGGTATGTTTCTCTTTATTTAGCTTTTATTTCTTCTATAGTTTAGGAACGAACATAATAAGGCAAGGCACCGCCTTAGGATTTTTAATGCTTGCAATTGTTAACTACGCTTTAAATCCTGGCAATAAAAAACTGGTTTTCTTCTTTGCAATTTGTTCGCTGGGTATACACTCAACCCTAATTGTGGCAGTTTTTATCTTTTTGCTGAGTATATTATTACGAAGAATAAAGCTCATATATTTTTACCTGACTTATTTATTGGTTATTGTTGCGGCCGCACTTAATATAGGAATAATGCAGCTGGAACCCATTATTGGATTATTACTTGTTGACGACCGGCGTTCTTCATATCTTACCAATGAAAGCGTGGTTTATACAGTTGGGTTCAGGCCTACTTTTGTTTTGTTTAATACTTTTTTTCTTGTAATTTTTATGTTTATATATAGAACACTCAAAGAAAAGTCTGAGCCTTACAAGCTTATTTTTATTTATTATATACTCACGAGTGTCTTTTTCTTTTTTACGTTTCAAATTCCGTATTCAGACAGATGGGGTGTGATATCCTGGGTTTGTATTCCTTTTTTAATGGCGCCTCTGTTTTCAGAAAAGAACGCATTCAGACTTGCAACTGCAGGCGTAGCTACTTTATTTGTCATTTATGTTTTTTTTCAGTTTTATTTAGTAAGTGGAAATTAAAAAGGACAATTTGAAATGGAGGATAATTTTACCGGGCAAGCTGAAGCTTTAGTTACTGTAGGGTTACCGGTATATAACGATTCTAAATATTTGAAGTTCGCCATTCAGTCAGTAATAAATCAGACTTTTACCCGATGGCGCTTGATTATTATTAATGATGGCTCGGTTGATAACACAGAAGAGATTATAAAGGGTTTTCTGTTTGATAAACGGATAACTTATTTAACCGGAGAAAATGAAGGATTAGTAGCACGTTTGAATCAGCTGTCAAATTTGTGCAAAACAAGGTACTACTGCAGGATGGACTCAGATGATATCATGCATCCTGAAAAACTTCAAAAGCAAGTAGATGTACTTGAAGTCCATCCTGAAATTGATGTATTGGGTACAAATGCATATACCATTGATGCCTCTAATATAGTGTCAGGTATGCGTAATGAATACCATGAGATTAATTATATTAGAAAAGTCAGGTCATTTATTCACCCGACAATCATGGGTAAATCTGAATGGTTCAGGGCTAATCCGTATGACCCGGATGCCATAAGGCTTGAGGATGTGGAACTTTGGTTCAGAACGGCCGGAAAATCTAATTTTATGATCATTACCCAGCCTCTGTTCTTTTACAGGGAAGTTGGCGAAAACTATTTTAAAAAGTATGTTCTGATTGGAAGAAGTAGATTTAAAATACTTGAAAAATACAATGGAAATACCAAATGGCAAAAGTTTTTTATCAAGAATGCCTTTGTAGGAATGGTGTATCGGTTATTTAATGTTTTCAATAAAGAACAATGGCTTATAGCCAGAAGAAACAAGGTTAACTTTGAAGAAAGGAAACACTATGAAAACTATTTACACTCTTAGCGTCTTAATTATAGCATTTTGTAGTTTCGTTTTTTCAATAGATATATTTGAGGTAAAAGCTGTGCCTGAGAATCTTTCCAGAAGATATTTCAACCCTGATGCTAAATTCAGTGTTCCTGCAAATACGTATCGCATTACCAATCAAGAGGTTAAAAATCAGCCCAATTTAACGGCATATATACAAGATATTCTCAACAGGCACACATCTGTTTTATTGGCTGATACAGTTTTAAGAATTGAAAAGCCGGGGCTGTTGATTCCATCAGGAAGAACCCTGTATTTTAGTAAAAATACACTGATTGAGTTTGTAAGCCAGGCAACATCAAGATTAGACGATATTCTGAAGATTTACGATGTGTCTAATGTTAAAGTTTACAATGCAAAAATTAAAGGAAGTAAAAGTCTGGAAGGACAGAAAGGGGAATGGAGTGCAGGGATAGCCATTCTTAACGGAACCAATATTTACATAGAGAATGCCCATATTTATAATACATGGGGAGACGGATTGTTCATAGGTTCTGAAAGCAATGGTGTTTCAAAGAATATAACAGTAAGAAACGTCTGGATCGATAATGCCAGGAGAAATGCAATATCTGTTACTTCTGCAATTAATGCAAGCATTCATAATGTATTATTAAGTAATACAAATGGCACCTTGCCAGAGTGCGGGGTAGATGTTGAACCCAGCTTGTCTGGTGAATACCTGCAAAATGTTAAATTCAGAAATCTGTATTCTTATAACAATAAAAATGCGGCTTTTAATATAAACCTGGGTTCATTTAGCTCAGACACCTACCAATACCCGCACCCTGTGGATATCGAACTGAATAACTTCGTTGATGAGCACTCCACACGTTTTGTAGGCATAAACATTAATAATGCTCACAATAAGTTTACACCTGCAGGAAAAATACGTATATTCAATGGCATTTCTTTTTCAACGAATCATAACGTAGAATTTTGGAAAAAGGAACCAGAGGCCAATATTGATTTGATTTATGGAAATATCAAAAAGAAAAGTAATTAGAACCAGTACCGTGCCAGGTTCACTTCGTGCATTATTGAAAGGACAATTGGCTTTTTTGAACCAGTATTTTGATGTGATAGCGGTGTCAGGCAATGGCAAATCGCTTGAGCATGTAAAAGAAACAGAAGGTGTGCGTACCTTTGCGTTAGAGATGCAGAGGCAGATATCCCCGGTAAATGATTTTATTTCATTAATAAAGCTCTACCTGCTATTTAAAAAAGAAAAACCACAAATTGTTCATTCTATTACACCTAAAGCCGGTTTGCTATCTATGCTTGCTGCCAAATTGGCGGGTGTGCCAATCAGGATGCACACTTTTACGGGTCTTATTTTTCCGTCTAAAAAAGGGCGTTTGCAAAAGTTGCTTATAAAAATGGATCAGCTGTTGTGCTGGGCTGCTACCGATGTATTTCCAGAAGGTGAGGGAGTAAAAAAAGACTTAATCAATTTCGGAATCACCACAAAACCATTAAAAGTATTAGCAAATGGTAATATTAATGGAATAGATTTTAATTACTACGACCCCGCGGCTTATTCAGACCTTCAAAAACAGGAACTAAGACAATCACTAAACATAAATCAGGACGACTTTGTATTTGTTTTTGTTGGCCGGCTGGTAAGAGACAAAGGAATCAATGAACTGGTCGCGGCATTTAAAAACCTGCTGTCGATGGTTGAAAAAGAGCAGGCAAATAGGTTAAAGTTACTTCTGGTCGGATATTATGAGCAGCATCTTGATCCCTTATTGCCTGAAACAGTTACGGAAATAGAAGATAATCAACAGATTATATTTACAGGTGCCCAGTCAGATGTAAGACCTTATTATGCTATATCAGATTGCCTTGTTTTTCCGAGTTACAGAGAGGGTTTCCCTAACGTAGTTCTTGAAGCCGGAGCCATGTCTTTACCCAGTATTGTAACAGATATTAGCGGAAGCAATGAAATAATAACAACCGGGTATAACGGAATAATTGTACCCAAAAGTGACACTGAATTACTGCTGGAAAACATGCTTTATTTGTTTAAAAACAAAGATGCCAGAACTGAAATGGCCTTCAACAGCAGAAAGAATATAATTGAAAAATATGACAGACAATTAGTGTGGAATGCAGTTTTAAACGAATATAATTCTGCTCTGGCTAGTAAAAATATCTGAAATTAGTTTTAAAGTGAAAAACATACGCTACTACATTTTCTGGTTGGCCGATTACTTAAAAGGTTCAAAAATCAGGAAACACTATAAAGAAATTGAGAGCATCTATAAAAGCGAACCTGGGTCGGTAAAGCAAAAAAACAATAGACTATTTGATTTATTAACTTACGCTACTCAAAACACCGCATTTTATAAAGATTGTGATGCCCAGGATTTAGGCACTTATCCGGTACTTACCAAACAAAGTATTGTGCGTAACATTGAGGCCTTGTTTTCAAGAGAATATGCCGATATTAAGGAATCTCTTAAAACCATGACCACCAGTGGTTCAACGGGTACCCCGCTTAAGGTATATCAGAACATCGAAAAAGTCAGAAGAAATAAGGCCGATTTATTGTTCTTTTACAAAATTGGTGGTTATGATATCGGAGACAGGTTTTATTTCATGCGCACATGGACAAAACTGAACCGGAAATCGGCACTTAACCGATTTTTTGAAAATCTGAAAGAATTTAATCTGATAAATCTGGATATTGAAGGCGCAAATCAATTTACAGAGAGCATGGTTGCAGACACAAGGCCAAAAGTACTTTTAGCATATGCCTCAACTATCCATGCACTTATGGCCAATATCAGAAATGTTAACATAAATTGGCGTATTAAAGCTTTTTTTACTGGCGCTGAGGAGTTACCGGTGAATATAAAGAAGCAGATGCAGGAGACATTCCGGTGTCCTATTATGTCAAGGTATTCAAATCAGGAATGCGGGATTTTAGGGCAGCAACCTATTACCGGAGAAAACTTTTTCAGGTTAAACGAGGGCAGTTATCATTTCGAGTTTTTAAAGATTGGGTCAGACGAAAACGCAGAAGAAGGAGAAAAAGCAAGGATTGTCATTACAGATTTATTTAACAAGGCAATGCCAATAATCAGATATGATACCGGTGATATCGGTGTTTTTCGTATTGATCAAGAGGGCAAAAGAATTTTATCTGAAATAAATGGCCGGTATACTGATTTTTTAAAAACGAATGATGGTAAAATGCTCTCTCCGCATGTAATTACCAATCTGATGTGGGAATATAACCATATCGTCCAATTTCAATTTATTCAGGAGAGCCTCACCGCTTTTAAAATGATTTTGAAATATGCAGGTGGAGAAGACATTACAACCATTGCCAAAGACCTGGAAACAAAACTAAGAGATATTTTTGGCCAGCAAAGTGTAATTGAAATTATCAGAGCAGACGAAATACCGTCTGAGAAGTCAGGAAAAAGAAAGTACATTATTTCTAAAATTTAGCGCGTGTGGTTGGTGTTGTTAGTTTAGCCGGGCTTAAAGAAGCTGCAGTAATTAAATTTCCTGCTTGTTAATAATGAAAGACATAAGGTATTATATTTTTTGGATTTCAGATTTTCTGAGGGGCTCACCCGTTTACAAGCACTTTAGAGAGGTAAGAGGTATTAATAAAAATGAACCTTTGTCTGAAGTAACAAAAAGTAACAGGTTATCTTCAATATTGTCGTATGCCACCGCTAACTCTCCTTTTTATAGTTGTTTTAACCATCAAAGCATTGAATCGTTTCCTGTTTTGAAGAAAAAGGATTTTCAAGACAACATGGATTCAATGTTCTCTCGCCAGTATCTGAATCTGAAAGACAGATTGAAAAAAATGTCTACCAGTGGGTCAAGTGGTATTCCGTTCAAGATTTTTCAGGATTCTGATAAAGCCGCCAGAAATAAGGCAGATCTGCTTTATTTTTACGAGCTCGGTGGTTATCATCCCGGAGACAGAATCTACTCAATGAGAATCTGGAATGACTTGAATCAAAGAAGCAGTTGGACACAGCTCAAAGAGAATTTCCGTATGTTTGATACCTCTGAAATTGACGATAGCGGAGCCCGGAATTTTGTTAAAACCATGCTTGCCGATACCAATTCGAAGGTGTTATTGTCTTATGCCTCTTCATTTGTAAGTTTAATGAATCATATCAGCCCAGGTGAATACAGATGGAATATTAAGGCAATTTTTACTGGTGCAGAAGAGCTACCAGCCGACACCAGGCTTAAAATGATTGAGGTATTCAAATGCCCGGTTATTTCAAGATATTCTAATCAGGAAAACGGTATTCTTGCGCAACAGCCTGCAGCAGGCGGAGATTTTTTTTGTCTCAATGAGGCCAGTTATTATTTTGAGTTCCTGAAAACTGATTCGGATGCACCTGCCTCTGCGGGGGAAGAAGCCCGTATTGTAGTTACCGATTTGTTTAACAAGGCAGTGCCGATGATCAGGTACGATACCGGAGATATAGGTAGATACCAATTACAAGAAGATGGCAGAAGGGTACTTACAGAAATTAGCGGCAGAAAACTAGACTTTCTGAAAACCACTGATGGCAAAACCATTTCACCTTATGCAGTAACAATACTGATGCGGGAACTCTTCAATTTGAATGATAACATTAGTCAGTATCAGTTCATTCAGGAAACCGAATTTCATTTTACCTTGAAGATTGCTTATAAGAAAAAAGATAAACCAACTATTGATGAAAATGCAATGGTTGAAAAACTGAAAGTGATTTTTGGTAAGGAGAGCATAATTTCAATAATGACAGAATTTAGCATTCCGATGGAGTCCTCTGGTAAAAGAAAATACATTGTTTCGAAACTCGGATAGGTAAATCTGTTCTAAAATCATTGTAAAATGTATGAATATAAGCTCAATTATTAAGTTTGCTTTCAACTTTTTGCTGGATTCTGACCGGAAGCCGATTTTTGCAATGCTGAAAGATATCAGGGCTTTGAAGAGCCAATACAATTACAACCAGATGAGCCATTATTTTACATGCCTGATGTACAAAAAGAATTCTGGTATGGTAAGCGATTATTTAAGTAGGGAAGAGCTATTGCCGATACCGAATAAATTTCATCTGCACAATGGGTATCATCCTGTATTGAGCAATAAGATTGCTTTCAGAATGTACCTTCAAAAAAAGGGTTTACCCCTTGTAAAATTTCTGGGAGAAATAAAGCACAATACAATCATCAGCGATTCCGGGGAATTGATACCTTTAGCTGATACATTTAAAGTACAGTCCGTTGTTCATAGCTGGCTTGAAAAGCATGGGAGTATATTTATTAAACAGGCAAATGGGCTTGGAGGGAAAGGCATTTTTAAATTTGAAAAGGGCCAAAGTATTAACCTCTCATTATTGCCCTCCCATGAAGCGTATATTATTGAGGTTGGTATTAACCAGCATAACCTATTAAATAACATCAACCCGAATTGTGTAAGCACACTAAGAGTCAGCACTTTTTACAGTCAGGGTAAAGTAGTTATGCTAAGTAGTTTCCTGAAAATGGGTACCGGGAATTCTTTTGTTGATAATGGCGCCATGGGAGGTATTTTTGTAAACTATGACATACAAAAAAATGAGCTTGACGAAGTGGCCTACCAGCTGCCCAAATGCGGAGGGCGTTCATTTTTTCAGCATCCGAATACTGGTTTTGTTTTCAAAGGATGTACCCTCCCTTATCCAGCAGCTATTATTAACCTGGTAACCGAGGCCGCACGGGCGTTTCCGGACAAAGAAATTATAGGTTGGGATATTGCCTATACTAACCATGGGCCAGTAATTGTAGAGGGCAATAATAATCCGGATCTGACCATGACCCAAATTTGTGCGAAGGGAATCAATAATAATCCTGATTTCAAATTAGCCTATAATTTACCATAGTTGCCTTAACAGTTAACCTTATTTTTAGTGCCAGGTATGTTTTGAGTAGCCGTGATATTGAGTATTAAAAATATTACATTAAAAAAATTAAGTAATAATGCTTAGTTAATCTGTTTATTTTTTCTATTTTTAAATAAATATTAAACCCGCTCACTAAAGTTTTACGTTTTTCAGAGATTTTTACGTATAGACGTAATTTTTTAATATGAGCTTATTGTTTCCAAAAATGTATCGATTTTTTTTCAAGCGATTCTTTGACATCTTTTTTTCTTTTTTCGGGTTATTGATTTTTAGCCCTGTTTTTATAGTCATTACTGTCTGTTTGTATTTTGTAAATGAAGGGAAACCGTTTTTTTTTCAGAAAAGACCCGGAAAAAATGGGAAGATATTTTCAATTATCAAGTTCAAATCAATGAATGAAAAAAAAGATGCCAATGGTAAATTACTGCCGGATAACCAAAGACTAACCGGGATAGGGGCATTTATCCGCAACGCATCGCTTGACGAAATACCCCAGTTAATAAATGTTCTGAAAGGTGACATGAGCCTTATTGGCCCCAGACCATTGCTGATAAGATATCTCGATTATTACAATGATTTTGAAAAAAGGAGGCATGAGGTTAGACCTGGTATAACCGGCTGGGCGCAAATAAATGGCCGTAATGCTATTTCATGGTCCAGAAAATTTGAATTAGACGTGTACTATGTCGATCATCTCTCTTTATGGTTTGATATCAAAATTCTATTTAAAACTATAAAAAAAGTACTTTCTTCTGATGACATTGCGCTTGTACCCATAGAGCAATTTTTTAATGAAAAGATTAGAAATAATGAAAGTGAAGAAGTTAAGTAGCACCCATTTAGAGAACCGTTTGGCCTGGTTAAATCATCCTGACGTTTACCAGTACATGAATATGCAGTATCCTTTAACTTTTGAGGAGATGGACAGTTGGTATGATAGAATTAAAGGTAATCAGCTGCGGATAGATTTGGTTTTTGAAGAAGAAAATGAAGTGGTAGCTATGACCGGGTTAACAAATATTGATTTTGCTGATGGATTGGCCGAGTATTATATTCTGGTTAATCCTGATAAACAGGGCCAGGGTTTTGGTAAAGTTTCTACCCAATTTACCACAAACTATGCATTTAATAAATTCAATCTCAATAAAATTTATTTGTATACAAACAGCTATAACGAAAGGGCAAATAAACTTTATTTAAAATTAGGTTTTCAACAGGAGGGCTTACTCAGAAAGCATAAATTCAAAAATGGCGGCTTCATTGACCGCTGTATTTTTGGCCTTTTAAAAGATGATTGGAAACAACAGTCGTATTCATCCGACATTGTTTCTTTAACATTTTAATAGGTCTCATATCAGTGCTGTGGCTATTTTGCTTTAAACTATAAATGCTGTTTCTTTTACAAATATTTACCTATTAGTGTAGGAAACATATTTGATTTTAATGATTTAAGATGAATATTTTGTTCACTTGCGCAGGCCGAAGAAACTATCTGATTAATTATTTTAAGGAGGCCTTAAAAGGTAGCGGAAAGGTGTACGCTACCGATTCAAACCTGACAGCCGCGGCCCTTGCAGAAGCCGACGTGGCTATTCATGTGCCGTCTATTTATGATGATACATATATTGATACCATTCTTGAAATTGTAAAAAAGAACGATATCAAGGCGGTTATCCCTCTCATTGACCTTGAATTGCCCTTATTGGCGGCTTCAAAGGAGCTTTTTAGTAAAATAAATGTTCAGGTAATTGTTTCCTCTGCCTCAGTAATTGATATTACCTTTGATAAGTTGCAGACTATCCGATTTCTTGAGACGGCGGGGCTGGCGTCTCCCCAAACTTTTGTGAGTCTGGATGAAGCAAAAGATGCGATAGAAAATGGAAGCCTGCGTTTTCCGGTAATTCTGAAACCAAGATGGGGAAGTGGTTCTATTGGAATAGACATTGCCGAAGATAGCACAGAACTTGAACTAGCCTATCAACTCCTGACCAAGCGGTTATCAAGAACAATACTGGCCAAAGCAAATAGTGGAAATGAGGATGCTGCCATTTTGATTCAGGAGAAAATTACAGGAGTAGAATTTGGAATTGATGTGCTTAACAACCTCAACGGAGAATATATTGGAACCTTCGCCAGAAAAAAAATTGGAATGCGCTCCGGTTCAACCGACAAAGCCGTATCGGTTCTGAATAGTGAGCTCGAATCAATAGGCCAGCGCATAGGAAGCCATTTGAAACATATCGGTAATTTAGACTGCGATGTGCTCAAATCCGGAGATAACTATTACGTTATTGATTTAAATCCCAGATTCGGAGGCGGATACCCTTTCTCACATCTGGCAGGTGTTAATACTCCGGCAATTTACCTTGAATGGCTCGCCAATGGTAATAGCATTGATCAATACATCAATTATATGCCCGGCGTATTGCATGCCAAATATGATAAACTTATAAGAATTAACACTCCTTAACTTCTTTTTTTGAGCCTCTACGGCTACAATCACCAAACATTCTTGCTTTTAAGAAACTAGTTGATTTGAATTATCAGATTCGGCGAGTATCTTTAAACCAATATGTAGATTATTCAATCGCTTTCTTTATTCAAGATGGAGTTTGAGTATAAAAATCACCAACCAAAAATGAATGCTATATTATTCTGCTCTGTGGGCAGGAGAGTCAGACTGCTGAAAGATTTAAGAAAATCTCAAAAAGACCTAAGTATCGTAGCAATTGATAAAAATCCATTCGCTCCGGCTTTATTTGCGGCAGACCGCCATTTTATTCCACCGGCAATAACTGACGGCCAGTACATTGAGTACCTGCTAGATTTGTGCCAATCTGAAGGTATTTCGGCAATTACTACGCTTATTGACCCTGAAATTGAGATACTCGGGAAAAACAGACATAGATTTATCGAAAACGGTGTTTTGCCCTTGGTGCCTACAGAAGAAACCGCAAATATATGCTATGATAAGTACCGAATGTTTGAGTATTTACAAGCGCATCAGATACCGACCATTCTGACTTACCATACGTTTGAAAATTTTGTGGAGGGTCTTAATAAAGGAGAGATTTCTTTTCCTGTTTTTATAAAACCCCGAAAAGGAAGCGGAAGCATAGGAGCTGCAAAAATTAATGACCTTAACGAACTGAAACAAAGGCTTGAAAATGCACAAACCGACTACATTATACAGCCATTGATGACAGGCCTTGACTTGGATGTAGATGTTTATGTTGATTGTATAAGCGGTAAACCGGTTTCTATATTTTCAAAGCGAAAAATAGAATCGCGTGCCGGAGGAGCCATCAAAACAGTATCTTTTAATGACATCAATCTGGTTAATTTTGTAAAGAAAGTAATAAGTAAGTTTGAGTTTTACGGGCCCATAGACCTGGACTTATTTTATGTAAATGGGCAATATTATTTGTCTGAAATTAATCCGAGGTTCGGCGGGGGGTATCCTCATGCCTTTGGTGCCGGTGTTGACTTCTTCCGGCTTATCGTTAATAATCTGAACGGCATAGAAAATATTGAGCAGATTGGAAATTATGAAGACGATGTCATGATGTTGATGTATGAAGATTTCATAATAGAAAAAAAATCAGACTTAATTCAATCGGCCTCTAAAGTACAGCCACTTACAATTGAAATGAATCTGGTTTAAATAAGTATGTTGCTTGTTGGCAGACGAGACGCCATATCAAGCCACAATTTAAAAAAGAGTTAGGTACTCATTAGAAGCACAAAAGCTATGAATATTCTATTGACAAGAAGACGTACTAATGATGGTAATTATGTGTCTGATGTAAAAGCGGCAGATGAGTACACCATCGCAAACGAGCCGATTGCCTCAATAGATCTCATGGAGCGCGCTGCACGTGCATTTGTGAATTTCTTTGAAAGCAAATATGCGGTTTCTTATAAAAAAATTGTGGTTTTATGCGGGCTGGGTGATAATGGTGGTGATGGCCTGGCAATTGCAAGAATGCTCTATCATTCAGGTTATGACGTAGAGGTTTTAGTAATGGATTATTCTGAACGAAAGTCTGATAACTTTAAAATAAATCTTGGCAGGCTTGTTAATAAAATTGATGCCCGGCTATGCAAGACAGATGTCGAATTGCCGGTCATTAATCCTGATTATTTATATATTGATGCTTTACTAGGGGCCGGGCTTTCAAGGCCTCTTGAAGGGATACTTAAAACACTGGTAAGCAGTCTTAATACAAGTGGCGCAGAGCTGGTGGCAGTTGATATTCCGACAGGTTTATTTGCTGATTCACCCAACGGGCCTGATGATATAATTGTAATGGCAAATCAAACCATTACTTTTCAGACGCCCAAACTTGCTTTTTTTCTTCCTCAAAATGCTGCTTACGTGGGCGATTGGTGGGTGGTTGATATAGGCTTGCATGCCGGATTTATCAGTCAGCTTGATTCAGGATATGAATACACTGATGCCCCAATGGCCAGGCAATTAATAAAACCAAGAAATAAATTCTCTAATAAAGGTAATTTTGGCCATGCTTTAATGATTGCCGGCAGTTATGGTATGATAGGCGCCGCCGTTCTATCTACCCGGGCCTGTCTTCGTTCGGGCGTTGGTAAGGTAACTGTTTATACCCCGGCTTGCGGATATACAATTCTTCAGTCCTCAGTACCGGAAGCCATGTGCCTGCCTACCGACAATCAGAAAGAACTGGAAGATATGCCACCCCTAAACAATTATCAGGCTATTGGTGTCGGTTGTGGTATTGGTACAAATCCTGGTACTGCCAGCATGATTGAGGCCATCCTGAAAAATGTTAAAGTGCCTTTAGTTATTGATGCCGATGCATTGAATATCATTGCTGCCGATAACCATCAATTAAGCCTGATACCAGCAGGTGCTGTATTGACACCCCATCCGAAGGAATTTCAGAGATTAATTGGTAAAACTTGGGCAAATGACTACGAAAAACTTGAGCTTCTGGCAGCCTTTGCAGTAAGGCATCAGTGTATTGTTTGTCTAAAAGGCGCCTTTACCGCAATTGCCTCGCCAGATGGTAAAATTTATTTTAACTCAACAGGTAATGCCGGAATGGCAAAAGGAGGCAGCGGAGATGTACTGACCGGTATGATTCTGGCCCTGCTGGCGCAGGGCTATGCGCCAATAAATGCTGCTTTACTGGGCGTATATGAACACGGGTTAGCCGGTGACAGAGCCGCTCAGCTTAAAGGTACTACTGCCATGATAGCATCAGATATCATTGAAAATATCAGTTTCTGATTATTTCCAGGTTTTCTTCAATAACCCAGAACCTTCTACGGCGTTACAATTATAAACTCTACCCGTCGGTTTTGCTTTCTTGCCTCCTCAGTGCTGTTGTCTGTAATGGGTTTTGTATCGCCGTATCCTTTAAACTGAATGCGCTTACCCGCAATTCCTTTCTGAACCAGATACTCACGTACATTAAAAGCCCTCTGTAAAGATAAGCGTTTGTTCTGCACTGGGTCTCCTACATTATCAGTATGGCCTTCAATCACGATGGTCATGGTTGGGCTATTCTTCATCATTTTTAGTAAGCCATCTAACTGCTCATACGATTGGTCTAACAAGCCAGACTCACCGGTATTAAAATATACTTTATCAAGCCTGAATTTGTTTTCTTCTACTTTAACCGGAGCAGACTCTTCTTTTGCTGGTTCTTTTTTGGGGGCAGCAATTGCCGGAGCTTCAGCAGGCTTGGTTTCAGCTTGTGGCGGTATTGCTTTTGGTTCAACTTTTTCAGGCGTTTTTGGCGGAACAGGATTCAGATAAATATCCTGGGTAAACTGCTGACCTTTCCTGAGTTTAGATAAATCAATACTGGTTTCTGCCGTTTCATATCCGGCAGCTGTTGCCGTAAAAGTGTATGCATCAGGCTTTAACGAGAAAGAGAAACCTTCGTTCAGTTGCACTATCTTGAATCCGGTTTTTTTCGTATCCTTGTCTACTTTATAGGTTACTTTACCACTAATTGTTTTTTGTGTTCTGGCATCAATTAATTTGCCTCTAATGGTAAGTATTACGTCAGGGTTTGTTGAGCGAGTTGCATTTTTTGGAGGATTTTTGATGTGTACACCGTTGAAATTCCAGAAAAGCAATTTTTGTCCGGGCAGGTTTTTACCCTCAACAAGATTAAACACTTCTAAACCCGGGTCAAGCTTTTCAAAATAAACACTGAATTTATATACTTCGCCCGGATAAACCCGCTGCTCACTTTGTTCATCAGACAATTCCACTATTCCCACCGATTTTATGTATCTGAAATACTTTCCGTTTGCGCTCAGATAACTATCAGGATTAAAAGAAATAGTTGTGTAGGTCTTTTGTTCCTGATTAGGTAGCGGAAAACTGTAGAGGCGGTTTTTGCGCTTGCTTAATTGGTATCTGAAATGAATAATAGTATATTCACCACGTAATTCAACTTTAGTGATATCCGTTTCGTCACTGCTTTGGTCATCAATTCTGGGAAATTCAGTAACAATCTGACCATAGCTTTCTACAGCCAGGAGTAGGAGGAGTAGCAGATAAATTTTTTTCATAGCAAAAATATTTGTTGCACCGATAGTAACGTCAAGGTTGTGTTTTTCATTTTTATCACAACGTTAATATTTGTTAAAATAGTAAAATACCGGCTATGAAACAAGGTTGAAGCACAGAATAATTAATTTGTAAAATGAAACATCTGAAAGACCTGCTTTTATTGGGCGACCCCCGTTTATATGAAGTTTGCGAACCCGTTAAACAGGAAGAATTGCCTTTTGTGCATGAATGGGTGAAAGATTTGCACCAGGTAATGGAAGAAATACGGGCAAAGTATCAGTTTGGCAGGGGCATTGCTGCCCCGCAATTGGGTATAATGAAACGCCTGATTTACATTAACATAGACCGCCCTGTTGTAATCATTAATCCCGAATTTGAGAACCTTAGCCTGGATATGTTTGAACTTTGGGACGATTGCATGAGTTTTCCGAATCTGCTCGTTAAAGTAAAACGTCATCAGTCGCTTGTGGTAAAATACAGAGATGAAAACTGGCAGGAACAGCGTTGGCAGGTAGAAGGGGCAATCTCTGAATTGCTTCAGCACGAATATGACCACCTCAATGGCATATTGTGTACCATGCGTGCCATTGACACCCAGTCATTCAGATGGCGGCCAACACCTCCAACCGCCTACCAATAGGCTGGCACGCTTTTTTAATCAGTTTCAATAAATTCACTAAACTTTAAATATCATGAAACTGATTAATTATCTATTGGCCATTTGTGTTGTTTTGGGTATATCTTCTTGCGATGCTATTGTTGGTATTTTTGAAGCGGGCTTCAATACCGGTGTTATCATTGTACTGATTGTAATTGTGCTGATAATAGCCGGTTTGTTTAAAATGTTTGGTGGAAGCAAGAAACAATAATTTGGTTTGAACTGACCTTTACTATTAAACTGCTGCAAACTAGCTATTGATCAACAGGATTCAGATTTTGTAATAACACCAGCCAGGCCTCCTTTACTTTGTTTAGGCTTAATAGTCTTTGAGCTTCCTGGTGAAGAAAATCAGTAAGAGCAGCGTTGTCTCCGGCGGCCGCTTCAAAAAACTTTTGAATAGCCGGTGTCTGACGGTAGGCCTCTATTTCTTCCGGCAATGGTAAAACTTCCGTATTACCAAGTTGCCCCAGATGGTTACCGGTAAGTATTTTTGAAAGTCTGATTTGCTCAGGTATGGCGTCATAACCGATTCCGATTTTGGTATTGGGCTTTTCAACCTCAAACAGGGCGGGTTCATTCACACGCGCATACCAATCGGCACCCAGGCGTGCAACCCAATCGGTTTTACGTTGATCAATTCGTCCGTTTTCGCCGATAATGTTATCAGCGAAATGAGCCATGATAATCTGGCAGATAAACAGGTTCATGGTGCCAATTTCACGTACTTCAAGCACCTTGCACTCAAACTGAGCCAGCGACTCCATTACTCTTGGCGGCCTTATGAGTAGTGAAGGTTCTGGCGTAAAGCCTGATTTAATAAACTCGTTTATACCTTTGGGATACTCAACACTAGACAACGACATCTGTTGAACCATGCTGTAATCTACCATATTTATTGCCACCTCGTGCACTTCGCTGATATTGAGTGCTGTATCTTTTTTAGAATTGTCTCTGCTTCGGTTATTGGGGGCAAATACAAGTAAAGGTGGATTAATGCCCATGATATTGAAGAAACTGAACGGGCTAAGGTTTACATTGCCGGCATTATCTATACTGCTTACCAATGCAATAGGGCGCGGCGCAACAGTACCGGTCAGATAACTGTAAAATATTCTGGGTTCTAAATCCAGTGGGTTAATAGTAAGCATTAATCAGTAATTATTATTGGTTTGTTGAAAGGTTTCTGGTTTTTATCATCCCAAACATCATGGCAAGGGCTGTAAGAAAAATTACCTGGGTTAATAATCCTTTATTTACCTCAAGTATCTGGTGTGAGTCTGGTATGGCCAGAAAAAGTAAAATAGTAATAAGTCCTCTGGGGGCAATGAATAACAGCGGGTCAGATTTAACCTTAAGTAATCTGAAAATCAGATAGCGCCCCCCAAATATAAATACAAGAATAACCAGGGCATTTACAAAATCTCTTGCGCTCAGAACCGCTTTCAGATTGGTGTAATAGCCGAACATAATAAAAAAGAATGACCTGATTACAAACGTAACTTCGGCTATCAGGTGTTCAAAAGAATGTACCTCTTTCTTAATGGTGTCGCTGTTTATCCATTTCTTCATAAAGTCAAACTTAATCAGGTTTACATTATTCAGAAACAAACCAAACATAAGAACCAATACCAGAGAGGGTAGGTGATAAATTTTGGCAATTACGTAAAACAGAATCAGGATGGTAATTATGGGTATATACTTGATGTGGTGATTCAGCTTGCTTATCATGCTTCCGAGTGCCAGGCTGGCTATAATAGAAAGTGCCACAATAATGACGATGTCAAAGAAAAAAGAGGTAAAGGTTGCCACCCCGAATGTATTGTGCAAAACCAGAAAGTTAAAATAAATGATACCAAGAATATCAGAAATAGAACTTTCATAGATGACAAATTCTCGGCTTTCGGCATCAAGATTTTTTACACTGGGTATGGCAATGGCACTGCTGATGATTCCCAGTGGAATTGCGTTAATCAGGCACGTAAGAAAAGGCTTATGAATAAGAAAATACAGGCCTGTGGCCAGCATCAGGCTAAAAAGCGCCAGGCCAATAAAAGCGCTCTTCACTGTCGATACAAAAAGGGTTCTCTTCTGAGCTGTGATTTCAAGCTCCAGCGAGCCCTCCAGTACAATTAGAATCAGGCCTATTGTACCTACCACGGGCAGATATGGCTCTAGATTAGGTATTTTAAGACCCAGATAAGTGGTTATTATCTGCGATATGATTCCTACTGAGAGTAAAAGGATAACACCCGGAATTTTTGTGTTTTTTGCCGATATATCAAAGATATACGCAATGAGAATCAGCGCACAAATGATAAGAATTATAGTATTTGTCATGAAGTTGCGGTATCTGGCGTTTAGATTCAGGGCGGTAAATTACAAAAAAATCAATTGGCTGCAAGTATTTTACCGCTCACTTCACCAAATCCCACCCGCAGCCCATCTTTTTGGCTGAACCCTTTTATGGTCAATACATCGCCGTCTTCAAGAAAGGTTCTCTGTTGGTTATAGTCTAATTTAATGGGTTGCCTGCCTCCGTAGGTTAGTTCCAGCATAGAGCCGCAACTATTGTGTGTCGGCCCGCTGATAGTGCCTGATGCCAATAAGTCACCAACTTTTAAATTACAGCCATTTATAGTATGATGTGCTATTTGTTGTGCCAGATTCCAGTACATATACCTGTAATTAGTACTTGAAATTCTATAGGTGTTCTGGTTGGGGGGTTGTAAAGCTACCTCCAGCTCTATGTCAAAATTACGGTTACCATCAAATTGCAGGTATTCTAAGGGTTGAGGGTCTTGCAGTGGGGTGTTTACCCTGAAATCCTCAAGCGCTTCAAGTGTTACAACCCACGGCGACATGGAAGATGCAAAGTTTTTACCAAGAAATGGCCCCAGCGGCTGGTATTCCCATCGCTGGATATCACGTGCTGACCAGTCATTAAAAAGTACCAGACCAAAAACATAATTTTCGGCCTTTGCGGTGCTAATGCTTTCTGCTAGGTCAGAATTTTTACCAATAATTGCTCCAATTTCCACTTCAAAATCCAGTTCTTGGGTAGGCGAAAAAATAGGTAAACGGCTATTGGCCGGAATTATTTGCCCTTTGGGCCTGATTATGGGTGTGCCGGATACCACAATTGAGCTTGCTCGGCCATGGTAGGCAATGGGCAGGTGCTTCCAGTTGGCAACCAGTGGGTTATCTGGCCTGAACAGCTTGCCTACATTAGTGGCGTGTTCAAGACTTGAATAGAAGTCGGTATAATCGCCCACCCGCACAGGTAGGTGCATTTTTATGGATGCAACCGGATGAAAAATCTGATTAAAGTGCTTTTTGAGTGGAGATTCCGGTTTTTTGAGCCATTCTTGCAGTTGTAGCCTTATTGCACCCGTTTTCTTTTTGCCTAAACCAATAAAAGTATTGAGGTACGGCTGATTAAAAACATGACGGGGGATTTCGAGCAGACCAAGCCGGCGCATTTGCTCCAGGTCTATTACATAATCTCCGATGCGCACACCCACGCGTGGTGCATTTTTGCCTGTACTAAATATACCAAAAGGAAGATTATGAATTGAGAAGTCTGTGTCTGTTGCTATATCTAACCAGGAATTCATGTTGATTTTTTTTAGGCCTGTACCTACCTAACTGACATTTTTATGAATGGTGTTCATGATTCTTACCAGTTCATCATAATCTGCATTAGTCAGCCCGTCCCAGGATTTCCGTCTGATTTCTCCTATCACCTCCAAAGCTAGGGCGTGCAGTTTTTCACCTTCTTCGGTCAGGTATATATTAAATTTTCTTCTGTCTTCGTCTGCCATCTGGCGTCTCACTAGCTTTTTCTCTACCAGTAAATCCAAAATTCTGGTTACAGTAGGGGCATCTTTGGCGGTATCTACAGCCAGGTCGTTCTGGCTGATGCCAGGCTTAGGCATAATGTGGTCAAGCACTACCCATTGGTCAACCGTTAGGTCTATGCCGTTATCGGTAAGGCCTTTTTGCATAAAGCTGCGGATGCGCTTAATGGTAGTGTCAATTTTAAAAAAGTATGAGCGTTGGTCAGAGTGTGTCATTTTTTATATAGTTCTTCCTTTTGTGCATTGAGCAGCTAAATACGCTGTTCTTTTGGTTACCTCCGGTTTGGGCAAAATTGAACCAAACTTTAAAAAGAATATGCTGCAATAATCTTTTTTGGCTATAATATGTTTTACAAAAGTAGGAAAAAGCGTCAATTATTGACACACTAATAATTGTTGCTCCAGAATTTTTTCAAATTGAGGCAGTGAACCATACAGTTGCTCGTAAGAATCAACAATGAAGTACTTCTTCTGGTACTCATCAATCTTTACTTCAGTTGCCAGTATTTCTCTGATATTATAGGGTACCCTTTCAGGCAGGAGGCTATACAGGCAATATTCACTTTCGCCGCTTGACGACAAAATACCACCTCCATATATTTTCAACTGATTGTCTTCTTTTATCAAACCAAACTCAACCGTGTACCAGTACAGGCGTTGCATAAGTTTAACAGCTGTTTCATCTTCGATGTATTTTAATGAAATTTTGCTGAATTCAGCCAGAAAATCGCAAAATGCCTGATTGGTAAGCAAGGGTACATGTCCGAATGTATCATGAAACATATCCGGCTCTTCAAGATATTCCAGTTGGTCCGGGCTTCTTAACCACGTAGAAGCCGGAAACTTTCTGGCGGCCAGCAGTTCAAAAAACTCTTTTATAGGCACAAGCCCCGGCACACCAATTACCGACCAGCCTGTTAGTGCCTGCAGACGGGGAGTCAGTTCCTCTTCAAAATCCGGTATGTGGTCAGCCACAAATCCGGCTTTTTCAATGCCTACTAAGTAATCTTTGCTGGCTAGTTGCGGTAATTTCAGGGTTTGTCTTTTAAACAGCATACGCCACATCTGGTGGTCTTCTGCCGTGTAGGACGAATATGACTGATTCATGATTTTCTGAGTTTTGTTACAAAGTGCCTCTCAATACCTGTTCTCGTTCAATGGCTTCAAAAAGAGCCTTAAAGTTACCTTTTCCGAAAGACCTGGCACCTTTTCTTTGAATAATCTCAAAAAACATGGTGGGGCGGGGTTCTATGGGTTTGGTGAAAATCTGTAACAAATAGCCTTCATCATCCCGGTCAACCAATATGCCCAGGGCTTTCAGTTGTTCTATTTCTTCATCAATAACGCCAATTCTTCCTTTCAACTCCTCATAGTAGCTTTCCGGCACGCGCAAAAACTCAACTCCGCGCTCTTGAAGGTGGGTTACTGTAGTAATAATATCGTCGGTGGCTACTGCAAGGTGCTGCACACCGGCGCCGCCGTAAAAGTCAAGATATTCTTCTACCTGAGATTTTTTTTTGCCCTCGGCCGGCTCATTGATAGGAAACTTAATGCGACCGTTACCGTTTGACATTACCTTGCTCATCAATGCGGTATATTCAGTAGAGATATCTTTGTCGTCAAAGCTCACCAGTTGTGAAAAACCCATTACCCGACCATAAAAATCAACCCATTCGTTCATTTCATTCCAGCCTACATTGCCAACCATGTGGTCAACGTATTTTAAACCAACCGGGCTTGGGTGGTAATCTGGTTTCCATGCCCTGAAATTGGGAAGAAATACACCTTTGTATTGGCTTCTTTCTACAAAAATATGCACGGTATCGCCATAGGTATGAATACCCGAACGAACAACCATGCCGTTTTCATCTGTTTCCGCATTGGGTTCCATATAAGGCCTGGCACCGCGAGAAATCGTTTCATAGTAGGCATCGCGGGCATCGTCCACCCATAGTGCTACTACTTTTACACCGTCACCGTGCTTGTCAATATGTCGACCAATTTCAGTTCCACCATGTAGGGGAGAGGTAAGCACCAGCCGGATTTTACCCTGCTGCAATACATAACTTTCGTGGTCTTTTACACCTGTTTCCAGACCTGCATAGGCTAGTGGCTGAAACCCAAAAGCTGATTGATAATAATGCGCTGCCTGCTTGCAGTTGCCCACGTACAGTTCCAGGTAATCGGTACCGTTAATTGGCAGAAAATCGGTGCTTTCTGATGGTTCCAGCGTATTTTTTTGTTGATGAAGCATAATTGTCAGTTTTTTTATTCTATCCAGCTATTAAAATATTTTCCGTCGTCCAGCTTTAAGGCTTCTTCTGTAAGCATTAATGGCCTGAAAGTATCAACCATTACTGCCAGCTCATGCGTTTCTTTCTTGCCGATACTTCGTTCCATTGCTCCCGGATGTGGGCCATGCGGAATACCACCCGGGTGAAGCGTAATATGCCCTTGTGCAATGTCGTTTCGGCTCATGAAATCGCCGTCTACGTAGTATATCACTTCATCAGAGTCTATATTGGAGTGATTATAAGGTGCAGGAATTGCTTTCGGGTGGTAATCATATAACCTTGGATAAAACGAGCAAACCACAAAGGCATCTGTCTGAAAGGTTTGATGTACCGGAGGTGGTTGATGCACACGTCCGGTTATCGGCTCAAAGTTGTGTATGGAAAAACCCCATGGATAATTGTATCCATCAAAACCTACTACATCGAAGGGATGATATTGGTACATCAGGCTATGTAATTGGTTCTGTTTTTTGATTTTGATGATGAATTCACCTTTTTCATCATGGGTTTCCAGGTGTTCCGGCAATTTATAATCACGCTCACAAAAAGGTGCCTGTTCAAGCATCTGACCGAAATAATTGCGGTAGCGTTTGGGTGTATAGATAGGCGAGTGAGACTCTACGTATAAAATGCGGTTGTCGGTGGTATCAAAATCAATCTGATAAATTACTCCCCGCGGGATAACCAGGTAATCGCCATATTCAAATGCAATATTGCCAAGTTGGGTGCGCAATGTACCGGTACCTTTATGAATAAAAAGTAGTTCGTCGGCATCTGCATTTTTATAAAAATAATCTCTTAATGGTTGTCTGGGTGCTGCAAGGCCAATAACGCAATCTTTATTAACCAAAAGAGGTGTGCGGCTGTTGAGATAATCGTCCTTCGGTTCTACATTAAACCCTATCAGCTTGCGCATCATTAACTGTTGCGTTTCTGCCAGCCGAGGGGTTGTATCCTTGCTTTCCTGTATTTGCATTACCTGCGTAGGCCTATGAATATGGTACATCAGAGAAGACATACCATCGAAACCGATGGTACCGAATAACTGCTCATAATACAAACCACCACCATCCGGCTTTTCGAATTGTGTATGGCGTTTAGCAGGTATTTTCCCGAGTTTGTGATAAACAGGCATATTTGCTATAACAATTATTGTTATGCAAATAAAATAAAATTAATTGTTATGACAAATAAATTAGTAATATTTTTTTATTGAATAGGATAAAATGATGTTTTATCGGATGTGGAGTTCATAAAAAAAGGTCTTACCTTACAGTAAAACCTTTTTTATAAATTGGTTGTGTTAAAACGCTAAGGGTTTGCGCTTACTTTAAAGCCTGCGCTCCTTCCTTAATTTCCTGCACCACGCTTGGGTCGAGCAGGGTAGAGATATCGCCCAGATTTGAGGTTTCCCCTTCTGCTATTTTGCGTAGAATACGGCGCATAATTTTACCCGAACGCGTTTTAGGTAAACCACTTACAAACTGTATTTTATCTGGCTTGGCAATGGGGCCAATAACGCGCGATACCGTTGCCAATATATCTCTTCTTGTCAAATCGAGGTCGTTCAGATGGCTCTCACAAATGACGTATGCGTAGATGCCTTGTCCTTTAATATCGTGCGGGTAACCTACCACCGCCGACTCAACCACACCTGTATGCATATTAATGGCGTTTTCAACTTCTGCGGTGCCTATTCTATGGCCAGATACATTCAAGACATCATCAACCCGGCCGGTAATCCGGTAAAATCCGTTTTCATCACGCATAGCGCCATCGCCGGTAAAATACAGATCAGGGTAGGCCGAGAAGTAATTGGTTCGGCAACGCTCATGGTCACCCCAGGTGGTACGGATAGTAGAAGGCCACGGGAATTTAATACAAAGGTTGCCGCTTACGTTGCCGCCGTGAATCTCATTGCCGTTTTCATCAACCAGCATCATTTGAATACCAGGCAGTGGAAGAGAAGCCCAGGCGGGTTTCAGCGGGGTAATGCCTGCCAGTGCCGATATCATAATACCCCCGGTTTCGGTTTGCCACCAGGTGTCAACCACCGGGCATTTATCTTTACCTATGTTTTTTGAGTACCAATGCCAGGCCTCCTCATTAATGGGTTCGCCTACCGAACCAAGAACTTTTAATGAGCTAAGGTCTTTACTGTCTACGTATTCGGGGCCAAAGCCCATTAACGAACGAATGGCCGTAGGCGCTGTATAAAGTATATTTACACGGTGTTTGTCCACAATGTCCCACATACGGCCGGCATCGGGGTAAGTAGGCACGCCTTCAAACATTAAAGAAATAGCACCACAAGCCAAAGGGCCGTAGAGAATGTAAGAGTGTCCGGTTATCCAGCCAATATCTGCAGTACAAAAATGTACCATACCTGCCTTATACTGAAACACATTCATAAATGTGTAGGCAGAATAAACCATATATCCACCGCAGGTATGCACCACACCTTTAGGTTTACCGGTTGAGCCTGATGTATATAAAATAAACAAAGGGTCTTCGGCATCCATTTCCTCGGCAGGGCACTCATTGCTTACATATTTTACTTCTTCTTCCCACCATACATCACGGCCTTTAATCATACTTACAGGAGTGCGGGTGCGGGTAGCCACAATTACTTTTTTAACCGACGGGCAACCAATCAGCGCATCATCTACGGTGTCTTTCATGGGTATGGCTTTGTTGCCACGCACGGCGCCGTCTGTGGTAATAACTGCCACACATTGCGAATCATTTATACGATCGGCAATAGACGAGGCAGAAAAACCACCAAAAACAACTGAGTGTATGGCACCTATACGCGCACAAGCCAGCACGGCAATGGCCAGTTCAGGTATCATGGGCATATAAATACAAACCCTGTCGCCTTTCTGAACCCCGTTTCTTTTCAAAACGTTAGCAAAAGCGCATACGCGGTCAAACAACTGGCGGTAGGTAAGTGTAATGCTATCTTCGTTGGGGTCGTTGGGTTCCCAGATAATGGCAGGATGCTGGGGTTTTTCTCTTACGTGGCGGTCAAGGCAGTTTTCAGTAATATTTAGCTTGCCACCCACAAACCATTGTATTTTTGGTTCTTTAAAATTCCAGTCTAAAACTTTTTTCCAGGGCTTTTTCCATTCAAAATTATTAGCCGCAATTTCAGCCCAGAATCCCTCCGGGTCTTGCACACTGGCCTCATAGGCGGACTGGTACTCTTCAAAGGTTTGAATAAGCATAATTTAATAAGGGGGTATTTTAAAACAATAATAATAATGGGTTGAACGCAATGCCAGAAACAAACGTACACTATTGCAAATATCGCAGTTTATCACCCTACAATCCAACTTCCGGCTTTAGGAATTTTACTGATTATTTTTACAATCAGATAACTGATAACTGCGCCCAGCAGGAAATGAACGGCGATTCCTAATAAAGGATGTATCCAGGTAAAATTGATATGAAACTGTCTTGACAGTATGCGTAAAATCAAAGCATGTACCAGGTACATTCCGTAACTACTCATATCCAGCTCTGCCATTATTCCGGGCGCAAAGGGTTTGTCATAGCGCTGTTTGAACAACAAAAACATCAGAACAGACATTAGCATAACAGGCACGCTGAGGTAATCGGTGTAATCGTAAACATATTTGCCGGCCTGCCATGAAACATCATAACAAATATAGGCTGTTAGCGCCCATGAAGCCAGAAATGAGAGGATAAGTAAGCTTTTTGGTAGAATTGTGCCTGAATTACCCAGCCAATAACCTAATACAAAGTAACCGATAAAGCCTGAAAAATACCTGAGCTCAAATTTTATTTCAATACCAAACCACTTGTTTAGCAAGGTATAAACTACATTACCAGTAAACCATAAAACCAGGAAATACAAAATTTCGGTACGTTTGGTTAAAGGATTCGCCGAGGTTTCAGCGCCCTTTATCCAACGGCTAATTACCGGTGTAATGGCATATATACCCAAAAGCATATACACAAACCACAGGTGGCCAGACCCACCTCCGTTACCAGCCAGTATTTTACTGATGAAGTCGCCCAGGGCCCAGGGAGTGCGCTCACTCGGCACACCTTTAAAGTTAGACCATATCATGTATAGCAGGCTCCAGATCAGAAACGGAACAAATATACGGCTGAACCTCTTTTTAATAAAACTACTTAGCTCTTCATATTTGCCAATCAGTAAATAACCAGAGAGCATCACAAACACTGGCACGGCAAATCTGCCAAATACGTTAATAATATGGCAAATCCACCAGTCAGTTAGCGGTATTTTCTTAACATGTAAAGAGCCGTATCCAGCTGCATGCAGCAAAACGACGGTCAGTGTGGCCATAACCCTCAGGTTAGTTACCCAGTGTTTTTTCATAATTTTTCGCCGTCCTTGGTGCTATAATCACCCTGCCAGGCATAATATCCAAATATAGACATGCCCAGTGAAATAATGGGCGCCAATATAAAAGTGTAAATAATGGCAGGTACGAGGTCGTTACCACCTGTTACCCAAAGAGGTACAGCCTGAAAATAGATAAGATAGATTCCGGCACTTACACCAATTACAATCCAGATAATGCCTAATATTTTTCTTAATGCGTTCATTGTTAGTTGCTTAAAGGTTAGTCATGAATGTTCCGGTCTTTGCCATTTATATAAAATAGCCCAATAAAAAAGCAGACCCCAGCTATAATAATGGGGTAATACAAGCCTTGCAGATAGGGTTTGTCTATTACCAGAGCTTGCCCGGCATGGGCTGCTTTGGCGTTAATTTCATTGGCCTGAGTAGCCAGAAAAGTAGCAATGGCCGGCATTAACCCGCCAAACACCCCATTGCCAATATGGTAAGGCAATGACATTGAAGAATACCTGATTTTTGTCGGGAACATTTCAACCAGAAAAGCGGCTATTGGCCCATAAGCCATGGTAACAAATATTATCAGGCAGAAAACCAGTAAAACCAATGTCCATTTATCAGCATCATTGAGTGTTATTGTTTTCTTTACTTCAGCCTTGGGTACATTAACCGATTTATCGGCCAGTATGGTGGTTCTGGCAACTTCTTTCATAATAGTGCCATCTTCGTAGTCGTGCATAGAGGTGGTAGTAATTACCGAATCTGCCAGAGTTTTTTCCATTAACTCCACTTTAACTGTGGTTTTATCTGTGGTATTGATTTCGGTTTTATTAGCTACATTGGCGGTCTGATATATCTTTTCAAAAATAGGTCTGTAAAGTAGTACCGCCAGAAACATACCTGCCAGCATGATGCCCTTACGTCCGATTTTGTCTGACAAAGCGCCAAAAACTATAAAAAACGGTGTGCCCATTATAAGCGCCCACATCATTATGCTGTTGGCTTGCACGTCATCAATGTTACAAGTCTTCAACAAGAAATTCTGTGCATAAAACTGTCCTGTATACCAAACCACGCCTTGCCCCATAGTAGCCCCAAAAAGTGCCAGCAGCACAAACTTGAAATTAAGCCTGTTGCCGAACGACTCTTTTAATGGGTTGGCAGAAGTTTTACCTTCTGCCTTTGCCTTGGCAAAGAGGGGAGACTCTGACATATTCCGACGAATGAGAAACGACACAAACACCATAATTATAGAAACCAGAAACGGCAAACGCCAGCCCCAGTCTTCAAATGCTTCTTTTGTCATTGATTTCCGGGTAATCATAATTACACCCAGAGACACAAACAGCCCTACGGTAGCCGTGGTCTGAATCCAGGATGTCCAGTATCCGCGTTGACGCGCCGGAGAATGTTCAGCCACATAAGTGGCGGCACCGCCGTATTCACCACCCAAAGCCAGGCCTTGTAACAGCCTTAATAACAGCACCAGTATGGGTGCCAAGGCACCTATGGTTTCGTAGCTGGGTATTAGTCCGATAGCAAAAGTGGCGCCTCCCATCAACATCAGAGTAACCATAAAGGTGTATTTCCGGCCAATTAAATCGCCCAGGCGACCAAAAACCAGAGCGCCAAACGGACGAACCACAAAACCTGCGGCAAATGTAGCCAGGGTGTTAAGAAAACCTGCTGTGGGGTTGTCGGTTGGGAAAAACTTGGAGGCTAAAACAGTTGCGAGGCTGCCAAAAATGTAAAAGTCGTACCACTCAATAAGCGTACCCACAGAAGAAGCTCCTATGATGTAGCCTAAACTTTGTTTTTTTTCAGACATTTTAAATGAGTAGATGTTAAGGGAATAGATTTAATTAATTATTCTTTAGTCTTTTTAGAACGCTCCCACCTGATGAGCAAATAGCTGTCGTTAATTTCGGTTGTTATGGTGCCTGTACCTTTCAGGTTTTCTTTGTCTTTATAATAGGCCAGTAATTCTTCATGTGTAACTACGGAATAGGTTGGCTTGTAATCATTGGGGTGGTCCGGAATCATAATCTTGTATTTTTCTACCCAATTCATAACCGTAACATGGCTTACACCCAAAAGCCTTTCAATTTCTCTGAAACTTACGCCGTCCAGATACAATTGCAGTGCTTTGGTTACCAGATAACCATCCAGGTTTCTTCCTTTTTTTTCAAGGGTAAAGTTATACCCGCAGGCTTTGCATTTGTATCGTTGTTTTTCCTTCACAATCCCGTTTCTGGAAATGCTGGCCGAATCGCAATGGGGGCATTGAGGCAAAACCATTATCTGCTGGGTTTTTTAGCAAATATAATTTTTTTGCGGAATAGTACAATTCAGTAGCAGTTTAATCTTCAATAAAGAATTTAAAATCTGCCTTAATCAGAAATTAAAATGGGCTATTAACAACAAAAGCCCCTCAGATAGGCGAGGGGCTTTAAAGAATGCGGTCGGATTACTGTTAATTAAAAAATACCTGATACTGTATAATTGTAGAGCCTTTGCGGTTGCTGAACTCTCCTTTGCCATTGGCATCAGTCAGGAATATCGGGCGATTCTGGTACGCCAGCGTCAACTTAGATGAATGTCCATTCAGCAGCCAGTTTACGCCAAAGTCCCAGTAGTTCATCCCCTGATTCAGGCGTTCATAATTGGCATGTTGTAAAGAAACATACGGCATCAGTGTGGTTTTGCCTATCAGGTTATCTTTCAGCTTATAACCTACTTGCGCGTAAATCACGTTTCCGGTTCCATACCCCGGAAAACCATTACCCGACCCATTGATTACATTTTTCATCGTGGTGCCGTTGGTTGGGTTCATGGCTGCAATATTGCGTATATAATTTTTGCCGAAATCAAAATGCCCCACAGACGCATAAGCGCTGATTGCCTGGCCGTCTTCACTTACCGGTGCATCATAAAAAGCATCCAGAGAAAGCTGTACCATATTTGTTTCTACAGTATCTACTTTGTTGGCGGCCATTGTCCACATAGCTTTAGGCTGATAAACAAAACCTGCTCCTATATTAAAAACCTTTTTCTTGCCCAGGTAAGTGCCTGTCATATAGGGAGTGAGGTTTGACTCCTGGTCAAGAAATTGCCACTGAAAATACCCGTTCCATTGAAATTTAGGAGGTTTTGATGAAAAATTGGCGATGTCGGGGCTGATAACAGCACTGTAAGATGATGCTTTCTGAAAAGCCATCGGGTCAGACAACACCACACGGTAATCAAACTTACCTAATTTACCTTTGGCATAGACCGCCAGTTTTCTAAGAAACTGGTCAGTAACATCGTTGGTTGATTGCTGATAAAGCGGGGCATCAACACCCAGAATACTACCAACTGCCGGAGAGGCAAAACGCGCCAGACCACTCCAGGCTGTTAAGCCACCACCTAAAGAGAATTTATTCTTTACAACGGCATACTCGCCAATGGCGTCATGAACAAAAAAACCAAACTTACGGTCCTGAATGCCGTTAAAGTTGTTTTCTCCCAATTGGGTATAAATAAACACCCTGTCGGTCAGTTGTCCATAAAGCTGCATTCTGAACCGGCGGATGCCGATGTCCCATCCGTTTTTTTTGGCATAACCAAAAATGGTTGAACCCTCATTAAACTGGGTGTTGCGTAGCCAGGTCTGATTTACGATAGTGAATTTCAGATAGCGAGACCCGTCTTCGTTCAGTGTTAGTTTTCCATCTTTTAATGCCTGTGCCATAGAAAGTACAGGCAATAAGATAACAAGTAGCCCGGTTAGGGCTATTTTTGATGACTTCATAAAGCTAGAATTATTTGTGAGATTTAGGAGCAGGCTTTAAGATAACTGCTACAACAAGAAACCGTTTCTTGTGAGCATTCTTAAAGCCTGCAACTGATAAAACTACAAAGTTAAGAAAATTATGCAACCGTGGCCAGTTTAGGCTTTTTACGGGCCGCCAGCTTATGAGAAGATACAGGTTTGTGGTCTGCAATACCAATTATTTCTACACTTCCGCCATCTCCCAGGTTTTCGTAATCGTGTTGGAAGTGTTCCAGATTTTCCATTACCGAGTGGTCAATTAACTGGGTGTTTTTCAAATCAATAAATACTTTGAATCCCGGAGGAATGGCATCCAGTTTGCTTTTTATACCCAGATAATTGGTAAATACTGCCGATTTATCAATTTCAACCACATAAGTATCTTCAGTAAAAGAAACCTGTACCGGGGCTTTGAATAAAGAACGCACCGGCGCTCCTCCGCTGATAATATGATTAATGATTTCTACCGCAATACCTGCAGCTATACCAACCAACAGGTCTTCAAAAAGAGTAAAGAAAATGGTAACAAGGAAAATGGCCAATTGCTCTTTACCAATTTTGAATGTCTGTACAAATTCTTTCGGATGGGCCAATCTGATACCCACTGTAATAAGCATGGCAGCCAAAGCAGTGTTAGGTATTAACTCAATCAGGTGCGATGCCAACAAAACGAAGCCCAGAATAAAGAAACCATGGAAAAAGTTGGCCCAGCGGGTTTTTGCGCCATTGGCTACGTTGGCCGAGCTACGCGCTACTTCTGAAATCATTGGCAGGCCACCTAATACGGCAGCAATGGTATTACCAATACCCACAGCTATAAGGTCTTTATTTGCGTTTGATTTACGTTTGTATGGGTCGAGGATATCTATAGCCTTTACAGTTAGCAGAGATTCAAGAGAACCCACCAACGCAAACATAATAACGTATTTAATAAACATTGATGTTTGGGCAAAACCAGAGAAATCGACATTTACTTTGATGCTTTCCATCAGATTACCCAGGTGAACCAGCGCATAGGCAGGTTCGGTATGTTGAAAATCAAGCAACAACTCGGCAGGAATCGAGAATATTAATACCATTAAAGGTGCCGGAATTTTTTTGATTGGGTGGTTAATAAACGGCCATATCAACATAATAAACAAACTTACCGCGCCTACAATGGTGGCTTTGGGGTCAAGGTGCATCAGGAAGTCCGGAATATGGCCTAATAGCGCAAACGGGCCTTTCCCTTTGGTCATGGCCGGGTCTACATCAAGCAAAACCGGAATCTGTTTGGCAATAATAATAAGACCAATTGCTGCCAGCATACCATGTATGGCCGAAAGCGGGAAAAAATCAGCCAGTTTGCCCAGCTTTAATACACCGAAAAGTATCTGTATAATACCAGCAATAACCATAGCACCAAGAGCCAGGTGCCAGCCTTGTTCTCCACCGCCAAATTCTCCTACGGCTCCGGCAACTATTACTATCAAACCGGCTGCAGGTCCTTTAATTGTTAACCTGGCACCCATTAAAAAACTTACTACTATACCACCAATGATGGCTGATACAAGCCCCATAATTGGTGGGAACTCCGACGCTTTGGCAATACCAAGACTAAGCGGAAGCGCCAATAGAAATACGATGAATCCGGAAATGGCATCTGTTGACCAGTTTTCTTTCAGTCCGGCAAGGCCGTCCAGGGGTAGTTTTAGTTTTTCTTTTACTTTGCTCATATTCTTGTAGTTTTAATCAGCAGGCCATTACCTGCCATTATTTGAAAATTTTGTACTGTAACAGTCAGGGTTATTTTAAGATGATCGATAGGCTACTTCATGATTAATTTTATAATGCGGCCCCATAAACACCCTTGCGTAGATTCTGAAAATGGCAAGGCCGTCAAGAATCAGACTTAGGGCGGTTAAGGCAATGAGCAGGTATTGGTTTTTACCTACATGGCCCAGTATGATGTCTTCTCCGATAAACGTAGGAGTGATGGGGAATCCTGAAATACCAAGGCAAGCCAACAGAAATACAAACGCCAGCCCCGGATATGTATATGAATGCCCATGGTAGGTGTCCAGGCTGATTGATTCTTTTTTGCTGATAAGAAACTGCATGCATGAGAAACCAATAATGGCCGACAAAAAGATGCCACTCAGGTAAAGATGAATCTGGCTAAACTCAAATTGCTCATTAAAAGCAATAGAAAGCGAGGTAAATAGCTGATTTATGATTACCAAAGACCACGCACGGCGGGCGTCTGACCTTTTGGCAAATGCCCTGAGAGCCATGATCAGGCCAAGCACCGCAAAAAGTATAGGCAGTGCGCCCATCAGTTCTTTTGATATGATATCTTCATGATACACCAGATATAGGCCAATCAGATAAATCGGTATAAAAAAGAAGTAAATGTCTTTAAACCCAAAGGTGGCAAATGCCAGGCCTAGTTTCTTAAGCGGGTTCCAGAGTGTTTTAAACATCAGGGCGTCCAGATTCCATTCTTTAATGCAGAGTACATAAAAACTCATTTTTATTTTTCCCCAGAAGTTATCTTTCATGTCGGTCTGAGGCCTAATAAAGTTAAAGAACTGGTCGTGTATCAGATAGCTAAGCACCGAAGGGGATACCAGCAACTGGTAGGTACGAAGAAAAGTATTACCCACAAAGTGGATAAGCACAAGCCAATGCCAACCTAAAGCTACTTCAATAAACATTATGCCTATTTGTGCTATAGAAGAGTAGGCTATCTGGGTCTTAACAGTTGATTGAACCCTGCCAATACCTGTGGCTATCAATGACGTAAACAAACCAAAAATGATGACAATGATTTTAAAGGTTGTGTTTTCTTCCCACAAAGGGTAAGTTCTCAGCATCAGAAAAACGCCGATATGAACTGAAAGCGAGCCATAAAAAATAGCGCTTGATGTGGTTGGGCCTTCCATGGCACGCGGTAACCATGAAGAAAACGGAAACTGAGCCGATTTTACCAGCGCTACCACCAGAAACACAAGCGGGATAATCAGTTGAAAAGATTTGTCATGGAGAATCTCAATGTGCCGGCTTTCAAGCGAATAAAGCTCCTGAAAGGTTATGCTTCTCTCAAACACATGATGACAAAACCAGATACCCAACAAAAGAAAAATATCTGCAAGGCGATAAAAAGATACTACCTTTAGCGCATTTTTAACAGGCAGGTAGCGGTCGCGGTAATAAGAAATCAACAAAAACGAAGCAATACCTATGATTTCCCAACCAATAAACATGGTTTCGAAATTGCCTGAAAAAATAATGAAATTGATACCCAGATAAAAAAACAGAATAGTATTAAAAAAGCGTTTGAAGCCTCTCTCGCGGTGCATGTAGTATCTGCTGAAAACGCTTACCAGAAAAGTGATGGCACTGGTAACCATACCGTAAATTACGGTTATTTTATCGAAGTAAAAATTGATTGAAAAATGAGACTCATGGGTTGCATAAAGGTCAATTCCTTTATAAAAAATACCCGGGGCTCCGTTCATCAGCCAAACAATGGTAAAGACACTACCCAGAACGAGATGCCCAACAATGGTGGTGATAGTTACTCCGAAGATGATTTTCTCCTGCCTGTTTGGAAAAAACGTACTCAGGATAAACCCTGTAAGCGGAACCAGAATAAAATATATCAACAATTGGTTATTCATAATTATCTTTCTATTACATGAACAGGTAGGTTTTCTTTGGTAGCATTGGTAATATGGCTTACCTGCATTTTAGTGGCCGACTCCAGAAACGCGTGTATGTCATCCAACTTATTTACTTTATCAGAAAGCGGTTTGAAAGGCTCAAATTTTTCATTTCTGAAGAAATAGAACTCGTTGGTGTCTGGATGAATAGATACCAGATGCACCCATTCATTGGCAAACCATTCATACAGTGCAGCTTCAGACCTGATGGTATTCAGAATTACTTCAGGGTAATGCTCAACCATTATTACCAGTCTTACAGGGTCATGCACTTCAATCATCTGTTGGGGTAAGCCCGGGCGTAAATCTCCGTCGCAGCTACTTACAACACCTACAAGGCCTACAATATTATGAGACAGCTTTGTGCCGGCACCCATTTTGGCGTTATCCATTCTTGAGAAGAAGTACTCCAGATTAATACCTCCGCAAACGGGCGGCAATGGCCGCATAACACCTAATAGGCGTTTTCCATCAAGGTCAGTCCGGTAATCATAAGAGTTCATGAATGCCCGGCGGTCAAGAAAAATATTTTTTGTAAGACTACGATGCCCAACAAAGCACAAAGCATTGGTGCTGTGGCCCAATTCTGGCCGCGGCTCAAAAAATGAAACAGACCGTTTCTTGATGGCCTCACGTACTTTTTTGATGTCTTGTTTTGTGTCTATCGATACAAACCTTCTTGAGCGTTCTTTGGCGTTGAGGTCCAGTGCGTTTTCAAAAGCCTCTTTATTCGCCTCATGTGCCTTCCGGTTTTGGGTAGATATCTGAAGTTCATCATAGAAAGCAATTTCATCGCTTGATGTATCGTGCAGGGCGCCAATAAACTGGGTTTGCTCTGGTATATGAAGCCCGCCTGCATCAAGCAAGGCTCTTACTTTGGGGTGATTGGCCATTGCCGCAAAAACCCTGGCATTAACAGAACCCGGTCTACCACTACATGCGCCGCAGTCATAAGCTCCATGGTGTGGATTATTGGCACTGCTGGCGCCATGCCCCACTACATAAACTAGTGGTGCAAAATCTTTTACCATACCTATGCCTCTCAGAAGGCCTTCTACTCTTACCGCCATTTCTTCAACGGTAAAGCCAACCTGCAGGCCGTTTTCTATGTCGTCGGGGCTTTTGTTCTCAAAATGCAGTTGGCCGTCAATATTCATGTGTCTGAACGCACTGGCAAACGCGGGGCTTGATTTTGGCACAAACAAGCCTTGCAGTAATTTCCAGGCTGCCATTAATCCCAATGAAAGAGAAATAAAAAAGCCCTGAACAAAATTGTGAGATTGCTTGGTATATAGCAGCTCGTGTTTTTTCTTTTCTTTTACATCATATTCTTTCACCAGATACTTCGGTGTTACAGGGGCAGGGCATAGTTTTTCATAGAACTTACCATTCTGTGGCTGAAAATAAAACTCAACCCCAAAAAAACCGGGGCATCCGAGCGTTTCTGAATTCGTATCGACACTTTCAAGGTGCCGGCGAAGCGAATCTTCACGCTCGTCGATACAGAATATAGCCTGAAAACTTTTCTGAGTTACATCATCTTTATCAGCATAATTCAGCTTGGCATATTTTACCGCCGAAAATACCTGGTCATAATAGCTCCATTCAAAAGCATCCTGCCATATTTTTAAAACCTCCTGTCGCTCGCTTGGTTCTACTTTGGCAAAGAGGTCTACAGGTGGTGCGCTTACATGGTTTGTCAGTGCGTTCCAATGCTCGCCCAATGCAGAATCGAGTGCGTCAATCTCAAGTAGCAAATCAAGGATTATCAGGTCTTTAAGCGATATTTTTTTATGATATAAAACCGTATCAGGATTATCTTCTATAGAAGCCACCAGTCCGCTCCATCCTCTGTGGCTCCATTGCTGGTCAAAAACGTATTGTTCAAAATAAGACTCATCACCAACCAGTATACCCAACAAACCGCTTATTGTTATGGTCTCGTCAAGCAGTAGGTTTCTGGCTCTTTTGTTTTTAAAGAAACTGCTGTAACTACCTTTTTCTAGTTGTCTGATGGCAAACAGCAGGCCTTTGTCTTCAAACGGAAAGTGCCATAAGGCAATGCCCTGATCCAGGTAGCTACCGAGAATCCTGAATAAAATAGGTTGTACCAGGTTATCCAGGTCTATTTTATACACAGATTTCCAGTAAGCTCTTAACCGGCCTACCCGAGGATTAAAAGACTGTTGAAAGTCTTTTTCAAGCACAAGTTTTTTCCAGTGTTCAAAATCTTTCTCCCCCTTGCGGTCTTTAATAATTTTAGAGAGTACGTCTGCCCTGATGCGGCCGTTTTTGTACAAAGCTCTGTAATCATTAACAGGGAAAGCCACTTCAATTCCAAATATTTCAGATGCCTTATAAATAGCATCATAAAATTTCTGACTCTGAAAGGCATGCAATGAGTTGTGATGGATAAAGTCTTTCAGGGGTGTTTGTGAAGGTAAGTAATGCTTTAATTCATGTAAAACATGATGCTCGTCGAAATTCAGATTACGCATATTTCACTATAATTTATTGATTTTTTGACTTGTCGACGGTGATTTACCTTAACTGCCCTTTCTCATTAGAGGAAACCCTTAGCCCCTTTCTCCTCTTCAGATACAAAGGCAGTAAACAGGTAAATAATGCTGTATGAAACCGGGCCGGGTTTTAGGTAATGCTTTACCGGACGAAAACTATTTATGCCTACTTGCATTCGGTCCAGAATTGACCGACTGATAAGAACAAGGCATATAATTGAAGATAATTAAAGGGAAATAAAGTGTCTCCAGGAACAATAAAGGAGATACAAATGGCGATTGTTAGCCGTTGAATGGCTATGCGCTTTGGCAATTACCTGTCGGGAATTAAATGACTGAATCAATAAAACCGGATGATGCTGATAAAAATTTTCCAGAACGTCATCATCGGGCATTACTTCTTCGGCCATAATTACTTCAGCAGGAAGCTCATGGTGAAAAAAAGTAGATAATGTAAACGGATGAAACAGGGCCGACTGATGCAGGTTGGCAGGAATATCTGCCGGCATAGTGGCCAGTTGAGGTGCAGCAATTGAGTTGGTGTAAAACAAAGATATCAATACCAACCATTGAATGGCCAGAATCCGAAAAGAATGGGTATTGAAAAATCTTTTAAACATTACAATTTGAACAATTTTCCTCCTGAATAAGAAACTACTGTTGCAAATGTAAGAAATAGCTAAAATGACACAAGAGGGGTTTTTATAAAACGGACTTTAATCTTGGATTTGTCCTATTCTGTTAGCCCGAATGTCCAATCGTAAACGTTAATTTAATCAGCTTTTAATCTGATTTTCAAACGATTAGAAATAAAAAAAGACGCCCGTCATAGCAAATACAATTTGCTGACAGACGCCTTTAAAAACAAACGCAAACTGTCTCTTTAAACGTCTACCTCTTCTATCGCTTTCTTCTTTTTCTTGTTAAAATCAAAGTTGTAGACATCTTCCAATGCATCATGGTCTTTCGATTCAATCTCAATAATAGGTTTAATTAAACCTGTTTTCAGGTCTACCACCCAGCCATGTATCATCGGGTACTCGCTATTAGACCACGCATTCTGAACAATGGTTGTTTTGGCAACATTTTTTACCTGTTCAATTACGTTCACCTCAACCAGCCGGTCAAATCTTTCCTGATCGTCATCAATGCTCTGTAATTCGTCCTGATATTTGGTATAAACATCTTTAATGTTTCTCAACCAGTTATTGATTAATCCGTAGTCGTTGTTGGTCATCGAAGCCTTTACGCCTCCGCATTGATAATGCCCTACCACCAGAATATGCTTAACCTTAAGCACCTCAACTGCATATTGCAAAACACTCAGCATACTCATGTCAGTATGTATTACCAGATTGGCCACATTCCGGTGAACAAAAATTTCTCCGGGTTGCGTGCCAGACACCTGGTCGGCTGGTACGCGGCTGTCAGAGCAACCAATCCACAAAAACTCCGGCTTTTGGTCAGCTGCCAGGTTCTTGAAATAGGTTGGGTCTAGCTGAAGTTTCTCAGAAGCCCAAGCTTTATTGGCTAATAAGAGTTTTTGATACGATTCCATCACTTTTCCTGTAGTTTAATTTTCTTCTTTTGATATTCTTAAATTCAATATTAATATGTCTTGATTTGGCTTCTGCCTGAAATTCTTCAAGTGTCAGGAAAATGTCATGGTCAATAAATGTAGTTCTGGTACCGTCTATCAGCACAATATCGCCCGAGTTAAGGGAAGCCAGGTTCTGCATCAGCTCCGACTTGTTAAAATAAAATATGTCTTTATTAAACTGAATCAAAACATTGTTCTTGTCTCTTACTACCGACATAGAACCTTTATAGTTGGTATATAATATGTATATCATAGCTACCAGTGTGCCAACACCTATACCTGTAAGAAGGTCAGTAAAAACAACAGCCGCCACAGTAACCACAAATGGTATAAACTGGTCTGGTCCTTCTTTAAACATGGTTTTAAAAACGCTTGGTTTGGCAAGTTTGTACCCAACCATAATTAGCACCGCAGCTAAAGAAGCCAACGGAATAAGGTTGAGCATGGAAGGAATACTCAGGGTACAAATTAAAAGAATGAGTCCGTGAATAATAGTTGACATCTGCGATTTACCACCGGCAAGAATATTGGCCGAACTGCGCACAATAACCTGTGTTACAGGAATACCACCCAATAGCCCCGATACGATATTGCCCGTACCCTGCGCAACTAGTTCGCGGTTGGTAGGTGTAATTCTGCTTTGGGGGTCAAGTTTGTCGGTTGCTTCTACCGATAAAAGCGTTTCAAGGCTGGCAACAATTGCAATTACAAAAGCTGTTTTCCAGATGAGAGGATTTGATATAGCAGCGAAATTGGGAAAGGCTAAAAGGCCCGAAAACTCAGAAATAGAACCTGCTACCGGTAAAGTTACCAGATGGTTACTCTGTAAATGAAAATTGGCAGGTAAAATTCCCAGGCTGCTGTTCAGCAAAATACCCAGTAAAACGGCAATCAAAGGCCCGGGTATAATGCCCAAAAGTTTATTTTTTTTGATAAAGTTCTGGTCCCAAAGTATCAATACCAGAATTGATATTACCCCAATTACCAGTGCGCCTTCGTTAAAAAATTCAGTGATGTTCAATAATTCAGAAAAGGTGTTTTCACCGTCTTTCTGAGCAAAGGCTTCGTCTCCTTCATAATCTTTGTCTATTCCGGCTACATGCGGAATCTGCTTCAGAATAATTATTATACCGATGGCGGTGAGCATTCCTTTAATAACAGATGACGGAAAGTAATAACCGATTACACCTGCTTTGAGGGCTCCGAGAATAATCTGTATTACCCCGGCCAGCACAACTGTCAGTAAAAAAGAATCAAATGCGCCAATTTCAGTAATGGCATTCAATACAATTACGGTAAGCCCGGCCGCCGGGCCGCTTACGCCCAGCTGAGACCCGCTAACCAGGCCCACAACAATGCCACCTACAACACCTGCAATTATACCCGAAATGAGTGGTGCGCCTGATGCAAGAGCAACGCCCAGGCATAAAGGAAGAGCCACAAGAAAAACGACAAGACCCGCAGGAAGATCGCTTTTAAGATTTGAAAAATTTATACTTGATTTCATTGTTTTGGATAGATGATTGTTCAGATTGCTCTTCAAGTGGTTCTGGTGCAATAACCTAAAACCGGTTTAGAATATAGCCAGAAAAGCCTGCAGAAAACCCCAACAGCTTGCTCAATGCCTATGATTGGCATAAAGACAAATAAAAACGGATTTTACTTTGCAACAGAATGATAAAAGGCGAAGCCAATTGGTAAGGAATTACGCCTTTGGAGGGGGAGATTGTATGAATCTGTAAGGAAACCGCTCGGAGGATTTCGTATCTAAATAGGTACTTTTTTCAGTCTGAAAAACATCAAAAGTAAAATTGAGCTCGAAGAATGATATCAGATACTTGTTCGGCTCATTTTTGTTCTCCTGATTCTCATTTTCACATTCATTGCCGTCTCCTTCACAGATATCAACGCTGCAAGAGATTACCTCGCCAAAGAAATCTTTGACGTATTCGCTGAAGGTCGAACATTCGATAATCAGAAACAGAATGAAAACTGCAAATCTTTTGGTCATAAAATGAGAGTGGAATCCCTTTGAGTTGACAAAATAACGAAAAAATTTTTAAATTCGTTCATGCGTTCAGGTCTTGTACCATAAAAAAAACTGAGTTGTGGACATTTTATAAGAATTTAATTTTGGGTTTGTCTTTCATTAAAGAATTTAAGTTTAAAATTTCCTTATTTTTAAGTGTTTTCTGATTGTTGTAAGCGGGTTATCATACCCGGTAGCATACTCATCAGTTCTCAAATCCATACTTTTTATAAAATTCGTTTCTTTTCTTTAGCATTTTATCTGCAAACCTTCTGTCAAACCATATAAAATGTCCTCCGCCTTCGAGCGGTTGAAAATCAATGTCTGCATTTCCGGCTGAAATCATATCTGTTGCAAATTTTCTGGCGGTTTCAAAAGGAACATTCATATCATTAGTACCATGAAACAGAAGTGCGGGCGGCAAGGTTTTATCTACCAGAAAATTAGGAGATATGCTTCTGGCCTGGTTTTTATCTGGTAAGTATTTTCTTATCCACGCTGTTATGTCGTCGGTCAGGTCATACACGCCGGCATTAATAACCAGTGCATTAGGTGCCGGGCTAACGGACAAATTATCCGTTTTTTCGTTCCAGTTATTTACCAATGCTGTTGCAAGGGCCAGATGCCCGCCTGCCGAGTTTCCGGTAGCAACAACTCTGGATGTATCAATATGGTAGGTTCGGGCATTTTCTCTTACCCATCTTATGGCCGAGCGGGCGTCTTTTACAGCTTCAAAGGGTAGGGTGCCATGCCTGCCATAAGTTCTGTATTCAACGGCACAGGCTACCCATCCTTTGACTGCATAGCTTTGGCAGGTGCTGAAAAACCAGTCAGGTTTTCCTTCACTCCAGCTACCTCCATGAAAAAAAACAATAGTAGGCCTTCCCCCGGTGTATTGAAGTGTATCAGGCACAAAAACATGAATATCCAAACTAAAAGACCCTGCTTTTTTATAGGGTTTTATAACGTGGTTTTTCAAGGCTGCAAGGTCTTCATCATACAGGCGTTTAACCTTCTTAACTAACGAGGTATCTGATGTGGTGCTTACAAACTTTTTATAATACTTGTCTATTTGCTTGGTTCCGTTGTTATCAATTTGGTTATACAGGTAATCAAACTGCCAGTATTCCAGACATTTTTTGTTGCTGATATACGATTGAATGGTTTTCCATGAAACCAGAAAATGCTGGTTGTCATGGTTTTTATAATTCCCTTTGCGCAGCTCCAGACTTGTTTTCAGGGCTATAAATGCGTTAAAGTAGCTAGTGAAGTCGGTGTTGGTTAATAAATCCGGTTTATTGAAGTCTGCCTGATTTGCCTTTAACAAAAGTGGAATTTTTGAACGATTGGCAGGTGAGGCATCAACATAAACTTCATGTGTTAAAGGATATTCAATCAAGAGTTTGTCGAAATAATACTTTATTTCTGCCTTTTGGTTTTGGTAAAATTTAGCATCAAGTTTGCCTTTATATTGTTGAAGCGCATGATTGAAAACTGTTCTGGAAGAATCTATCAATTGAATAAACTCCTTTTCAGGTCTGCTGTAGATAGTCTTGTAGTTGCGGTAAAAACTACCACTGAATTGTTTTCCTATCGTTTTTATTTCAGCAAGATAAGCCTGCTTCTCAGTGTCAATGGTTTGCGCCTTTAACAGACAAACAGTAACTAATTGTAATGCTAAGGCTAAGTAAAAGTTTTTCATAAGTAAATTAAGTATTAGTTTACTGATACTCTACATGCAATTTAACCATTTTTTAGGTTTTGTAATGAGTGCCAGGCAATAAAGTTTTTATTTGGTTTTTATTGGGTGGGCAACCGTTAAACCGCAAGTTTCATTTGCCGGGGCTGTCTAATTCTTTTAATTTTACTGCTTAATTGTGGTAGCAGGACGAACAAGCTAAGTAGATGAACATTGAAACACTCAGGCTCGCAAGAGATAAAGCATGGCAGTTGCAAATTACTGATATTAAGGCGTATGTTCTGAAAAATCCGGATAAACTGAAAACTGACTTTTTGCATCTGGTAGCCGACCAGTGGGTAGCCAGGCAAAAAGCAAAATTTAAACTGCCGGGTTGGTATGCCAATCCGGATATCATTTACCCTGCATCCCTTTCAGTAGAGCAGTCTTCGTCTGAGGCTACTGCAGAATACAAGGCCCGACTTTTTTTTAATGCCGGATACCCGAATTTAATTGACCTGACAGGCGGAATGGGAGTAGACAGCGCAGCGTTTGCCAGAAGTCATCAGTCTGTCATTTACGTTGAAAGAAACAAAAGCCTTACCGAAATAGCAGCCAGCAATTTTAAAACGTTGGGGCTTAATAACATACAAGTGGTTAATGCAGACGCGGTTCAGTTTTTGTCTGCTGCAAATCTGGCTGCCGATACGCACTTTTATATGGACCCAGCCAGAAGAGACGCTTCAAAAAACAAAGTTTTTAAAATTGAAGATTGTGAGCCAGATATTTTACAGATAAAGCATAAATTATCCAGCTTTTTAATAAAGTATTCACCCATGCTGGATATAAAGCTGGCCATGTCTCAGCTGGAAGCGGTGGCGGAGGTGCACATTGTAGCAGTGGACAATGAAGTAAAAGAGCTACTATTTTTGTGCCATAAATCCGACGGCCATGCTAAAATTACGGCTGCCAATTTAATAAATAACCACTGGCAAACCTTTAGCTTTAACTATGAGGCAGAGCAAATGGCTGAGGTGCAGTTTAGTTTGCCTTTGGGCTACATTTATGAACCCAACGCTGCTTTGCTAAAAGCCGGAGCATTTAAAAGCATAGCTCAAAAGTACGGGCTGAACAAACTCTCTGTCAACAGCCATCTGTATACAACTGATACACTTATAAAAGATTTTCCGGGAAGAGTTTTTGCCTGCCAGTCGGTTTGCCGATTCGATAAAAGTGAGGTGCTGGCACATCTGAATAACAACCAGGCAAATGTAAGTACAAGAAATTTTCCAATAAAGGCAGAAGAAGTAAAAAAGAAACTTGGCTTAAAAGACGGCGGCGACACTTATTTGTTTGCAACTGAAAATTTTAAGCACCAAAAAATAATATTGATTTGCCAGAAACCCACTGAACCATGGCAAACCTAAGAGCAAGGTTAAGCATAAGCACGCTGAATTATAACAAAAGTTAATAAATGCAATCTCTAACTACTTTAGGCCTTAAATTACCTACTGACCCACGTTGGGTTGATATTGCAGAAATGAACCTGGCGGATATTCTGATAGACCATGCTTTTTGCGAGCAAAAGGCGGCTTCTTCTTGTATATCGCTCATTGTCAGATATCCGGAAAAAGAAAAACTGGTTGAAACACTTACACCTGTAGTTGCAGAAGAATGGGGGCATTTTCAAAGAGTACTAAAAGAAATGCGCAAAAGAGGCATAAAACTGTCTCATAAAAGGAAAGATGAATATGTAGAGAAACTTCAGGCCTGTATCACTAAAACTTCTGACAACGGCATCAGGCTAATGGAGCAGCTACTAATATGCGCTTTAATTGAAGCGCGCAGTGCAGAACGTTTCAAGTTGCTTTCAGAACACATTGCTGACGAAAGCCTCAGGAAGTTTTATCATGAACTGATGATATCTGAAGCAGGGCATTACAGAAACTTTATAGAACTGGCCGAGGAATACATGCCAAAAGAGCAGGTTAGAGAAAGGTGGGTAAGGTTTCTTGAGCAGGAAGCCGAAATCATGAAAACGCTTGAAGTAAGAAAAGACCGTTTTCATTAATGCCACCTGATAACCAATTGTTTAAAGTACATTTGTGCTGCAAATGATGAGCAGCCACTGGTTATTTCAAAATTCTGAATTCTGCCGAAATCTCCTTTGCATTAAAGCAACAAGTTTTTTAATTTTTACAATTCATTAAATACCATACATTTCATCTTTTGCATTTTTTTCTATTTTTGCAAATACCACCTAAACAAACCTATCATGACTGAATTGGCGGAGAAGATAAGACTTAACCTAAGAAAAGATAACAAAGGATGGAAGCGATGGGGGCCCTACCTGTCGGAAAGACAATGGGGAACAGTGCGAGAAGATTACAGTGTTTATGGCAGTACTTGGGACTACGTTTCTCATGACATGGCTCGCTCGTGGGCCTATCGTTGGGGCGAAGATGGCATCGGTGGTATATCAGATAACAAGCAGTTTATGTGTATCGCCTTTTCGTTCTGGAATCATCAGGATAAAATTATAAAAGAAAGATTATATGGGCTTGCTGGTTCAGAGGGGAATCACGGAGAGGATGTTAAAGAACTCTATTACTACCTGGACAGCACCCCCACGCACTCATATATGAAGATGCTTTACAAGTATCCTCATAATGAGTTTCCATACAAACGCATTATTGAAGAAAACCAGCGCAGGTCCAGAAAAGACCCTGAGTTTGAGATTTTAGAAACCGGTATTTTTGACAACGACGAGTACTTTGATATTTTTATTGAATACGCCAAAGCTGATGAAACCGATGTGCTGGTTAAATTAACCGCCCATAATCGTGGGGCAAAGGCGGCCAGGTTAACTATTCTGCCAACTATATGGTTCAGAAATACATGGTCTTGGGGCTACGAGAATTTTAAGCAAAAGCCGATGCTTACCGGAATTGCCAATTCTCAGATTGAGGCCAATCACCACATGGTAGGCAAATACAAATTGTATCTGGACGAAGCCGACGAGCTGCTTTTCTGCGAAAACGAAACCAATATGGAACGTGTTTTCGGAAAGCCCAACAATACCATGTACGTAAAAGACGGAATCAGCAATTATGTCATTACCGGAAAAGATAAGTATGTTAATCCGAACAAGATAGGTTCTAAGGCAGCCGCCAGATATACCCGTACCATAGAAGGTGGCGACTCATTTACGGTCAGGCTCCGGTTCAGCCAGAACAAGCTGAATAAACCGTTTCAGGATTTTGATGATATTTTTGAGGCAAGAATTCAGGATGCAGAAGATTTTTATGCCGAAGTACAGAAAAACGTTAATTCAGAAGAACTGCGCCGAATCCAGCGGCAGGCATTTGCCGGTATGATGTGGAACAAGCAGTTTTATTACTATAATATAAACGAGTGGACCAACGGCGACCCTAAAATGCCGTTTGAGTTTAAAGGCAGGGCGTACCAGCGTAATCATACCTGGAAACACGCCTACATGGCAAATATATTGTCAATGCCTGATAAATGGGAGTATCCGTGGTTTGCAGCCTGGGACCTGGCCTTTCATACCCTTACACTAGCCCGAATAGACCCCGACTTTGCCAAACGGCAGCTGGCAGTTATCCTGCGTGAATACTACATGCACCCTAACGGGCAGCTACCTGCCTATGAATGGAACTTCTCTGACGTAAACCCTCCGGTACACGCCTGGGCAACCTGGAAAGTTTATGAAATTGACAAAAAAAATAACGGCAAAGGCGATATTTTGTTTCTTGAGAAAGTCTTTCATAAACTGTTAATGAACTTTACATGGTGGGTAAACCAGAAAGACGAAGAGGGTAACAATATTTTTGGTGGTGGTTTTCTTGGGCTGGATAACATTGGTGTATTTGATCGCAACACCCAGATACCCGGCGTAAGGCTTGAGCAGGCCGATGCCACAGGCTGGATGGCCATGTATACCCTGAATATGCTTCGAATTGCCTGTGAAATTGCCCTTGAACGGCCCGTTTATCAGGATATGGCCTCTAAATTTTTTGAGCATTTTCTGCACATAGCCGGGGCCATTAACAGACCCATAAAAGGTAATGACCTGGGGCTGTGGGATGAAAGCGACCAGTTTTATTATGATAAACTGCATGCCCCGAATGGCGAAACGATATTTATGAAAATCCGCTCTTACGTAGGGCTAATTCCATTGTGTGCAGTAGAAGTTTTAGATGAAGATATGCTCGACAAGCTGCCAGACTTTAAACGCAGGGTAGAGTGGGTTTTAAATAACAGGCCAGACCTGGCTTCATTGATTTCGAGATGGCATGAACCGGGCAAGGGTGCAACCCATTTGCTTGCCTTGTTGCGCGGGCACCGAATGAAAATGGTAGTAAAACGGATGTTCGACGAAGCCGAGTTTCTGTCTGACTACGGCTTAAGGTCATTATCCAAATCGCATCACGAAAATCCATATAAATTTAATATGCATGGCGAGATTCTTAGTGTGCAGTACACACCGGCAGAATCTGATTTGAGTATTATGGGTGGAAATTCTAACTGGCGTGGGCCTATCTGGTTTCCAATCAATTTCCTGATTATTGATTCAATGCTTAAATTTTATGAGTATTACGGAGATGATTTTGAGATTGAGTACCCAACCAATTCGGGCAATATTATGTCAATCAAAGAAGCTACAATGATGGTAGCCCAACGGCTCATTAATATTTTTATGGCCGGAAAAGATAACAAGCGCCCGGCCATGAATGGACATAGCAAATTTGACGACGATGTTCATTTTAAAGATTTATATCTGTTCTACGAATATTTTAACGGCGATACCGGAGCTGGTCTGGGAGCCGCCCACCAATGTGGATGGACAGGCCTGGTGGCAGATTTAATTGCTGCCGTAAGCGACAAAGAAGCTGCTAAAATCCAGTAAACGCTTATTTGACTGATATTTGAATTTTGTTCAGCCTCATTCCGTTAAAACGGGTGAGGCTGTTTTTTTAGACGTTACAAAAGATTTTAATTTAAAAAACGTTTCAAATATTAGTTCCGGGCCAATATTATTAAAATAAGCAATTTGTATATTTGCCGGCTAACTCAACAAACAAAACCTGCAATGAAAAAAGTCTTAAAAGCACTGGGTATAAAATCAGTAAATGAAGGCGTAAGCACCGGAGTTGCGTCGTGGGCCGGAGCCGGAAAGGTTCTCAGCTCGTTTTCGCCGGTTGAAGGCGCCCTTATAGGTAAGGTTCGTCAGGCAACACATGCCGATTATGAAAAAGTAATGATAAAGGCAGGAGAAGCCTTCAGTATCTGGCGGAATGTGCCGGCTCCGAAAAGAGGAGAAATAGTGAGGCAGATGGGAGATGCCCTGCGTTCAAATAAAGATAATCTGGGCAGGCTGGTAAGCTATGAAATGGGCAAAAGTTTGCAGGAAGGCTGGGGAGAAGTGCAGGAAATGATAGATATCTGTGATTTTGCAGTCGGGTTATCCAGACAATTGTATGGGCTAAGTATGCATTCAGAACGCCTGCAACACCGCATGTATGAGCAATGGCATCCGCTTGGGGTGGTTGGTATTATATCAGCCTTTAATTTTCCGGTGGCTGTCTGGTCATGGAATGCCATGCTGGCATGGGTTTGCGGCGACGTATGTGTATGGAAACCCTCTGAAAAAACACCGCTTTCGGCCATTGCCTGTCAGAATATCATTCGTGATGTATTGAAGAAAAATGATATTCCTGAGGGTGTTTCGTGCCTCATGATAGGTGATAGAAAAGTAGGAGAGTGGCTGGCCGCCGATACCCGGATTCCGTTGGTCTCTGCCACCGGGTCTACCCTGATGGGCAAGGCAGTGGGTAGCGCAGTGGCCAATCGACTGGGCAGGAGTTTGTTAGAACTAGGCGGCAATAATGCTATAATTGTAACTGAAAATGCCGATTTGAAACTGGTTATTCCGGCAGTTGTTTTCGGCGCTGTTGGTACAGCAGGCCAAAGATGCACTACCACCAGACGACTGATTTTGCACGAAAGTGTTTACGAAGAGGTTAAAAACAGTCTGGTGAAGGCCTATTCACAACTTCGGATAGGTGATCCGCTCGACATCAATAATCACGTTGGCCCTTTAATTGACACAGGTGCGGTAAAAAACTATTTGTCTGCCATAGAAACCGCGCTTGAAGAGGGTGGCAAATTACTTACCGACAGCGGGATTTTAACAGGAGCAGGCTATGAGTCTGGCTGTTATGTAAAGCCAGTTATTATTGCAGTTGAAGAGCAATCGCCTATGGTATGCCACGAAACTTTTGCTCCTATTTTATATGTAATCAAATACAGAACCATTGAACAGGCAATTGAGATTCAGAACGCCGTTCCTCAGGGTCTTTCTTCAGCCATTTTTACATTAAATGTGAGAGAGGCTGAGCGCTTTTTATCTGCCAATGGGTCAGACTGCGGAATCGCCAACGTAAATATTGGTACTTCGGGTGCCGAGATTGGTGGGGCTTTTGGTGGCGAAAAAGAAACAGGAGGTGGCCGGGAGAGTGGCTCTGATGCCTGGAAAAACTACATGCGCAGGCAGACAAACACTATTAATTATGGGACTCATTTGCCCTTGGCACAGGGTATAAAGTTTGATATTTAAAACGACCGTAAAATAAAATATTTGCCAAAATTGGTACCGTTTAATAATTTTAATTGTACAATTACCGCGTTTTGTTGACTTATTTATTGTTTCGGGAGTAGTTATTTTTGCCAGAAAACGCGTTTTCTGGCATTTTTTCGTCGGTTGAAAATAGTCGTTATACCCTTTTTTTCTTCCAATTATCGAAAAACCATTTATAGCTTTTTATTAATGTAAAAATTTGTGTCAACCAGTTTGCAATAAACTACCGAGACACAAATATCATTAATTTTTAAAGCAATGAAAAGAAGCCTTAGTTTCCTGACCATCGTTATCGCTGTGTTACTGAGTTCCTGTATGCCTCAGTTCGGAGAGGATACCCCAACTCCCACCACACCTGCCGATAACTCAACAGCCGCCATTGATAAACTCAATATCCCTGCCGGTTTTGAATTTAATACCACCGCAGATGTTAAGTTTGAGATTGGTACTTTTGATAACAACGACGGCCCTATCAGAGGAATAGTTGTTTCAGTTTACAGCTCTCCTGAAAACGAGCTTCTTTTCAAAGGTATTACAGGTACCAATGGGTTACTGACCATGACCCAGAAAATACCAACTTATGTAAAAAAGGTTTCATTGCAATTGAGTTTCATCGGTCTGCCTTCTGAAATTGTTACTGACGTTAAGAATAATACGGTTAATGTTACGTTTGGTGGTAAAAACCCTAAAACTTACGGCAGCATTGACCAAACCAACCAGGTGCCTTTTGTTGGCGCCAGAGTAAGTGCTCAGGATTACCCGCCTTTTGATTACCTGGGTACCTGGAACAACGCAGGTGTACCTAACTACCTTGACCCTCAAAAAGACATTGTAACTTCTGAGTTTCTTAAAACTGTTAATCAGACCCTGCCTGAAAGTAAATCTTATGCAGCCAAACACCCAGAAAACCTGGTTGGTAGCAACAGAAACTACTTGTATGTAAAAGAACTGGCAGATGTCTGGATTACTTTTGTACACGAAGGTGCAAGTTACCTGAACGCACTGGGTTATTATACTTTTGACCCGAACAACCCGCCTACAAAAATTAAAGATATCAGCAAGATTAATATCATTTTCCCGAATGTTTCGTATGCCGGAAGTGGCGGTGGACTTGCTTTGGGCGACAGGGTAAAAATCGGTAGATTCCCAGGCGGTACTGCCATTGGTTTTGTGCTATTGGCCAATGCTTTTGACGCCAACACTAAAACTGTAGGTAAAGGTTTGAATGCAATTTATGGCCATGATGATTTTAACGTTGAGTCTGACCCACTAAAAAGACGTCACTTTATTGTCTTGAACGACCCAGCCACTAATCGTTTCATTCTTTCTTTTGAAGACAGAAACCGTGAACAAAACAGTGATGAAGACTTCAACGATGCTATTTTCTATGCGATGTCGAATCCCGTTAAAGCATTTGATGCCAACGGTATTCCGCTTGTTGATAACGTTTCAGATAAAGACGGAGACGGCGTAAATGATTATGACGATGAGTACCCTGAAGACGCAACCAAAGCAATTAACAATTATACGCCAACTAAGAATACTTTCAGCTCGTTGGCTTATGAAGACTTATGGCCATACAAGGGCGACTATGACATGAACGACCTTGTGGTTAACTATCAATTCAAAGAGGTGTTAAATGGCAGGAACCAGGTAGTTGAGATGGACCTTAAAGCTTATGTAAAAGCCATAGGGGCAACATTTGCCTGCGGCTGGGGATTCCAGATGCCTATTGCACCATCTGATGTTAAGTCTGTAACGGGTCATTCGCTTAAAGATGGTGTAGTGTCTCTTGCCGCAAATGGCCTTGAAGCCGGCCAGTCTTTAGCAACCGTAATAGCATTTGATAATTCGTTTAAACAAATGAAGTCTGCCAGTGGCTTTGCAAATACGCTTCCCGGAAGCGCCTACATTGAGCCTACTGATACACTAAGAATGCATATAGCTTTTAATGCGCCGGTTGAAAAAAGTATACTTGGCTCGGCACCTTATAATGCCTTTATTTTCAAAACATCAGAAAGAGGAAAAGAAATTCACCTGATTAATCAGGCGCCTACAAGCAAGGCAAATCCGGCATTGCTGGGTACGGGCCATGACAAATCGTCGACAAGTGCTGGCAAATATTATAAAACTGCCAATGGTATGCCTTGGGCGTTGAATATCTACTCTGAATTCAGATATCCATTCGAAACCAAGCCTATTACAGATGCCTACAATTTCTTCTCAACATGGTCAGAAAGCGCAGGCGCTAATTATCCTGACTGGTATCTGAAAAAGGCCGGTTATACAAATGAAGACAAGATTTATAAACCGAATAGATAATTGACGATCAGATAATAATAAATGGGGCTGTTGATTTTCAGCCCCATTTTTTTTATTTTTTTGTATCAATTAAATCGGCAGGTCTTATCTGATTACTCAATAACCATCTGAACACTTTCCAACGTTTAGCCGGGTTATCGGCCGTGCCGCCTTTAGATTCAATATAGGATTTAACAATATCTTGCCCGTAGTTATAGTTAATTACGTAACTTCTATACTTATTAATAAAGGCTACATCCTTTTTAGACAAGTTGTCTTCTCTTAATCCGTATGTTTTCAGCCATTTGGTTTGCTCTGCCGAGTTAAAAGTACCGTCAACAATACCACGTGCTACTTCATTACGTGCATAGGCCAACCGCGATTTCAGCGCCAGCGCCTCCATATACAAATCAGTATTTTCAGTTTTAAGGCCAGCCAGCGGTAAAAGTACTTCTTTCAGAAACTTATTTTTTTCGCTACCCGGAAAAGCCACCTCTATACCATAATTGGCGCTGCCTTCAGCAATTAACGATTGCGGGCTAAACAACGGATACAAAGCAATTTCTACCTGATGTTTATCTTTATACAAGCTCTTTTCAAGCATCATATTATATACATGGTGCCCCGGATACCCCTCATGGCAGGCAAGGTCTATGGCGCGTTCTATAAAAATAGGCATATCTATACTTATCTGAATTTTGCTCTGGTAATTACCCTGATACCAGTTATAGCCAGACCACGGTTTTCCGGTTACGTATTCAATCGTGAAATTCTCATTGGCAGGTAGCTCATAATGCGCCAGGGTGCGTTTGCGTGCCTCGGCAATGGCAGTTTTAAACACAGTATCTACTTTTGCTTTCGGAATAACAAACTGGCTGGCAAGTTTTTCAAAGCGGCTCGTAACACTGCCAGACCCCGGCAGAAGACTGTCTAGCCTGGCCAATAACTGCTGGTAATGGCTCTCAGGATACACAGGAGCAACCACCCCAAACAAATCTTTCGATTCCTGATCAAAGCTCTGGTATTTCCCCGAGTAAATGTTAATTCTTCTTCCAAATGCTATCAGCTGGCTGTTCATCCATTTGGCCCGTTTGGCCAGGGTGTCATTTGTTACCGTTGAATTGAACTCAATTAATTGCCCGATAAGACCATTTACCTGACGCAAGAGGCTGTCTTTCGGAAAATTAGCTTTGGGTAGCCCGGTAGGTTTGAGCGAATCTGGTCCGTAATAGGCGTCAACAAAGTCGGCATCGTATTGTCCGATTGTAAGGCCAAGCCTAATATACTTTTCGGCAAGTAGATTTAGTCTTTGAGCCGAATTATCAGTATCAGGATGGTCTTTGCAGGCTATTGTGCAAAGAATTAAGAAAAGCAGGAATAATTTTTTCATGAAATAAAAGATTTTTCAAGCGATTACAGGTGTAGTTAAACTATCAGTAAATGGGTGCAAAGAAATGAAAAAATAAATAATTAGTATAGTTATTCATAATGGCCGCAAGCATATTACTATAAAAAGTAATATTTTGAGAATATACAGGCCATATTTAAGAACCAAATTTGCAAAAAACGAAATATTTCTTTATCTTTGCGTTAGAATTGTGAAAAAGGAGGAGCGAAGCCCTCCTTTTTTCGTTGGTTACAAGTAAGAACTATTTTGGCTGAAGAAGGGCGAAGAATTGAATAAATGAGCACAGATTACAAACAGAAAATAGAGGAGCTTCTGCAACCGTTACTAGAAAACGATAAGTTTTTTGTGGTGGATATCAAGGTTTCTATGTCCAGAATCAATAGTAAAGTGACAGTTTTGCTAGATTCTGATGAGGGAATTATGATTGACCAATGCAGCGAAATAAGCCGTAAACTGGGCAAAGACCTGGACGAAATTATGCCAGATAAATATACCCTTGAGGTGTCGTCGCCGGGCATTGATTTCCCCTTAAAAAGTGAAAGGATGTACCTTAAAAACGTAGGCCGCACATTAAAAGTTGTTCTAAATGACGGAAAAGAAATGAAAGGTAAACTGGAGGGTCTTGCTAACCGGGAGATTACCATCATTGAAGATAAAAAGCGTACAGGCAAAGCTAAAAATGAACCTGTAGAACCAGTAATTATTTCATTAGATAATATCAAAGAAGCACAAGTAGTTATTTCCTTTAAATAAAAATAAAAAATTAAGAAATTTGATTTAATGAGTTTTGATGAATGAAGCGAATCATTCACTAAATCAACAAAATCGCTAACTCATGAACAGAATATGCACAGCGGAGAGTTAATTGCATCGTTTTCAGAATTTGCCCGTGAAAAAAACATTGACCGTCCAACCATGATTAAAGTTCTGGAGGATGTGTTCCGGACAATGATTCGTAAAAAATTCGGTACTGACCATAATTTTGATGTTATCATCAATGCCGACAGCGGCGACCTTGAAATGTGGCGGACACGTGAAATTGTGGATGACAACTCTGAAGATATCTGGGATCCTGACAAAATTATGTTGTCTGAAGCCCGCAAGATTCAGCCCGACTTTGAAATTGGTGAAGAAGTAGCTGATGAAGTAAAACTGGAAGATTTCGGGCGACGTGTAGTACAAACTGCACGCCAGACGTTAATCCAGAAAATTAAGGACCTTGAGAAAGAAATGCTTTATGCCAAATATAAAGATTTGGTTGGTGAGCTGATAATAGTTGAAGTTTATCAGATTCTTGGCAAAGAACTGGTTTGTTTAGATGCTGAAAGTAATGAACTGGTATTGCCGAAATCAGAGCAGATTCCGAAAGACCGCCCAAGAAAAGGAACCAGTATTAAGGCAGTTGTTCATAAAGTAGAAATGAATAACGGAACGCCCCGCATTACTTTGTCGCGCACGTCGCCGGTTTTCCTTGAGCGTTTATTCGAGCAGGAGATTCCTGAAATTCTTGATGGCCTTATATCAGTACGCAAAATTGTTCGCGAGCCGGGTGAAAGAGCCAAAGTGGCTGTGGAGTCTTATGACGACCGCATTGACCCCGTAGGTGCCTGTGTAGGTATGAAGGGTTCTCGTATCCACACAATTGTACGTGAACTCGAAAATGAGAATATTGATGTGATACAATGGACTGACAATCTGAATCTTTTGATTTCAAGAGCGCTTAGCCCGGCTAAAATCAGCAGTATTCAGGTAGATAATGAAAAGAAAAGAGTTGCTGTTTATCTGAAACCAGACCAGGTTTCTTTAGCCATCGGTAAAGGTGGTATGAATATCAAACTGGCAGGTAAACTTGTGAATATGGAGCTTGATGTATTCCGTGACCTTGAAGGAGAAGAAGAGGAAGAAGACGTTGACCTGTCTGAGTTCTCTGACGAGATCGAGGAGTGGATTCTTGATGAGTTCCGTAAGATTGGTCTCGACACAGCGAAATCAGTTCTGGCGCTTTCAAAAGAGGATATCGCTCGTCGTACCGAACTTGAAGAAGAAACAATTGCCGAAGTATTTGAAATTTTGAGTAGAGAATTTGAATAAGACTAAGGAACAGCAGACCATTAAATGGTGTTATCTGATTGGTATAGGTCTTTAAAATTCTTTCTTAGATAAATCCGGCAACTCAAAATAACTCAACAGATTTTAAATTTAATTTATGATAGAACAAAAAGAAATGCGAATAAGCCTTGCGGCCAAAAAACTTAACGTTGGTATTGCCACCATCGTAGAGAAACTGGCTAATAAGGGGCATCGTATTGATAACAATCCTAACGCCAAACTTAACTTTGAGCAATTGAATATCTTGTCGAAAGAATTCAGTAATTCTTCTTTGCTTGAAGAAAGTGTGGCTGCAAAACCTGTGGAGGATTCTAAACCTGCATCAGGCAATACGGATATTCTTTATTTTAGAGACCAACCAAAAGGTGACGAGAAAAAAGCAGATAATACCCCTGAACCTGCTCCTGTTAAAGAGGTGGAAACGATTCGTGCAGAACAAAAACTGCAGGGGCCGGTTATTTTAGGGAAAATTGATCTGGACAGAAAACCATCTGCACCAGTAACACCAGAACCTCAAAAGACTGAACCTGCCGCGGAAGAAAAACCCAAAGCAGAGGTAGTGCCTGTTGCAGAGACTAAAGAGGTTGCCGAAAAGCCTGCTGCTGCACCACCAAAAGTAGAGGATAAACCCGTGCAGGCGCCGGAAGCGAAGGAAGAATCGCCGAAGGCTGTTGAACTGCCAAAAGCAGAGGCCAGACCAGCCGAAGTAGCTAAAGAACCAACTCCTGCACCGCAAGATGTGCAGAACAAAGATAATCAGCCCAAAAGAGAATATCCTCAAGGCCGTAATAACCCTCAGGATAGAGATAACACTCATGGGCGTCCTAATCAGGACAGACCCGGTCTGGAACGACCCGGTCAGGATAGACCCGGTCAGGATAGACCCGGTCAGGATAGACCTGCTCAGGACCGTTCAGGTCAGGACAGACCTGGAAACTGGAACCAAAACAGACCCGGTCAGGAACGACCCGGTCAGGACAGACCCGGTCAGGACAGACCCAATCAAGACCGACCCGGTCAGGATCGACAAGGCCAGGGGAATAGAGACCAGAATCGTGGGCCAAGACCTCAGCAGTCTGGTCAGGGCGGTTACCAACAAAACAGGCCTGCCGCTGAACAAAGACCGCAACAAGGCCAGCCGCTTAACAAGAAGCCTGCTGCTGCTCCAGCACCTAAGGAAGAGGAGGTTGAGCCAGAGTTAATTCAGGCAAGAGGAGAAAAACTTCAGGGGCTGAAAGTTTTAGGCAAAATTGAATTACCTGTTGAGAAAAAATCTACCCCGGGTTCGGCTGAAGACCGCGATGCCAAACGCAAACGCAAACGTAAACGCGTGAAGAGGGCAGAAAAAGTTGATAGTGCAGATTCTGCTGCCAGACCTAAAGTGCCGGGTGCACCGGTTGCTGCTGGCGCTGCTGCTGCTGCCAAAAAAGGTACTGACCCTAAGAAGAAAAAAGAACGCAGGGAAGAGGTGTCTCAAACCGAGGTAAAAGAGCAAATCAAGCAAACGATGGCTCGGATGCAAACCAAAGGCCCTGACTTTGGAGCAAAATACCGTAAGGATAAGCGGAAGATGCGTGCTGAACAGGAAGAGCAACGTATTGCACAAGAGCAAGAAGACAGCAACATCCTGAAAGTAACTGAATTTATATCGGCTTCAGAGCTGGCTTCTATGATGGATGTGTCTATTACAGAGGTTATTTCTGCAGCCATGAAGATGGGTATGTTTGTATCCATTAATCAACGTCTGGATGCAGAGGCAATTCAAATGCTTGCTTTGGATTTTGACTTCGACGTTCAGTTTATTTCAGCCGAAGAAGAGGTGCAGTCTGACGTAATTGATAAAGACGCAAACCTGCAAGATATAGACCCTCGGGCACCGATTGTTACCATTATGGGTCACGTTGACCACGGTAAAACTTCGTTACTTGACTATATCCGTCGTGCACGTGTGGCAGCCGGCGAAGCCGGGGGTATTACCCAGCACATTGGTGCCTATTCTGTAGAAATGAAAGACGGCCCGAATAAAGGCAAGAAGATTACGTTTCTTGATACGCCGGGTCACGAGGCCTTTACGGCCATGCGTGCCCGTGGTGCCAAAGTAACCGACGTTGTAATTGTGGTAGTTGCCGCTGACGACAGCGTGATGCCACAAACACGTGAGGCTATTAACCACGCACAAAATGCAGGTGTACCTATTGTTTTTGCTATCAATAAAATTGACAAACCTGGTGCAAACCCTGCTAAAATCAGAGAAGACCTAGCCAAAGAGAATATTCTGGTTGAAAGCTGGGGTGGTAAGTATCAGGAGCAGGAGGTATCTGCCAAACAAGGAACAGGTATCAGCGACCTGCTAGATAAGGTATTGCTTGAAGCCGAGTTGCTTGAACTGAAAGCGAATCAGGAAAGATCAGCTATTGGTACAGTAATTGAGGCTTCGCTGGATAAAGGACGTGGTTATGTAGCCACCATACTTGTGCAGAACGGTAAACTTAAAGTGGGTGACATTATTCTGGCAGGCCAATATTTTGGCCGTGTAAGAGCAATGGTTGACGACCTGGGTGTTAAAATAAAAGAGGCCGGGCCATCAACTCCTGTGCAGATTTTGGGCTTACCAGGTGCACCACAGGCCGGTGATAAGTTTAATGTGATGGAGTCTGAACGTGAGGCGCGCGAAATTGCCAACAAGCGTGAGCAGATTATCCGTGAGCAAAGTTTAAGAGCAAGAAAACACATTACGCTTGAAGAGATTGGTCGTCGTAAGGCAATCGGTGCTTTCCATCAGTTGAACGTAATTGTAAAAGGTGACGTGGATGGTTCAGTAGAAGCCTTGTCAGACTCACTTTTGAAACTATCAACAGAAGAGGTACAAGTTAGTATTATCCATAAAGGGGTAGGGCAGATTTCTGAATCAGATGTAAACCTTGCTTCTACTGCCGATGCAATTATCATTGGTTTCCAGGTGCGTCCGTCAAATAATGCCAGAAAAATAGCTGATCAGGAAGAAATAGAAATCAGACTGTATTCTATCATTTATGATGCCATCAACGAAATTAAAGATGCAATGGAGGGCTTGCTTGCACCTAAGGAAGAAGAAACCATTGTTGGTTCGGTTGAGGTAAGAGAAATCTTCAAGATTAGCAAAGTTGGTACTATTGCCGGTTGTTATGTTACAGATGGTAGCATTAAACGGAACAACAAAGTACGGGTTATCCGCGAGGGTATTGTTATTCACGAAGGTGAAATATCTCAGTTGAAACGTTTCAAAGATGATGTAAACGAAGTGAAAACCAATTTTGAGTGTGGTTTGAGCGTGAAAGGCTTCAATGATATTGAAGTAGGAGACACCATCGAGAGTTTCGAAATTAAAGAGGTTAAACGTACACTTTAAAAGTTTAAGTGTATACCAAAATAAAAACGAGGCAGTCTTTTCAGATTGCCTCGTTTCTTTTATACCGGTTAAACTTCAGGTATGGCTTCTATTATTAATTCATGACCCTTTTTAACAAAGTAAGTACAAGTAAGGTTTATTACATCTACCGCCCATTTTTCTATGCCGGTTACAGCCGCGTGCCTGCAAAAAGTAAAATAGTCGCTTTCACCTTTTTGATGCGCTTTCAGATAGGCATTAAACAATTCTACATTACTTTCGTCAGCAATTGCCAGCACTTCATATTTTGGCTCAGATATGGCTGTAATGGCATCTGCACCTACAAAATCGGTATGACCATCAATTACGTAAACGGTGTAATACAAAACACCAAGACCTGCTATTTCTTTAATATACAATGGGAAATTGGCCCCACTTTTTACTTTGGCATGCGCTTTTTTTATCTGACCTAGTGTAAACATTTTATTGTTGTTTTAAAGTTTACACAAAGGTCAGCAACTATGAGGTTCTGTAATTGTAAAAAAACGTTTACCTGCTTTGTTTAATAAAATTTTGGTGGCGGGTTCAGGGTCAGATTCTGGCGTTGGTGCCAATATGGATAAACTGGCGCAATTTCGCTGGCTTTATCAAGCCTTTGAAGCTGCTCGGTGGTCAGGTTCCAACCAATTGCGCCAAAGTTTTGTTTAAGTTGCTCTTCATTGCGTGCCCCAACAATTATGCTCGACACCGTTGGCCTTTGTAAGACCCAGTTAATAGCTACCTGAGCCACTGTTTTTTCTGTTTCTGCGGCTATTTCTTCTAGTACGTCTACTACATTATACAATAGCTCGTCATTCACTACTGCCGATGGAATTGGGCTGCCACCTTGTGCCACGCGTGCATCGGCCGGTTTGGGTTGGTTCCTTTTATAGCGCCCACCTAACAAACCTGCCGCCAACGGCGACCAAACAATTGCGCCAATTTTCTGGTCTATGCCTAATGGCATTAGTTCCCACTCATAATCTCTGTTGGCCAGTGAATAATATACCTGATGAGCCACGTAGCGGTTCCACCCGTATTTTTCAGAAACCGCAAGCGATTTCATTAAATGCCAGCCAGAAAAATTAGAAGCCGCAATATATCTTATCTTGCCGCTTTGTATCAGGTCATCAAGGGTTCTCAAGGTTTCTTCTACGGGTGTATTACCATCAAAACCGTGCATGTGGAAAACATCAATGTAATCGGTTTTTAGGCGTTTCAGACTGCCTTCAACTTGTTTCAATAAATGAAAACGGCCTGAGCCCTGGTTGTTTGGCCCCTCACCAAAAGTAAATGTTGCCTTTGTAGAAATGAGTAGTTTGTCTCTTTTGCCTTCAATGGCTTTACCCAGAATCTCTTCTGATAGCCCTTGCGAGTAGATGTCGGCAGTATCAAATAGATTAATACCTGCTTCCAGACACAAATCTACCAGTCTGGTTGCTTCTTCTGCCTGTGTGCTTCCCCAGGCTTTAAAAAACTCGGTTCCACCGCCAAATGTGGCAGTACCAAAACTTAATACCGATACCTGCAAGCCTGATGCCCCTAGTTGTCTGTATTCCATTTTATTATAATTTAGTGATTGAGTGATTGAGTGATTGAGTGATTTGTGAATGAGTGAATGAGTGAATGAGTGGTTTAGTGTTTTTTTAGGTTTGACATAATTATTTTCATCTACATATTCGGTGGTATAGATTAGTTCTTTTATGGATTAATATTAAACTGATCTGATGATTTGCATTTTCAATAGTAAATAAAATACATTACTACTAACTAACTCAGTCGCTCAATAAAATCACTCCCAAATGCCGTTCATTTCTGTCAGAATTACCGGTTTGTCTGCTGTTACCACAATTGTATGTTCGTGCTGTGCCACGTAGCCGCCTTTGTTGCCCAGGAGAGTCCATCCATCGGCTTGGGTATCTGCCATTGTAGAGTGGGTGGAAATAAAGGTTTCTACTGCTACAACCGAGTTTTTTTTGAATCGTTGGGTGTTGTAGCGGTCATAATAATTGGCAATTTCGTGGGGCTCTTCATGCAGGCTTTTGCCTACACCGTGGCCTGTCAGATTTCTGATAACTTTAAAGCCAGCCTTTTTAGCTTCTGTTTCTATGAGCTTACCAATATCAGCAATTTTTACTCCACCTTTAATCTGGCTGATGGCTTTTTTTAAGATACTTTTTGATGCCTCCACCAGTTGTGTATGATGGTGGGTGTCGGCGCCCAAAACAAAAGAACCACCGTTATCAGACCAATACCCATTCAGTTCAGCAGATACATCTATATTGATTAAATCTCCTTCCTGAAGCACTTTTTTCTCTGAAGGGATACCATGTGCCACCTCATTATTAACACTAATGCAGGTAGTACCCGGAAAACTGTAGGTAAGCAAAGGCGCAGATTTGGCACCTAATTTTGCTAATATTCCAGCACCATAATCATCTAGTTGTTTGGTTGTCATGCCGGGTTTGGCATAATTACGCATTTCTCTGAGCGTAATGGCTACTGCCTCGCTCACATTTTTCATTCCTTCCAGTTCTGCTTCTTTTGTGATAGACATGATTTACAGAATTATGCTTTTTGTTTTTTAACAATTGTATCCTGGTTATGATTCATATTCCGGAACTTGTTTTTGCAAATAGGCTACCAACAAAAAAGGCGTTGATTCCAACGCCTTTTTTGTTACTGATAAAAATTATTTTGCATAAGCCACGCTTCGCATCTCTCGTATTACCGTTACCTTTATCTGGCCCGGATACTGCATTTCTTTTTCGATGCGTTGCGAAATATCAAACGATAGTTTGCTGGCTATTTCGTCGGTTACGTTTTCAGAGTCAACTATCACACGTAGTTCGCGGCCTGCCTGAATGGCGTAGCATTTTTCAACACCACTAAAAGATAGCGCCAGGTCTTCCAGGTCACGCAAACGTTGTACGTAAGATTCCATCATTTCGCGTCTTGCACCAGGGCGAGAACCAGAGATGGCATCACAAACCTGAACAATTGGTGAAATCATTGAGGTCATCTCAATTTCGTCGTGGTGGGCACCAATCGCATTGATAACCTCAGGGTGTTCTTTGTATTTTTTGGCAAGCTCCATACCCAGCAATGCGTGGGGTAGTTCCTGCTCTTCGTGCCATACTTTGCCTATGTCGTGCAAAAGACCGGCACGCTTGGCAAGTTTGGCATTCAAGCCAAGTTCTGCGGCCATGGTGGCACACATTTTAGCTACCTCGCGTGAGTGTTGCAGTAAGTTTTGCCCGTAAGATGAACGGAAACGCATCCGGCCAATCATTCTGATAAGCTCAGGATGCAGCCCGTGTATTCCTAAATCAATTACGGTACGCTCACCAATTTCAACGATTTCATTCTCAATGTCTTTTTTGGTTTTGCCCACTACCTCTTCAATACGGGCAGGGTGGATACGGCCATCCTGCACCAGACGGTGTAGCGACAAACGAGCAATTTCACGACGTACAGGGTCGAAACTTGAAATTACAATGGCTTCCGGGGTATCATCAACAATTACCTCAACACCCGTGGCCGCTTCAAGGGCACGGATATTACGGCCTTCTCTACCAATGATTTTACCTTTTACTTCGTCGCTTTCAATATTGAATACCGACACACAGTTTTCAATGGCCTGCTCAGAGGCTGTACGTTGTATGGTTTCAATAATTATCTTTTTCGATTCCTTAGTGGCAGCCAGTTTAGCCTCTTCAATGGTTTGTTTGATGTAAGACGACGCCTTGGTTTCAGCCTCACCCTTCAGGGCATCAATCAATTGTTGTTTGGCCTGGTCTGCTGTCAGGTTAGCTATTTTTTCTAATTGTTCAACCTGTTGGTTCAACATTCTATCAGCCTCTTCCTTACGCTTGTTGGCAGCTTCAATCTGTTCATTCAGTTTGTGCTGCAGTGTATCCAGTTCGTTTTCTCTGCGTTTGTTTTGCTCAAGCATCTGGGCAGCCTGCTGTTGCATTTGCTTTACCTTCTGCTCATTCTGAATAATGATGTTCTTGCGTTTGTTGGCCTCTTCGTCAAACTCCGACTTTAATTTCAGGAAGTGTTCTTTGGCTTCCAGAATTTTGTCTCTTTTAATGTTTTCGGCTGTTTGCTGGGCATTTTTTAGTACTTCATTGGCACGTATTTCGGCGTCTGCCTCTTTGCTTTGGAATGTTTTTTTAATAAATGCCCTGCCTACAAAGAAACCTATTACCAAAGCTAACAGGTCTGAGAAGAGCATAGTGATGATTTCTGACATCAAATTATATGTTTAAAAATTATGAATGTTACAAAAACCATTTTTGCAAATAAGGTTTTTACACCCGGCTACTGCGGGATTTGATAAAAACGCAACAAAAATGATTTAATGACAGGCTAGCAGGAAAGCGCGTTTGAAGAAATGAAGAATTTTTAGTTTAATGAAAGGCGATTGCTGAGTTCTTCCAGCCGTTTATCCAGGTCTTCCTGTAATAAAAGATATTTATCCTGGTTTTTTTGGTTTTCAACTATCCCCTCAATGGCTATGATTATCAGGAAATCAAGGAAATCCATCATAGCATCTTTATTATTATTAATATAAAAACTCAGGCGTTGATTGACAAGGTCATTGGCTTTGCGAAAATAAGGCTCTAACTCCGGCTGAACCTTAAGCGTAACAACCCTCCGAAGCACTGTTAGGTTGATTTCTATTTTTTCATTATCTGCCATTGTTTGCCTTTTCTCAGGGCCTGTTATATTTTCTATTCCTCGTTTAACAACTCAACGCACGCATCAATCTCTCTTATTAAATCTTCTATTGTTTTCTTCAATTGTGCTTTTTCTTCAGACTGTCGTACTTTATTTGCTACAATTTTAACACTTTCTTTTTTAATTTCTTTATTTTTTTCAATAAATTCTTGATTCCGTTGCTTTAATTTTAGTTTTTTTATCTCCTCGTCCTTCTGGCTTATGATTTTTTGCAAATCTTTTAACTGAGAGTTAAGCAATTGAATACTGTCTTTTGATTGTTTATTTTCATAAATCAGTTTGTCGGTAAGTTGGCTGAAAATAGTAAATGCCCGGATGTTTTCTGCTTTTACTATTTCGGCTATATATTCTTTTTCGACACTAAGCTTCCTCATTACATACTCTTTTTAGCTGCCTGTTTAAAATCTGCAATAAGGTCTGATACATCTTCCAGGCCAACCGAAACCCTTATCAATCCTTCTGTGATACCCAGTACTTCTTTATCTGCCTTGGGTAGTTTACTATGAGTGGTGGTATTCGGGTTGGTAATGATGGTTCGGGCATCACCCAGATTCGAAGATAAAGAAACTATCTTTAAAGCCTGTGTAAATCGGTTTACACGTTCAAAGCCTCCTTCCAGCTCAAATGTAACCATTGAGCCTCCGGCTTTCATTTGTTTTTTTGCCAGTGCATACTGCGGATGCGACGGCAGATGAGGATATTTTACATTGATTATACCCGTCATTTTCTCAAGCGCTTTAGCCAGTTTCAAGGCATTCTGGCAATGTCTTTCCATGCGTATCTCAAGTGTTTCAAGACTTTTTGATAATACCCAAGCATTAAAAGGCGACATTGACGGCCCCGTATGGCGGCAGAAAAAACGAACAGGTGCGATGGTTTCTTTGGTGCCGGTTATAACTCCACCCAATACACGGCCCTGACCATCCATAAATTTGGTAGCAGAGTGTACAATCAGATTGGCACCGTAATCGGCCGGATTATGGATAATCGGGGTAGCAAAGCAGTTATCTACATAGTAAATCAGGTTATGCCGTTGCGCTATTTGCCCAATCATGGCCATGTCAACCAGTTCAAGACCCGGGTTTGATGGGGTTTCCAGATAAATCATTCTGGTATTGGGTTGCACGGCTGCATCCCACTCAGCCTCAGAGGCTGTGGCATCAAGGTAAGTATAAGTAACGCCCCATTTAGAAAGTATCTGTGTAAGAATCTGATGCGCCGACCCAAAAAGCGCTCTTGAAGACACCACGTGGTCGCCCGATTTAAGGTGTGCGGCGAATCCGGCAAAGACTGCGGCCATACCCGTAGCTGTGGCAATGCCGTCTTCACAGTTTTCGAGCATACAAACTTTATCCACAAACTCCTGAACCGAAGGGTTCGAAAAACGTGAGTAAATATTGCCTTCAAGGGTTTCGTCAAAAAGAGCTTTGCCTTGCTCGGCGTCTTCAAAACAGAAACTACTGGTCAGAAACAAAGGTGTAGAGTGCTCTCTGTATTGCGAGCGCTTGGTCTGTATCCGTATTGCTTTTGTTTGCTTTTTCATTATTCGCTGCTAATCCTCTAGTATATTTAATTAAAAATGCCTTTTTCGTAATTATCTATCCAGTCTTTTTTTTCTCCTTCAATCTGCTTAAAAAAAGGCACGAAAAAGGCTTTCATATCGGCCTCAAAATCGCCGCTGGTGTAAAATGGTTTTTCTAAAAAAACAGTTTTTCTGGGGTAGTCAAAACCTACCATAATGATGGGCACTCCTGCGGTATGCGCCATATAGTAAAACCCTGTTTTAAGCTTTTTTACGTTTTTTCTTGTGCCTTCGGGGGCAATGGCTACCAGCAAACTGGCATGCTGATTAAACGTTGCCGCTACCTGCTGCACAAAATTTGTACTTCTGGTACGCACTACCGGCGTACCGCCCAGGGCTTTAAATAACCACCCGTGAGGAGGGCGGAACAGCTCGGCCTTACCCAGATAGCCTATTGATATGCCAAGGTCTGCCCTGGCGCCAACGCCAATCAGGAAGTCGAGCCAGGTGGCATGTGGAGCAACTGCAAAAATCCCCTTTTTCAGGTCATCGGGTAGGTTATGTACGGTTTTCCAGCCTGCTAACCTGAAAACAGATTTTGACAGCCAACTAAACATTTTGTATTATAGTAAAAGGCTTTGGTGTAAAGCACAAAATAAAAATCAACAGGGCAATCCAACCAAGAATCTTCCTTCCGGGTGTCAGTGGCTGGTTATCATAGGTTGGGGGGTGGTAGATTCCCAGAAAACGGCCAATCATTAAACCAAAAGCCAGAAAACCCGAGTACCCCTCAACCGTGGGGTAAAAATAAGTGATAATTAACTGAATCGCAATAACGCTTAGGGTTATGAGCCAATTTGTTATCAGTTTTTCAGAAATTCTTGAAAAACACAAGTAATTAAAAACTACATAAAGCACAAATTTCCATAGTAAATCAAGAAAAGCCTCAGAGTCTACTGTCTGAAACTCATGCGCATTGAAAGTACCTAAACCGGCATAAAACACAAAACCGGTGAATAATATTGGTGAAACAATATTAAAGGCTTTGTCGCCAATGAGCCCGTATAATATATGGCCGCCGTCTAACTGGCCTATCGGGAAAAGATTAAGCGCAGTAAAAAATAATGATAAATAGCCAGCAAATATGATTGGATAATTGGTATAAAGATAAGGGTTAGGCAAATCTCCTACAGCTACGTAATTCTCAAAAAAACTGAATAACAGGCTGTCGCCGAGTTTAACTGAGAAATAGTCGGGGCTGGTTTCCAGAAAATGGCCGTATTCCATGCCATATTGTTTCAGAACTGGAAATAACTCAAATACGTAGTCGAGACTTGGTAAATGACTAAATCCGTACCAAAGTACAACCAGTGCGGCCACAAAACCCGCCAACGGACCGGCAATGCCTATATCAAAGTATTTAACCCTTGAGTTGATACGTTCTTTTATACGAATAAATGCACCCATAGTGCCAAATGTAGAACTTAACCCGCCAAGCCACAATGGTATGTAATAGGGTAGGGTAACATCAGTTTTGTGTTTTTTGGCAACAAAATAATGCCCGAACTCGTGTACTGTCAGAACGCCAAGAAATGGAATAGAATATTGAAAGCCTGTCAGGAACTCTTCCCAACCCATTGGTTTGGAACTAAAAAAAAATGAATTTCCAAAAATCCATTCGGCACCTGTTAGTGTAGTGGTAATAATTGTGACAATAAATAGCGCAAGTTGTATGAGTAATGTTCTGTTTTGCTTCATTAGAGATAATTATTGAAACACAAAGAAACGACTTAAAAAATCGTTTTACAATATTCTATGATTGAAGTTGGGGGTTCAACCAATATTGTGTTCATACCCAAAGCCCTGGCCGATTGGATATTGTGGGCGTTGTCATCAAAGAAAAGTACCTCATGCGGTTTCAGATTAATGGTTTTAAGCACGTGGTGATAAATATCTGCATCGGGTTTCCACATGCCTATTTCGTAGGATAAAAAAAGCTGGTCGAACAGCTCGTTCAGATGGCGTACACCAAACGTCTTTTTCAGATAGTTGTTTGAAGCCTCAATGTGTATGCTGTTGGTATTGCTAAGTAAATAAACAGGGTATTTTTTTCTGATTTCGGCAAGCAATTGAATACGATCTTCCGGGATATCAAGCAGTAAAGAGTTCCAGGCGGTATCTACTTCGTGGTCGCTTAATGGAAACCCAACTGTTTGCCGGACAATTTCTCTGAACTCAATATCAGTAAACTGCCCGGTTTCATAGCGCCTGAATAACTGATTCTCGGCCACCAGTTTTTCAATTACAGCCTGTTTTTTTCCGGTGAGTTTTGAAAATGCTTGAAAAGTGCGGGGTACGTCGATGTTAATGATTACGTTACCGAAGTCAAAAATAACGGCTTTAAATTTCATAAAGATGGATAGTAGAATTGGGGCAATAAAAAAAGTGTCAAACTGTTCTTAAACGTCTGACACTTCTGAAATATTTTGTAAGCTGAATGTTCGGAATTAAAAAAAATCAAAGGTTGACCACAAATCCTTATTTCTCGATAGTTATAGTCTTGTAACCTTTGTTTCTATCCCATACCTGGGTATCGTTTAGAAAAATTTTGTCGGTATATGTATTTTGTTTTTCATGTTTTAGTTCAAACTTAAGTTTGTCAGTATTAGTATCCGTCCAGTAAATGGTTACAGTATGTTCTGCTCCGAGCGGCTCGAATGTTGTAGGGAAAATTCTTAGAGTAGACTTACCATTATTTTGAAAGAACAAAGGTTTGCTTATTGATATGGATGAGATACTCTGTTTTTGTTTAGGAGCAGTAGAGAACTCGAGCATTACCTTAGTTATATCAATATGGTTCGGTTCACTCTGGTTCAGCAGGTCTTTACCGGTAGATTTCTCAATAACCGAAATATCTGCAAAGGCATCAATATTGATGCAGCATTCTCTTTGTTCACAGCTAATGAGGGCTAAAGTGACAGCGAGCGAGAAAAGGAAGTTTTTTATCATTTTACAGTTTTGTTTTGCTGTATTGACTATTAAATATGGATTGGGGTTGGAAACGATAACAAAAAAATTAAATAATTTTTTGCCTGTCATTTTCGACTGAATAATTAAATGCAAAAAGCGGATAACAGCCACAGCCATTACCCGCTTTATCGTAAAGAAATATTTCTTATGCCTCTTCAAAGAAACCCATGGCACAGAACTTATCTATGCGGGCATCAATTCTTTGTTGAGGAGTTTGTTTTTCGAGTAGCTCAATTTCTGAAAGAATACGGCTTTTCAAGCGATGCGACATATCTTCCCAGTCCAGATGTGCACCGCCCAGCGGCTCTTCAATAATACCATCAATCAACTTGTTTTCAAGCATATCGGTGGCGGTAGGTTTCAAGGCTTCGGCGGCTTGTTCCTTGTAGTCCCAGCTGCGCCACAAAATAGTAGAGCAGTTTTCAGGAGATATAACAGAATACCAAGAGTTTTCCAGCATCATTACTTTATCGCCAATAGCAATACCCAAGGCTCCACCGGATGCACCTTCGCCGATAATAATGCAAATAACGGGTACTTTCAAAACACACATTTCGCGCAGGTTACGTGCAATGGCCTCTGCTTGTCCTCGTTCTTCTGCTTCAAGGCCTGGAAAAGCCCCGGGGGTGTCAATCAGAGTAACGATTGGTTTATTGAATTTCTCAGCCAGTTTCATCAGCCTTAATGCTTTTCTGTAGCCTTCAGGGTTAGGCATGCCAAAATTACGGTATTGTCTTTCTTTGGTTTTGCGCCCTTTCTGCTGGCCTATCAGCATAATGGTTTTACCGTCTATATTGGCAAAACCACCTACAATAGCCGGATCATCCCTCACTGTTCGGTCGCCGTGTAGTTCATGAAATTCCTGGCATATTTTTTCTATATAATCTAAAGTATAGGGTCTGTCCGGGTGGCGTGATAACTGTACCCTTTGCCAGCGGGTAAGATTTGAAAAAGTTTCTTTTTTCAAATTCAGGATATTATCTGTCAGGCTTCTTACGGCTTCGCTTACATCCACATTATTTTCATCTGCCAGACGTTTCATATCTTCAAGCTTGGCTTCAAGCTCAGCAATTGGTTTTTCAAAATCAAGAAGAGTTCTCATAAATGATTAACCTCTATGGGGTTTTGTTAAATTTCAAAAGTTTGTCCTTTGTCGGGTATTTCAACTTGTGTATACCCTGATTGTTCAAGTGTAATTTTAAAATTATTCATGGTTTGGTGTTCGCCGTGTACCAGAAACACCTTTTTTAGATGGCCGGCATCCTGCGAGGTTACGAAATTAGTCAAATCTTTGAAATCTCCATGCCCGCTAAAAACATCTATTCTCATAATGGTTGCGTTAACCGGAAGTTTCTGGCCTCTGATGCTGAGCTCTTTCCGTTCGCCGTTCAGTAATTTCCAGCCAAGCGTGCCTTCGCTGGCATAGCCCACCATCAGAATTGTGGCATAAGGATTACTAATGTTGGCTTCAATATGATGCTCAATTCTGCCACCCTGTACCATGCCTGATGCCGATATTATAATACATGGTTCGGCATGGTTAGAAACCGCCTTACTGGCCTGATTCGACTCCAAATATATCAGATTCTCAAAATCAAACAAAGACTCATTTTCTTCAAGGAAAGCCCTGGCCGGTTTGTTCAGCAGTTTAGCGCTCCTTTCATACACCCTCGAGCTGGCCTTGGCCAATGGGCTGTCGGTAAAAACTTTAATAGGTGTAAAGCCTTTTTCGGTGTATAGTTTATTTAAAGTGTAAAGCATGGCCTGGGTACGCCCCACGCTAAATGACGGGATAATCAAACGCCCGGGTACATCTATGCAGGCTTTCTGAATAATATCAGCCAGTAGCACTTCAGCCTCGCCCTGGTCAATATGAAGCCTGTCGCCGTAGGTGGTCTCAGTTATCAGGTAATCAACTGGCGGAAGTGGTTGTGGGTCAACCAGCAATGGATAATTTTTTCTGCCAATATCGCCCGAAAACCCTAAAGTTTTTTTCCGGCCGTCTTCCCAGAATTCAATATAAACGTGTGCTGCGCCCAATAAATGGCCAGCAGGTATAAAAGTAACGAAACCGTTATCTTTAAACTTAAAGCGTTGGTCGAAGGCAATAGGTACAAAATTCTCAATGGCTTCTTTTACCTGCCTGTCAAGATACAACTCACGAGAATCTATATCTTTTTTCTTTTTAGACCTCTTTTTGCTGTCGTGAATCATCTTGAACTTTCGCTGATTCAGTGACGCCGAATCCAGCAGCAGTAATTCGCTTAAATCCATTGTTGCTTTTGTACAAAGCACCTGGCCTTCAAAGCCTTCTCTGTATAGATTAGGAATCTGACCTGAGTGGTCGATATGGGCGTGAGTAAGAATAACTAAGTTGATAAGCGAAGGGTCAAACGGGAAAATTCCGTATTCATACCTTGTTTTTTCGGGGTTATTTTCTCTTTCTAAATCAGTACCACAATCAATCAGAACTCTGTATTCATCATCAAATTCAAGCAGGGTCATACTACCTGTAACCTGCTTTGCCGCTCCCCAAAAAGTTATTTTCATACGAAAATGTTATCAAATATTACAGAATATCAAACAAACTGGTTTTTGCTTCATATCCGGACACAAAAATAAGGAAAGAAATCTTTTTTTTGCTAAGCATTCTTTTTAAATTCGTTGTTATCAATTGCCTTGCCCAAAAACTTACAGTGTTTCAATGAAGCTATTTTTGTTTATTCTATTACAACTTGGTTCACCTCTCGAAAAGTTTCAGCAACTATTAGATACTATTCAGAACGACCGCGAAATCAGTACTGGCACGGTAGCGGCTTCTATCCGCTCTACTCAAAGCGGACTGTATAAAATTCAATACAACGCCGGCAAATCGGTTAACTCAGCCTCAACGCTCAAGCTTGTTTCAACAGCCACAGCATTGTCGGTACTGGGGCCTGACTATAAATTCAAGACCTTTATTGAATACGACGGTACACTGGCCGATAGTGTGCTGAAAGGAAATGTTTACATAAGAGGCACCGGCGACCCCTCCCTGGGTTCATCAAGGGTAGGGCCTGATTTTCAACAGCTGGTCAGTTTATTTGCCAGGCAAATCAAAGATTTTGGTATTAAACGAATTGAGGGCTATATACTAGGCGACGGCAGTGTTTTTCCGGAAAATACGCTGGCAGACTCATGGGTCTGGGGTGATATAGGTAATTATTACGGTGCAGGTGTAAGTGGCCTGAATGTGAACGAAAATTTATATGAGATTTATTTCAAACCGTCCAGAAGCCTGAACGCAGAAGCGCCAATAACCAGAATTTCTCCGGCAGTTCCTGATATCACGCTTATCAGCAAAGTAACCACCGGCGAGCGTGGCTCTGGCGATAATGTAATGGTTTATAATACACCACTCAGTAATACTATTGTAGCAGAAGGTACCGTACCTATGGGTCCTGCCAGTTTTGTAGTGAAAGGTTCTTTGCCAGACCCCGCTTATTTGCTGGCTCATCATGTGTACTTAAAATTTCAGGAACTCCAGGGGCAGGTAAGCAACTTTGCCTTAAGCTGGCAGCAGTATAAAACGAGGTTCAGACCTTCTGATAAGCCCAGACGCCCAATTTTTATTTATGAGTCACCAGGTTTGTCTATTCTGGCACAGCATTGCAATTTTCAGAGTATAAATCTGTATGCCGATGCCTTTTTAAAAACTGTAGGATATACACTTAATAAAGACGCCGGTTTTGATGGAAGCGTGAAAGCCGTTAAAAAACTATGGGCGCAAAGAGGCGTTGATTTGCAGGGATTTATGATGCGTGATGGCAGCGGGTTGTCTCCGTCGGGTGTTTTGACAGCCAATAACCTGACAGATATTTTGTTTACCATGAGTACCGATGGCGCATTCAGAGATTTTTATGCCGGGATTCCGACCGTGGGTGTTAACGGCACGGTTCAGGGGTTGGCGAAAGGCTCAAAAGCAGCCGGGAATGTACGGGCTAAAAGTGGTTCAATAGCCAATACCAGGGCTTTTTCTGGTTATTATACCGCTTCTAACGGCGAACTGATGGCTTTTACATTTATTATTAACCGTTATGCCGACGGCGCCGATAGAAAAGCAAGAAAGTATCTGGAAGATATGATTAAATTAATGGTAGAAATCTGATAATATTATTTTGCTAAAAATGGGTGGTGGCTAGATGGCGCCACCCATTTTTGCGTTCATTATATGGCCTATTTCAAGTGCTTTCTTTTTTACAAATTCAGCTCGCGGCCCGGCAAACAGGGTGTCAGTTGAAATAAACCACAAAGCAAGCCATTTTTCGAATCGCTCGGTGGTTAGGCCATGTTTTTTATGAGCGTCCATGTGTACCCACATCATACCGCCGTCATAGCTGCCTGTCTGAAACAACCAGTTCTCCCAAAAATTTACCACCCTTGTTAAATGTCTGTCCCATTCATTTTCTGGCATTTCAAAAACCGGGGCAAGGTCTGCATCTTTATGCACTTTATTGTAGAAACTTTTAACCAGATTCTCAATATCTGCTCTGTTCTGAATATCGTTCATCTCCCATTTTTTTTGCAAAACTAATGAAGTACTCATTTTAAAAACCTGATTAAAATCATATAGGTTCTAGGCGAGTAAATTTTTTAAAATAATGTTAAATATATTTGTCTAAATGTAAATTATACTTTACATTTGGTTCGTTAAACTTAACATTTATTAAAACACTACAAAATTATGGAAGCAAGGTTCTTATTCCCTCATCATTACAAATTAATCGGCTGGATTATAGCCATCCCATCTCTGGCATTGGGTTTATTTATTATGCTAGGCAATTATGAGCTTGACTGGCTCACTGTTAAACTTCCTTTCCATTACTACTTCACAGATACTTTTACGTTTGGAAACAGCAAAGTAAATACGGATGAAGAAGTATCTGTATTGAACCTTACTGATGAGGTAGCATCCGTAGGTACCATCATTGGTTTATTGTTTGTAGCTTTTTCAAGAGTAAAGATTGAAGACGAATACGTTTCAAAAATACGTCTGGAATCGTTGCAATGGGCCATTTATCTTAATTTCGGGCTATTAATACTGGCCACTATTTTTATTCATGGCAGTGCTTTTTTTAATGTCATCGTTTATAACATGTTCACACCACTGCTGTTTTTTATTATCAGGTTTCATTATATTCTGTTCATTAAGCCTTCTTTCGAGGCTTCAAAACAATTAAAGGCATGAGAAACAGAATCAGAATTGAAAGAGCTATCCTGAATATAACCCAGGCCGATTTAGCCGAGCGCATTCAGGTAAGCAGGCAAACCATCAATGCCATTGAAAGTAATAAATACGTGCCCTCTGCCATATTGGCCATGAAAATAGCGCGGGTTTTCAGCAAGCCGGTAGAAGAAATTTTTGAATTAGACGAAAATGATTGATTGCCTTCGGGCGGATTTAAATACCATAAATATTACGGAAACCTACCCGCAATGTTTATACACTTACAATAATTATGAAAAAGCAAACCGACCCTTGCCTTATGGCTGGGGTTCGGTGTTTTCAGGCACGAGGCACACCGTAAATATTATTAAACGGATATATTTAACCTGATTTGTACTTTTCTTCGACAGACTGGCAAAATACAAAGATTTAATAAGATTATTTAAGGATGCCTCCCGATTAACTGTCTTCAAAAATTAGTACCTGATTAGAACATCGCTTTAAAAAATGTTTGAAAAATTATGTGTTTTATATAAATAGTTATAAGGTGTTGGGCCGAGGCACAATATTTTTAAACAATTGAGTATATAATTCTTTTCATCATTTTATGTTTTCAACTTAAGCCACTATTTTTAGGAATCATAATACCTGCAACTACCGGGGATACACCAATTTCAGATACTTATATCTGAATTGAAATCTTAATAGAATGACAGAATTCCTCAGACTTTCATTAAAGCGAATCTTATTCTTGCTGAATATGATAACTGCCCTGTATACCTTACTGGTATATCAGCTCAGTTATTCGGTAAGTGTTAAGCATTGGCTGGGGGGATTCATGACATTATCGCTCCCGATTGCCTGGTTTTTCAATATTTTTTTTATTTTAATCTGGGCCTTGAGAAGGTCAAAACGGGCACTAATTTCAGTTATTGTTCTGGCAATTGGTTTTCCGCTTATTTTAAGAACCTTTGTATGGCACCAACCCGTAGAGGCAGATAAAAGAAAGACACTGTCTGTTCTTACTTATAACCTTATGTGGTCTGATACAGAACGTTTTGACCCCAGCAGTGGTAAATCAGGAGCAGTAAATATTATGAATACAGCCTTAGACATTGACGCCGACATTAAATGTGTGCAGGAATTATACAATCTCGACAGCAGATGGCAATTTGCGCTGATTAAGCGATTCAGGGAAAAAAATAAACATTACACCTATGTGCATTCAACACCCGGCAACGACCAGGGGCAAGGCGCCATAGGGCTGGCTATTTTTTCAAGGTATCCAATCATCAAGAAAAAAGAGAAGCATTGGGCTATTAATCATAACGGTTTGCTGGCGGCCGATATCGTTGTAGGCCGCGATACCATACGGGTAATGAACGTTCAGCTGAGGTCAATGGGTGTGCGTGTTACGAAAGTGCTGGAGGCCGGAGAAGATAAAGAAAGAGCTAAAAAAGAAGCCAAAACCATTTATCACCAATTGCGTGATGGTTTTAAGGACAGAATCATCCAGATGATTGAACTGGAAAGATGGATAAAAGCAAGCCCGTATCCGGTAATTATAGCCGGCGATTTCAACGAAGTGCCTTATGGCTATGCCTACGGCAGAACCAGAAAATATCTGAACAACGCTTTTGAGGCCAGGGGGCGTGGCTTTGGCTTTACGTATCATTATCCCCCTGGTTTTTTAAGAATAGATAATCAGTTCTTTGACGAAAATTACTTTGAAACCGTAAATTTCAGAACCTATTCAGATAAGCCGTATTCAGACCATTACCCGGTCTGGGCGCAGTATGCTTTCAAAAGATAACCCAATATAATACCTAACTAGCTGTACTAACAAAATCTAATGGAAAAACTATATCAGGTTGCATTAACCCTGGTTGAAGGTGTCGGGAGCATCATGTTCCGGCAATTGATAAGCCACTTCGGATCGGCCGAAAATGTTTTCAAATCAAAAACAGACAAACTACTGAAAATTCCGGGCGTAGGTAAGCAGATAGTAGAGGGCCTAAAAGAAAATACACTCTTAAAAAAAGCAGAAAGCATACTGAATGAAGCTGAAAAAACTCAGGTAAAAATCTACTTTTCTACAGATAAAGATTATCCGCCCAGACTTAAAAATCTATATGATGCCCCCGCTATTTTGTATTTTAAAGGTAATGGCGACCTGAACACTTTGCGCACCATAGGCATTGTAGGTACCAGACAAGCCACCGAATACGGAAGAAAAGTAACTGAAGAAATAATTGAGCAATTAAGCCCTCTGCAGGTTTGTGTGGTAAGTGGCCTTGCCTATGGGATAGACATTGCAGCACATAAAGCTGCTCTGGATAACCAATTGCCTACTATTGGCGTAATGGCAAGCGGGTTAGACATCATGTACCCGGCCGCACATAAGAAATATGCCGAACAGATGTTGATGAGTGGCGGAATCTTGTCTGAGAATCCGTTTGGAATGAAACCTATCCGAAACCTTTTTATTGCCAGAAATCGTATCATTGCCGGGCTTAGTGATGTAACTATCGTGGTTGAATCGGCTGATAAAGGCGGTGCCTTAGTTACTGCAGATTTTGCCAATAACTATAATCGCGAGGTATTTGCTGTGCCGGGTAGCCTGGCCAATAAATACGCTTCGGGTTGCCACAAGCTCATAAAAGACAACAAAGCCATAATTTTTACTGAAACAAATGACATTGTTGAGGCCCTTAACTGGGGCTCTGAAACCAAAGGAACACGTAAAAAGAAACCTGAAGAGGCAGAATTAGACCTGAGCCAGTTTACGCAAGAAGAAAGTCAGGTAATTGCCACACTCAGAACCCACGGCGAAATGCATATTGATAACCTGAGCTGGCAAACGCAGATACCAGTTAATAAGTTAGCTTCGCTTTTGTTAAATCTTGAGTTTCAGGGAATTATAAGAGCAATGGCCGGTAAAAAGTTCGGATTAAAATGATATGAAATTATTTACTTTTACAGCCTCTTCATAAACCATTGCTAAGGTATTTTCGTTATTAACATAACCCTTAAAAACGTAAATATAGCAGCATTAAAGTGAACCTTATTAAAAAACTGAATGGCAAAACACAGAGATTTCTGATTTTTGCCATCCTTAGCATTACCCTTGGTTCGTGTTTCAGCAGATGGATAATGACAGAGTCTGAACTGAAGCAGCACTACCGCGACAGGCTCTCAAAGCCTTTGTTCCACTTGGTTGAAAACGATTCTCTGAAATTACATTATGTAACCTTCGGAGCAGATACCGCCCAACCGGTATTGTTTATACATGGCGCGCCGGGCTCATGGGACGGCTACCTGAATATGCTGGACGACAGCGCATTGCAGCATAATTATCATCTGATTTCAGTAGACAGGCCTGGATACGGGAAGTCACAGAAAAAACCCAAAAAGAGGGTTTATTCACTGGCCGAGCAGGCAAATGCCATTAGCCTGGCCCTAAAAAGTAACCATTCCGGAAAAAAAGCAATAGTTGTCGGCCGCTCGTATGGGGCACCGGTAGCAGCAGAATTGGCAGCCTTGTACCCCCAACTGGTTAAAAAAGTGATTTTGCTTTCGCCTGCTATTGACCCTGACACCGAGAAGTTCTGGTGGTTTTCAAAGTTTGGCAAATTGTTTATAGTAAGGTGGTTCTTGCCAGAAAGAATGAATACAGCCACCGATGAAAAATATGCTCATGTAGCAGAACTAAAAAAACTAAAGCGCGATTGGGCCAAGATACGGTCAGAAGTAACTGTAATGTGTGGAGGAAAAGACTGGATTGTGGACACTTCAAATTTTTCTTTTGCCAAAAAAGTGCTGGCAGGCAAAAATGCCAGGTTTATTTTTATTCCTGAATCAGGACATCTGATTTCTGCGTCGCATCCGGATTTGGTAAAAAAAGAAATTTACGGAATAGAAGAATTGAATGAGTCGCTGGGCAATTAATTGCCTGCTTCTGAATCTTCAGTAAAATTGTGCAATAATACCCACCGTAATACATTTGGAAATTGAAGCCGACTTAGCTTTTTCTGCGCAGTCGGCTTTTCTGTTTTAAAGACCTTTGATTTGCAGATACCGGATTCTTTATGAACCTGCATTGAAAAGCTGGTTCTTTTTTATATTTCTTTGAAACTTTGTTCATTTCAATTTAACTTTAAAGCCTGCACTAAATATTAATTTTTATCAATAAACATGAAAAACCTTACCTTGATTTTTGCTTTGCTGGCAGTGTGTATAGATGTATTTGCGCAAGAAAGTAAAAGCAAAATGCTTGATAACATTGCCAAAAAGGAGATGTATTATGGCTCTATTGCAAAAAAAATATGGAATTATGCTGAGGTGGGCTATCAGGAAACCAGAAGTTCGGCTCTTTTGCAGGAAACATTATCTAAAGAAGGTTTTGCAATTCAGAAAGGAGTGGCTGGTATTCCAACCGCTTTTGTGGCCTCCTTTGGTGAGGGAAAACCAGTAATTGGTATTTTGGGTGAATACGATGCTTTGCCGGGGCTCTCACAAGACTCAACTACTGACCAGAAATCAACAGGAGGTACAGCCGGCCATGCCTGCGGGCATCATTTATTTGGTACGGCATCAGCCGCTGCGGCCATTGCCGTAAAAGAATATATGAAAGCCAACAACATAAAAGGTACCATTCGCTTCTATGGTTGCCCGGCCGAAGAGGGTGGGTCTGGCAAAGTTTATATGGTGCGCGAAGGTTTGTTTAATGATGTAGATGCCGTAATACACTGGCACCCTAATTCAATCAATACCGCTAGTTTTGGAAATTCTTTAGCTAATAAGTCTGGTAAGTTCAGGTTCTATGGGGTTTCTGCTCATGCCTCTATGGCGCCTGAGAAAGGTCGCTCTGCTTTAGACGGGGTAGAAGCCATGAACAACATGGTAAATATGCTCAGAGAACACGTGCCGTCAGACTCACGCATACATTATGTAATTACCAATGGTGGCAAAGCCCCAAACGTAGTGCCAGACTTTGCCGAAGTTTATTATTATGCCCGTAACCCCCGGCGCGATGTGGTGATGGACGTATGGTCAAGAATTGAAAAGGCCGCAAAGGGAGCAGCCTTAGGTACTGATACCCGTGTAGAATGGGAATTAACCGGCGGTACCTACGAATTGCTTTATAATGAAACGCTGGCACAGGTAATGCAAAACAACCTTACCCAAATTGGGGGGCTTAGTTACACGGCAGAAGAAAAGAAATTTGCTGAACAACTTGCCAAAAGCCTGGGCGCAGACCGCCTGAAATATGAAGATGCAACCGATATTAAGCCGCTTGTTAACGAAAAAGGTGGTTCTGGTGGCTCAACAGATGTAGGCGACGTAAGCTGGACAGTACCAACCGTCGGGCTGAGCGTGGCAACATGGGTACCCGGCACACCCGCTCATAGCTGGCAGGCCGTAGCAGCAGGAGGCATGAGCATTGGTCGGAAAGGAATGACGGTAGCCGCTAAAACAATGGCGCTTACGGCCACGCAATTGTTTGAAAGCCCGGAAATTATCAGAAAAGCCAAAGAGGAATTTGCAAAAGCCAGAGGCGAAGGTTTTAAATATATTTCTTTATTAGGAGACAGAAAACCTGCTTTGGATTATAGGAAATAAAGATAAATCATATTTATTTCAATACTAAGCGTGCCACACTAAGCGTGCCACGGCTTTACTTTAATGAATAAGGCCGTGGCACGCTTGTTAATATCATTTCCCTTTATCTAAAATTCAGTTTTATTAAACCTCAAACTTCGTTTCGTTTTTAATTTCACTCATTACAAAAATGCTGTGGGTACTGCCTATGTTCTCTAGCGATGCCAGCTTGTTCATCAAAAAGCTCTGGTATTCGCGCATGTCGTCAACCACCACTTTTATCATAAAATCATATTCGCCAGAAATATTGTGGCATTCAATCACCTCAGTTAGTTTTACAATCTGCTCTACAAACTTTTTACCTGCTTCCTGTGCATGTTCTTTTAACCTGATATTACAAAATACCATCAGGTCTTTGCCTATTTTTTCACGGTCTATCACGGCAACATATTTCTTGATAACCCCATCGTTTTCCAGTCGCCTTACTCGCTCATAAACAGGCGTTGGCGATAGATTCAAACGAGACGCCAGCTCCTTCGTTGTCAAGTGGGCGTTCTCTTGCAGGTACTTCAAAATTTCGCGGTCAGTGGTATCCAGTTTTTGCATAGATAAATTGTCGTTGTAAGTAAATGATTACATCAAAATTAAAAATAATTCTGGTAAGTATTATACCCTGTTTAGATATTTTATCTATTTTATTAAATTTTTTCAAAAAATCAATCTTTAAATAGTATTTTTGTAGGATAAATTATGTTGTTCAGTCATAAGGTAATTAAGGTTTTATGACTAAACTTAAATGACATTAAAAGTGACCGACATTCGCGAAATTCTAAAAAGCAGAATTCTGGTTCTTGACGGAGCCATGGGTTCTTTGATTCAACAATACAAACTGGGCGATGAAGATTATCGCGGAGAGAAATTCCGTGATTTTCCGCATGAGGTGAAGGGTAACAATGATATGCTTTCTATCACCAGACCAGACGTTATCAAAGAAATCCATGCCAAGTATTTTGAGGCAGGGGCAGACATAGCAGAGACGAATACTTTTTCTGCCACTTCAGTTGCAATGGCCGACTACCACATGGAAGATTATGTGTATGAGCTGAATTACAAGTCGGCCAGAATTGCCCGTGAAGTAGCAGACGAATTTACGGCTCGTAACCCCGGCAAGCCACGTTTTGTGGCGGGTTCTATCGGGCCAACAAACCGTACGTTGTCGCTCTCGCCTGACGTAAATGACCCCGGTTACCGTGCCATTACCTTTGATGAACTCGTTGATGCCTATTACGACCAGATACAAGGTCTGGTAGATGGCGGCGCCGATGTGCTGCTGGTTGAAACCATCTTTGACACGCTCAATGCCAAAGCAGCTTTGTTTGCCATAGATTTATACGATTCTGATAAACGAAGGGGAACCATCCGGCCACTGAATAGCCATTCAATACCAAAACAGGACAACACAAATGCCCCTTTGGCAAGAAAAGAAGTGAGGATTCCGGTAATGGTTTCAGGCACAATTACTGATGCCTCTGGCAGAACGCTTTCCGGCCAGACCACCGAAGCATTTCTGACCTCTGTGTCTCATATCGATTTATTGTCAATAGGTTTAAACTGCGCTTTGGGTGCCGACTTAATGCGCCCCTATGTGCAGATTCTTGCAAAAGAAGCTCCTTTTCTGGTTTCTGCCCACCCCAATGCGGGCTTACCCAACGAAATGGGCGAATACGACCAGTCGCCGGAAGAAATGGCGGACATAGTGGAGGATTTCCTACAGAACGGATTCATGAATATCATCGGTGGCTGTTGCGGCACTACACCTGCCCATATCAGGGCTATTGCCGAAGTAGCACAAAAATATAAGCCTAGGGAGATACCTGAATCCGAACCGGTACAGAAACTGTCGGGTCTTGAGCCGCTGAGAATAAGCAAAGAATCAAACTTTATTAACATCGGTGAGCGCTGTAATGTAACTGGCTCTAAGAAATTTGCGCGTTTGATTCGCGAAAATAAATACGATGAGGCTATATCAGTAGCCCGCGAGCAGGTTGAAGGTGGCGCGCAGGTGATTGATGTGAATCTGGACGAGGGAATGATTGATGGGGTAGAAGCCATGAAAACCTTCCTGAATCTGTTGATGGCAGAACCTGACATTGCCCGATTGCCGATTATGATTGACTCCTCCAAATGGGAAGTAATAGAAGCCGGGCTGAAGTGTGTTCAGGGTAAGTCAATCGTTAACTCTATATCTCTGAAAGAAGGAGAAGAGAAATTTAAGGAGTCGGCAGAAAAGATAAAACGTTATGGCGCCTCGGCAGTTGTTATGGCATTTGACGAGCAGGGCCAGGCTGATTCTTATGAACGCCGCGTTGAAATATGTAAACGGGCATACGATATTCTGGTAAATGAGGTGAACTTCCCTGCGCAGGATATCATTTTCGACCCAAATATCCTTACCGTGGCCACAGGTATTGAAGAACATAACAACTATGCAGTTGATTTCATTAATGCTACCCGCTGGATAAAAGAAAACCTGCCTGATGCCAAAGTATCTGGCGGGGTATCTAATATATCGTTCAGTTTCAGGGGTAATGAACCTGTTCGCGAAGCCATGCATACTGTTTTTCTTTATTATGCTATTAAGGCAGGCATGGATATGGGCATTGTAAATGCCGGGCAGCTGGGTGTTTATGACGACATACCCAAAGATATGCTTGAACTTTGTGAAGATGTGCTTTTGAACCGCAGGCCTGATGCCACCGAAAGGCTGGTAACGTTTGCCGAAACTGTGAAATCGAAAGGAAAAGAGCAGGTGATTGATAATGCCTGGAGAGAATTACCGGTTGGGAAACGATTGGAACACGCTCTGGTTAAAGGCCTGGCAGAATATATTGACCAGGACGTAGAAGAAGCCCGGCAGCAATTCGAACGGCCTTTGCAGGTGATTGAAGGCCCACTGATGGATGGCATGAACGTAGTAGGTGATTTGTTTGGTGCCGGTAAAATGTTTCTGCCTCAGGTAGTGAAATCGGCCCGTGTGATGAAAAAGGCAGTAGCCTACCTTTTGCCTTTTATTGAAGAAGAAAAGGCAGGAGGAGAAAGCTCAAGCGCAGGCAGAATATTGATGGCTACCGTAAAAGGTGATGTGCATGACATAGGCAAAAACATTGTTGGCGTGGTATTGGGCTGTAATAATTACGAAGTGATTGACTTGGGAGTAATGGTGCCAACCGACAAAATTCTGGCTGAGGCGAAGAAACATAATGTGGATATTATTGGCTTATCTGGTCTGATAACGCCCAGCCTGGACGAAATGGTGGGTGTGGCTAAAGAAATGGAGCGTCAGGGCTTTACCATGCCTTTACTGATTGGCGGAGCCACTACATCTCGTATCCATACAGCAGTAAAGATAGACCCGCATTATTCAGGGCCTGTTATTCACGTGTTGGATGCGTCTAAGAGTGTGCCTGTGGCAGGCAGGCTTATGCAGAATGCACAGACCCATCAGGAGATTTTTGATGAGATAAAAACCCAATATGCCAACCTGCGCACCGAACACGCCAGCAGGCAAAAAGATAAAAACTTTGTAAGTATTGATAAAGCGCGCGATAACCGCGTGCCTATTGATTGGGTGAATTTTCAGGCAACTAAGCCTAAATTTTTAGGGACCAGAATTTTTGAAAATTATGACCTTGCCGAAATTGCAAAATATATCGACTGGACACCGTTCTTCCAGACCTGGCAGTTGCATGGCAAATATCCAAAGATTTTTGATGATGAAATAGTTGGTACTGAGGCCAAAAAACTGTTTAATGATGCTCAGAAAATGTTGAAGAAGGTAATTACTGAAAAATCATTAAGAGCAAGTGCAGTTATAGGTTTTTATCCGGCTAATTCAGAGGGTGACGATATAGTACTTCATAATTTTGAAGAGTTTACTTATGACCTTGCCGGACAAGGGAGTCTGAAAGGCACCGGGTATCGTGTGATGAGCAACACGGCTGTATCTGAAAAAGGCGAGTTGATTGAAAACACCGACTCATTGGCAACATTGCATCATTTACGCCAGCAAAACCTGAAGGCCCAGAATCTGCCAAACCTTTGCTTGTCAGACTTCATTGCACCCTCAGCCTCGCATAAGGAAGATTACCTGGGCGCCTTTGCTGTTACAGCAGGCCTGGGCATAGAGGCCCTATTGGAGCAATACGAAAAAGACCATGACGATTATAATTCAATTATGCTTAAAGCCATTGCAGACCGTTTGGCAGAGGCGTTTGCAGAGTTGATGCACGAGAAAGTTCGTAAGGATTTCTGGGGGTATGCTACCCAGGAAGAGCTTAGTAATGATGACTTGATTTCAGAGAAATATCAGGGTATTCGTCCGGCACCGGGTTATCCGGCATGCCCAGACCACACAGAAAAACGTACCTTGTTTGATTTATTACAGGCCGAAAAAATTGGTATTGAACTCACCGAAAGTTTTGCCATGTATCCGGCCAGCTCGGTGAGTGGCTGGTATTTTGCTAACCCTGAGAGTAAATACTTTACCATTGGCAAAATCAGTAAGGATCAGGTGATAGACTACGCTCAACGCAAAAATATGAATATTGAAGAGGCTGAAAAATGGCTGAGTCCGGTTTTAAACTATGATTAAGAGCCGATATAATAACATCAGGAAGGCAACTCGAAAGGGTTGTCTTTTTTGTTAGGGGTTTTTGACCTAATTTTGTGTATTAAACTACGACAGCATTTTACTATGTTCACCTACCAAATCAAAAATCCGGCTGAGGCGTTTATCAATATTGAAATAGAGCAAGGAGCGTTTGCCGGTAAAACTTTGAAATCAACAGAACTGCAACCCTGCATGGATATGACCTGCCCCTGCGGAAACATCTATTTTGCAGATGACACCGAAAATGTGTTCGCATTGGATGTATCAACCAGCCATATTCTTAAATATACCGATAAGGATACTTTAGATGGAAGTAAAGATGCTACTCTGAAGGCATTTGAAGATGAGATTGCGCCTGCTCAATGGAAAGAACTGAATACTTTTTTCAGAGACCTGAAAGGTATGGCGTCTGAAATGGCCGAAACCGGTAAAATTGAAGCCCAATTTGCCAATTATAAAAAAGTATTGCAGGAGTCGCAGATGGTTTCTTATTATGAAATACTGCCTTGGTCTTATGACCTGCATCTGGAAATTGACGGTACAAAGTATTGGATGAGCGATTTTTATTGCGTACAGCCGTCTTGCCAGTGTACCAGCGTAATGCTTTTGTTTTCGTTGAGTTATGATGAGCAGCCCAATCTTGAACTCTGGTTTGATTATGCCAAGCAGGAAGTATCTATGGGCCAGCTGGACGACAAGACATTGCCGGTTACCAAAATTATCAGAGAAATTAAATACACGCAAGCTGATAGATTCAGAAAAACGTTGAGCAACCGACACAAACGGATGAACGATTTTTTTGTTGATTTTTTAAAAAGAAACAATATTACGCCCAGCATGAAGTCACCGGTGATTGGAGGTGATAATTTAGGCAGAAATGATCTGTGTGGTTGTGGAAGCGGCAAGAAATATAAAAAATGCTGTGGGGTGTAAACCAATTTAGAAAACAAAAAACCCTTCTATTTAGAAGAGTTTTTGTTGAGCTTTATTCAAAACTTTCAATTATATTTTATTTCATCACAAGCGTTGTATTGTCTGCTTCTATGGCTTTTGTGATAAACGTCTTGAACCCTGAGAAGTCTTCTGGTTTGATGTTTTCAGCTTCAGCAGTATATGTTCTCCTGATTTTTAACTGTTTATCATTAATCTTTGTAAAACTTAAATCATATATATTGCCTTTAAAACTGAGATGAACATTTTCCGGCATTTCAAGTAATTTAATTCCTCCATCAAAGTTTATTATGAGAGTTTCATCATAATAATCAACTCGTTCATAAAAGTTATAATCGAAGTCAAAAACCCGTTCGCTGTCATCAAATATATCCAGTTTAGCAATATAGTCAGTAAAAGGAAGCTTTAATGTTCTGAAAGAGCCTGCTTTTTTGATTTCATTTTCTACGGTATATTCATAACTGAATATAGCTGTGTCTTTTCTTGGCTCAAGCTTTTCGAATTTTAGCCAATTAAGTTTTGTGGGAGACTCAGCACCTTCTGTTATTGATTTCTTAAATTCTTCCTTGCGCTTATCTTCATCCAGATAGTAGTAAATATCACACATATTACTTGCCTGATTTCCCGTTTTCACTACGGTCTTTTTAAAAGTGACATTATTAGAAACGGTCAGCGAGAAAGTACCGTTTCTGATTATTTTATTGTCATAACCTTTATTCAATTTCAATGAACCTAAAGATATATTGTTACTTACATTCTTAACGGGTATCTCCAAAATAGAAGCGCCTTTATGTGAGAAATAAAGATATCCAAAAGGTAAGTTTGTATCTGTTAGCTCAAGATACTTGCTACCACTTTTCAAATTGACTTTTACAATGCAATGATTGAAATTCAATGATGGCAGAACTACATTTTTCTTCCCATTATCGCGGGTATTAATTAAAACAAGATTCACATCAAGGCCTGCAGCTCTTGCAATAGATGCATATAGGGTTGAAACATCTTTACAATCACCAAGCCTGGTGTGGTAAATAGTAGAGGCTTTCTGCGGAATATAGCTACCCTGTCTGAAATCTATTGAACTGTACTGTATGTTTTTACAAACAAAATCATAAATAATGCGTGCTTTTTCTTCATCAGTATATTTCTTATTGTCGAACAGGCTTTTTACTATTGAATGAATTGTGAAGTCGGGCTGGGCCTGCTTTTCAGACAAATCACTGTACCAGCCTGCTATATCTGCCCATGTGTTGCCCAAACTGATTTGGACGGTTGTTCCAACATCACTGAACGGAGGCGTATAGTTTTCATCTTTCAGGTTTTCTGGTGATACTGATTTCCAGTTATAAATATCAAAACCTTCAAGTTTGCTTTTTTGTGGTTTTATATTGGCATTTATTACAGTGTCTTTTATGCTTAAGCCTTCTTGAACAAACACTGTGTATTCCCTTTTATAGACGGGGCGAAATGAATTGAGTGCAAAAGAATCATAAATAAAAGAAGATGAACTGCTGCCATTAGTCTGCTTGAAGAGATAGTCAACATATATATAATCTCCTACTTCCAGATTAGTAAATACCCACTCATCTCCATTTCTTTCTGCATCTAACTTGCTTCCGTTCTTCTTGATGGTTTTTACTTCATTAACCTGAATTAAATCGTTTGCATCACCTGATAGCTGAATCTTCTGCCATTCTTCAATCGCTCTTTCCTGATTAATCTTTATAATATAAGAGTTTCTACTGGCTGTGGCTCTCGTTTTGAAAACAATAAATGATTTTTTCTCATTGACTATATCATAAGGTGCTTTGATTTTAGGTGAAAAATTCTTTTCATAATCTTTAATTGCTTCAACTGCATTAATTCCTATCACAACATCAAATGTAGGTTTTTCACCTTTCAGCTCTCTTATTTTTTCGTTGTATTCAAATGAAAACGGAAAAAACTTCAAGGCTTGTTCATAATAGGCAACGGCGTTTTTTTTGTCATTAATCATATTATGAAGCGCAGCCAGATCTTGCAGCGTTTCGTAATCTGACGGTCTCATTTTCAGTATGTCAAGACATACCTTGATAGCTCCTTCATAATCTCTTTTACGCGATAACAGGTTTACTATTTTTCTATCTAAAAGAGGGTCTAAAACCAGCTTTTTCTCTTCTTGCAATTTTTTTATTGCGTCTTCAATTCTTCCCTGGTCTACATAGTCGGCTTTTAATATATCACTTAGTTGGAAATTGAAATTATTCTTCAGGTATTTTTCAATTATTTCATTTGTCTTCTTTGGGTCAGGGGCTACCGACTTCTGAATCTTATATTTTAGCTCTACAATTTCATGATCTTCAGGATATTTAGCGTAAACCTCATCTACTTTCAATACTAAATTATTTACGTCTTCATTTATACCTAATAGAATAATATCAGAAAGCATTATTTTCTTTTCAGCATAAGGGAATTTCTCTTTTATCAGTGCTACGTATTCTTTTATTTTACTTTTATCTCTCTGGTCTACGGCTTCTTTTAAATCATTAGCCACAATGTCATAGTCTTCAGGATATAGTTCTTTATAACTCTCGTAAGTCTTGTTCTGCTCAGTTGTGTTGTCAGAAGATCGATAGAAATTTATCAATTCTCTTAATATTAAGTAATTGTCGGGATGCGTCTCATAGAGCTTATATAATACCTCTTCGGCAGCATTTATATCCAGTGCTCTTAAATAGGTTTTTGCCAACAAAAGTTCGTAGAGCAAATCTTCGCCTTTAGATTTCTTTTTCAGTTCTTCTACTGCAAAGAAAGGTATAGCTGTAATAGTGCCTTTGTATTTTTGATAAGCCTGATAGTCAGGCTTGGCATTCAGATAAATAGACTGATTATTAAGGTCTGTAAATCTCACATGAAAATAAGCGAAGGATTCTTCGTAATCGCCAACTTGAACAAGAATCCTGTTGAAGCCTTTGTTGAGATGGCATTTTACCTGATAATAGTCAGCTTCTGTATGCCTTCTTTCAGGTTCTGAATGAACAAGTGAATCGTTCAACCATATTTTAAGCGAACCCGCATTTCCGAATTTCATCAATACATCTTGCTCATTAGGCGATTCTATGAACGACTGCCCGTAAATGATTGAATTATCGCTTGAGAAGTAATACTTTTTTATGGCAAAGCCATTTGTAGTACTTATAGGAGGTGTAAACCAGGTGACTTCAGTATTGTATTTTGCTTGAAACTTTTGCCCTTCTTTGGGTTTATATACGGCACCAACATCTTTATTAAAGCCGCTGTTCATCAGGTTGTCAAATGGACCCAGAAACGACCATTTGCCTATTGAGTTCATACTCAACTGATATTCGTTTAATTTCTCAACGTTGTTTGAGTATATATAATGATTTGTAAAAGCTGACTTGACAATTTCATCAAACTTAGATTTTAACCTCTTGTCGGTCTCTACTTTTTTCAATAGTGCAAGCTGATAAGGAGTATGTTTACTGGATGAACCAATCACACCTTCTTCACCCCACATAGCAAAAAGTTCAGCAGAAGGGTCGACAGAATTGTCGTAAAAATCCTTAAACAATTCGGATGCTTTATCAGGCCTACCTATAACAGTGTAGATTAAATTCAGCGTTAGTTGAGCTTTTTCTTTGGTCTGCTTGTCTTTCAGTGCTTTCTCAAAAGAATTGATAGCATTCTTAATATCTGCATTGTCGAGATATTTCCAGCCTTCCTGATAATGATTTTGAGCAATAAGGTTGAAAGAAAGCGAAATGAAAAAAGAGAGTGATAAAAGAAAGGTTTTTTTCACGGGTTAGTCACGTTTAGGATACTTGATATCAATACAGCAATTTAAAAAATTAGTGCAGGTCTTTTAATAAAAAACCTGCACTAGTAGATATATTACGCAATTAAGCCATTCTCAATACTGCAAAGCGCCTTTGTAGCAGATAGAACCCGCCAAACAAAACTCCTGAATAGAACAAGTCTCCGAGAATCTGATTTTGATAAAACTCAAGACCTGCATTATAAGAAGCTAAAATGCCTATCCAATTATGAGGGTAATTCCCTAAAGTAGGGTTTGGGACTGGCGCTTCAGGGTATAAAAAGGCAAAGTTTGTTATCAGATAAAAAATTGTTGAACTCGCTAAAGAAGCACCGGTTACTCTTAAAACAGAAACTTTATTCAGAAAAAATATACCAATTAGGGTTACCAGCAAAAATGAGCCATAAGTTACCGGCATGCCCGAGTGGAAACCCCAACCGGTTAGCAATTCATATATGGTGTCGCTCAGAAGCATAGCCGCCATTGGTATGGCAATTGCCACCCAACGATTGGTAAAATAAGCGCCTCCAAACAAAGCTAATGCTGCCATGGGTGTAAAATTAAACGGATGCGGCAGTATTCTTACAATGGCTGCAAGAACAATAATGGCAACAATAGTAGAAAAACGTGTAATATTCATAAATATCAATTGTTCTGTATCAGGATTTTACTGATTATTCAGTATTAAGGATTGCAAAATTACAAAGCAAATGTAACAAACAAAAATTAATAGGTCGTTTACATTACAATCATTAATCAGTAAAGCACCCAGGTATCCTTACTTCCGCCCCCCTGAGAAGAGTTAACAACCAACGAGCCTTTGCGCAAGGCCACCCTGGTAAGTCCGCCCGGTGTAACATGTATACCATTGCCATACAAAATATAAGGTCGTAAGTCTACATGGCGGCCTTCCAGTCCATCTTCAAGCACACAGGGGCTGCGTGATAGTGATATGGTTGGTTGTGCAATATAGTTTCTTGGGTTTTCTTTGATTCTTTTTCTAAAAAGGTCATGTTCTTTTTTAGTTGCTTTCGGCCCAATAAGCATTCCGTAGCCGCCCGCTTCGTTGGCTTCTTTTACTACTAGGTCGGCTATGTTTTCCAATACGTATTTCAATGCTTCTTCTTCGCCGCATATATAAGTATCCACATTAGGTATTATGGCTTCCTCACCCAGATAATATTTGATAATTCTTGGTACGTATGCATATACTACTTTATCATCAGCTACGCCGGTGCCGGGTGCATTGGCTAGTGCAATGTTTCCTTTTTTATAAACATCAAAAATGCCCGGTATACCAATTAACGAATGCGGATTAAAGGTAAGCGGATCAAGAAAAGTATCATCTATTCTTCTATACACAACGTCTACCGTTTTAAAACCTTTCGTTGTACGCATTTTTACATAATCGCCAGATACCACCAGATCTCTGTAATCTACCAGTTCAACACCCATTTGCTGGGCAAGGTAAGAGTGTTCAAAATAGGCTGAGTTGTAAATACCCGGCGTAAGCACCACCACAGTGGGGTCGGGGCGGCCTGAAATGTAACGGAGTACTTCCAGTAGTTTGGCCGGGTACTCTGAAATAGATCGTACACTTGACTGCGACAGCACATCAGGGAAGGTCTGTTTAGATAACTCACGGTTTTCCAGCATATAAGAAACACCAGAAGGGCAACGGAGGTTATCTTCCAGCACCCTGAAAACGCCGTCGTTTCCACGAATCAGGTCAGTTCCGGTTATATGTATCCAAATTTTTTTAGGTGGTGTTAGCCCTTTACATTCTTTCAGAAACCCTTTGCTTGATTCAATAATTTCTCGCGAAATGATTTTGTCTTTAATTATTTTCTGTTGATTGTAAATATCCTGCAGAAACAAATTGAGTGCAGTAATTCGCTGGATAAGCCCTTTTTCTAGCCGGTTCCACTCAGAAGAATCAATTACTCTCGGTATAATATCCACCGGAATGATGCGCTCTGTGCCTCCCTCTTCCGAGTAAACGTTAAACGTTATCCCTGCCGATATCATGGCACGTTCGGCGGCATGTTGTTTGGTTTGTAGTTCACCAATGGTTAGTTTTTCAATACGCTCTTTCAAAAAATGATTTCCTACCCGGGCAGTGGCATCAGCAGTAAGCATTTCGTCAAAGAAATTTTCGGTCTGGTAGTTTTTGAAGTCGTAGGTCATAAAGTTTCTTTGGTTTTTAGGATAAACTATTTTACTAAAATATTACAACTGTTTATTAATTCAAAATCTAATATCGGTTTTTGTCAATAATTAATTAGTTTTGTTCTTTAGTTAGGCAAAAACTTATAATTTAACCTATAATCAAGGGAGTACATTCCTTATATAGATGCGGCTGGTCTTTTGTTTTATTCTTCTTTTTGTACAATTTCATGTGTTTTCTCAGCAATGGCTGGGTATCTCATCCAGTAATTATTCGGGTACCCATGGTATCTATGCCAATCCGGCTAACGTGGCCGATACACGCTATAAGTTTTACCTCAATCTGGCTGGAGCCAATGTTGATTTCGCCAATAATTATGTTAAATGGGGAGCGCCATATTCACTTTTCGGCTTTGTTACTAACACGGTTCCTGGCAAGCACAGGGCACCGAACGGACTAATTCGTTACTCCAATACCTATCTGGAAGAGGCCCAGGGTAAAAAAAATGTAACTGCTTTTTTAGGGGCTGATGTAAGGGGGCCTTCATTAATGTTTACGTTCGACAAAGCAAAAATGGCTGTGGGTTTAACAACAAGAGGCAGGCTGATTACGAACCTGAACAATACTAACATAACGGCAGCAAAAATAATTATGTTTGGCACCAAGCAGCCTTCTATTTTTAATTTGTCATTGACTGATAACCATTTTAATGCCAATATAAACAGCTATGTAGAAATGGGGCTTACCGTGGGCAAGGTAATAATTGAAGATGCCGACCATTTTATGAAGTTAGGGCTGACCATGAAGCGGGTAAATGCTTTATTGAATGTGCATTATCTGGTAAATCAAGTGGATTTTAAAATTAATCCTCAGGCTAACCCTAACAAGCAGGACCTTTTTTTGGAAAAAGCTGTGGCTACTTACGGATTAACAAAAACCGGCGCTTCGGCCGCAGCCGGTTTAAATCCGAACTGGCTGTTTGGTAATACTCCTGCCGGGTTTGGATATGGTTTAGATATAGGCTTTGTTTATGAATACAGACCCGATTTTAAGGAATATGATGTAAGATTGAAAGACAGAATGACAACTGACCCTACCCAGAATAAATATAAGTATAAATTTGGTCTGGCATTGCTTGATTTGGGTCAGATGAGATTCAATAATAATGAACTGGTTTTTCAGACCAGCATCAGTAAGACCAACGTTAATATTCCACAAGGAACGTTTAACAAGATTGATTCGCAGGATAAATTGTACAGCCAAATGAATAATGCATTTGGTTTATCAGATGCCGACTACCGGCATGCTTTCAATGTTCCGCTTCCGGCAGTGGTGTCAGCTACTTTTGATTACTCCTTTTCTGATAAACTATATGCCAGCGCTACGCTGATTCAGAACATTAGAAGCAATAATTCATTAAGCATGATACAGCCTTCTTTATTTGCCATAACACCACGCTGGGAAACCAAATGGCTCGAGGTGTCGGCACCGGTTTCATTATACAATGGTTATAAAACACCGGCCATTGGGCTGGCTGGCAGGGCAGGGGCACTTTTTTTAGGTACTGATAATATGGTTGCTTTGCTAAACATAGGTAATCCTAAAAGTGTTAACTTTTATTTTGGTTTATATGCCCCCTTGTTCAGGAAATTGCCTGAGGGCCCCACTAATTGTTATTACGAACCCCGGTTTACGCTTTTTCAGGACATCAAGGATTTTTTTAATAAAAGCAAGAAAAGAAGAAAATGGAGGAGTATCCGGTAAAAAAGCAAAAACCTGTTGCTTGCAACAGGTTTTTGCTTTAAGATTAAGCCTATATTTTTATGCCATAAGGCGAGCGCAATTTTCTGGTTAGCTTCTTGTTCGCTAAGCGGTCATCGAAACGTTCTGTGATTGGGTTCCATTTTAAAGGGCGGCGAATTTCATACCCGATGTTGGCAATATTGCAGACAGTGCAGGTTCGGTGTCCAATTTCTACATCACATAGGGGTTTCTGGCGGGTTCTCATTGAGTTGAGGAAATCTTTGTAGTGATTGCCCCCGACAGGAGCCGCCAGTTTAATATCATTGGCTTTTAATTGCACATCTTTCAGGTTTTCTGGCACATTCAGAAAAGAGCGGCTAACCTCAATAATACCGTCTTTGCCTCTGAACTGCACGGCATTCCCTTTGCCAAAATCGTGGTGAATCATATTTACCCCATTGGCATATTTAAATACCATACCCTGTTGCGCATTTGGGTCAGTTGGTGGATACAGTTCCACCGGCCCGCTTTCATCCATGCCCAGTGCCCATTGCGCAATATCAAACATGTGGGCTCCCCAGTCGGTTACATCACCCCCGCCAAATCCTTTGTAATAGCGCCATTTAGCCCAGAAATTATCTTCAAGGCGGGGTGCAAGAAAATGGTGGTAGGGGTGAGGTTGGTTTGGCCCCAGCCACATATCCCAATTCATACCGGCAGGTACAGTCTCCGGCTGAAAATCTACTTCTCTCGGCGGGCCTCCTATGGTAACGCGCACCTCGGTAATCTCGCCTATATATCCGTTTCTTACCAGTTCACAAGCTCTTCTGAAATTATCGCCAGAGCGCTGCATGCTTCCGGTTTGCAGCACACGGTTGTTTTTACGAACAGCATTAACCAATGCGCGGCCTTCTGCAACTGTAAAAGTAAGTGGTTTTTCAAGATAAATGTCTTTGCCTTTTTCTGCGGCTCTTATGGCAATAGAAGCATGCCAGTGGTCTGGTGTAGCAATTACAACGCCGTCAATATCTTTTCTGTCAAGCAGCTCCAGGTAGTTTTCATACACTTGCGGCGCTGTTTTTACTTCGCCAAAATACTGCTTGCTGTTTTTTGTAATCTGCTCTTTTATGAAGTTTTCCGACTTCGTTTTGTCAACATCACAGGCAGCTAAAAGATTTATTTCTTTGGTTTCAAGAAACCGGGCCTGTAAGCCACGTGCTTGCCGGCCCAGGCCGATAAATCCAACGTTTATTACGTCGCTGGGTGCCATAAAACCCCGGCCTAAAACATTTCTTGGCACTATCGAGAAAGCAGCCAGTGTTCCGGTTGTTTTAAGGAAATTTCTACGGGTTGTCATAAAATTAAGGGTTGAATATTAATTTGGTATCAAATTGAATAGATGTTGGGGTACTATAGAACAGAAGCAACACAAGTGCTGGAGGATACTCATATTTGACAAGAAAAATTTACACCAGATCATCCGGATTATCTAATGTATAGGCATGGGTATGGTGTGTCATGCCAATGCGGGGGTAATAATTGATGGCTTTGGGCGCCGAAAGCAGAATCAGTTTGGCATCGGGGCTTGCCAGTTTGGTGTGCCGTATCAGTTCACGGCCAATCCCATGTTTCTGATAGGCTTCATCAACAAATAAATCAGACAGGTAAGTGCAAAACGCCCAGTCGGTAACGGAGCGGGCTACACCAACCAGCTTGTTATTGATTCGCGCCGTTATGAGCAGATTAGCGTTTTCAACCATTGCTTTAATTCTTGGCAGGTCGTCAACAGGGCGTCTTTCACCTAAAGTTGAGGCTATAAGTGTATTTCTGAATTCCTGCCAGTCAAGGTCTTTTTCGTGTGCATATTGTACTGTATTTTCCATAGTTTTGGTTTGGTTGTCTACACTACAAATGTATTGAAATGCGCAAAATAAACAAACCCAGGCTGTTTTCAGAGTGGTCATAAAACGGTTTCTTCATCTATAAATGTCGGCAATAAGATTTGTACAACGGCGCGGCTCTTACAATTTTACTTTGAAGCCGTTATTGCGCTCAATTACTTAAGCGAATCTGCAATAAAAAAAGCATTTGCCTCGTTCTCAATTTGTTTGTTTTTCTGCATTAAGTAATAATATTAGCAAAGAAATTTCTACATTTGGAACAAGAAACGGGTATAATGAGAAAAATACTACTATACACTTTATTGTTGGGGCTGGCAGCCTGCGCTACCAGTAAGAAAAATACCAGGGAGCCAAGAGAAACCAAGGCGGCAACGGCATATCCGGATGCCACAGTGAAACCTGTGGTGGTGGCTATTAAAAGCCGGTATATAGTGAAGGATTCTTCGTTAGCCAGGGTTTTTCTGGAAATGGAGGTGGAGAATCTTTCAAAAGTTAATGCTTTGCAGCAACTGAAAGAGACTTTCAGGATGAGCTGGCTGTTGCAGTCTGACTACGGAGTAAGAGACCGCCTGGCATATAACCGGGTTGATTTTACTGAACAGAATGTACTGTTGAGAGATTATAAGGTTGAGGTGTCTTTTGAAATTCAACGGCCGAAGAACGTTACCCGTGCCTTGTTACTTACTGAGATTTTTGAGGTGCTTACCAGTAAAAAATCAAACAACGATTTAGTGGTTGATTTCTCTGCCACCCGCCTCAGCGACAGATACGGGCTTTTTGTGAACGATTACTCAAGACCTATTTTCAGAAACTATATCAACAAAAAAGATACGTTTCAGATAAGAAGTTTAGATAATCATATAAATGAGCTGTTTCTGATTAGATATACCAATGAGTTTGACCCCGCTCAGTCGCCAATGGCAACATCGCTGAGGCCTCCTTTCAGGTCGTTGAAAATTGAAGAGATTCTGAAGGTTAAATCGGGTACGCCGCTCCATCTTGAAAACGAAGGTCTTTATTTTGCAGTCGAAGACACCATGAATACCAGAAATGGCTTTGGATTTCTGATTGTAGATAACCGATACCCGCGGTATACCATGCCTGAGAAACTGGTAAAGCCGCTGATTTACATGAGTACCAGCCAGGAGACCAGAACCGTAAGCGAGAATGCAGATGCCAAACAGGCAATGGATAGGTATTTTTTGGGAATAACTGGTGGAAACCAGGCTTTGGCCAAGAAAATAATAAGAACGTACTACAGAAGAATTGAAGAGGCTAACCAGTTGTTTACCTCATTTAAAGAAGGCTGGAAAACCGACAAGGGCATGGTTTATATTGTACTGGGCCCGCCTAACAAAGTGCAACGCAGCCGCGACCGTGAAGTGTGGATGTATGCACAAACACAGAATTTTTCAGAAATTATATTTACTTTTAATAAGAAACCAAATCAGTTTACAGATAACTATTATGAGCTTGTCCGGTATCCCGAGTATCAGGCCTATTGGTATCCGTTTGTAGAAGCATGGAGAACAGGAAACGTAGCGGAGTAAGATCCGAGTTCGGTGGTCGTCCGGAGTATAACAAAAAACCAAAGTTTTTTGCCCGACCAAATTTTGAAAAACCATCGAAACCAGATATAGTTTTTGGTGTGCAATCTGTATTGGAGACGCTGAGAGGCACCAAAGAAATTGAAAAGATTTTAATTCAAAGAGAGTTTGGCCATGCAGAAGTAGAGAAGCTGGCCAAAGAACGAGACCTACCCGTGCAGCGTGTACCGATTGAAAAACTCAATCGGATTACAATGAAAAACCACCAGGGTGTAATTGCATTTGTTTCGGCGGTTAATTACGCCAGAACATCAAACGTGGTAGCTGATGTTTTTGAAAAAGGTGAAGTGCCTTTGCTACTTATTTTAGACAGAATAACAGACGTACGTAATTTTGGTGCCATAGCACGCACGGCCGAATGCTCTGGTGTGCATGCCATTATTGTGGCATCAAGAGGGGCAGCGCAAATCAATGCCGACGCCATGAAGACCTCATCAGGCGCTTTGAATTTTCTGCCCGTGTGCCGCGAAAACAGCCTTGCGCAAGTGGTTGAAGAATTGCAACAGTCTGGCATTCAGATAGTGGCCTGTACTGAAAAAGCTACCGAAGAGTTGTATCATGTAGATTTTACCGTACCTACTGCCATATTGATGGGCTCAGAAGAAGACGGCATATCAGATAACCTTTTAGAACAAGCCGACCACTCAACTAAAATACCTATGTTGGGCAAGATTGGGTCATTGAATGTGTCAGTTGCTACAGGAGTTATTTTGTACGAGGCCGTAAGGCAAAGACTTTAAATTCAGGCACTTGCCACAGATAGCCTTTCAGGCCATTTCGTCAAGCGTATCCTGTAAAAATGCTCTGATGGTCAGTAGTCTGGCTTTCAGAGCATTTTTATTTTTATTCAGGTCGGTTTTCTTATTTATTGTTCTTTCGGCGCCTTTCAGGGTTAATGTACCCTTGCTTTTTACATCAATTATTTCACGGAGTTTGTCAAGGTCTTTTTGGGTTAGTTTGCGGTCGCGGCCAATACGCTCAAATTTCAGATTAAACTGTTTTTCATAGAACCGAATCTTAGAGGCCGCCACCCCCAGTATCTCTGCTGCCTCGTTGGTTGTATAGAATAGTTTCATTAACGTACCAGAATATCTTTTTTCTCTAAATCGGTCACTAATTTACTCAAATCTTCCTTTTTAGCATCAATTTTTACAAAATCATTTCCTTCAATAAACACCTGTTTTAATTTACCGAAATTTCTTAGCTGGTTTGGTACTTCTTTAATCTGATTATGGGTAATATCAAATTCAACCAGGTTTGTAAGCTGATACACCTGCTCCGGAAAAACTTTAAACAGGTTATGCCCAATATTCAGCAGTTTTAAATCTGGCAGTGCCGGTAATTCAGTCAGGCGATTATGATGCGCATACAACGTTTCCAGTTTTTTTAAGTGGGCAAGGTTTGCAGGCAGCGCCCATAGCTCATTGTTAGACACCGCCAGTGTTTTCAAGCCGGGCATATCGCAAATGGCATCAGGTAGTTTTTTTAAATTGTTATAGTACAAATCCAGCTCTTCCAGTTTTTTCAGTTTTATAATATTCAATGGTACCTCATTCAGGCCTGCATTGTATAAGTTAAGTGCTTTCAGGCTATCCATTTTTCTGAAGTCGCGCTTTCTGAATTTTTCAAACCGGTTATTACCAAGAAACAAAATTTCAAGTTTACGGTTTCTGGCCAGTGTGCGCGGTATCATGCGCATGCCCGTGTATTGCAGATTAAGGTCTTTCAGATGCGTATTCTTTTTAAATCTGATTTTATGGGCATTTACCGGGTTATTGCTAATGCTCAGAAATTTAAGATGCGGCATAGCAGAAATCTTCTTAGGTATTTTTTCAATATAGTTGTTGGAAATGTCCAGCTTTGTCAGGTTTTTAAACCTGAAAACCACCTGCGGGAACGAGGTCAGATTTAAATTATTAAGCATTAACGTTTTTACGGTATCCGGTTTGTCGCAGGCTTCTGCCATTTGTATATTCCAGATATAGGTTTTACTTGGTTTTTTCGGCTGCGAGCCGATGCCCAGCATTATATTGACACTAAAATTAGTTTTGCCAGGGTTGGCAGGTAGTTTATAATTCAGGCAGAAATTTTCTGCCAAAGCAACAAATTTTGCTGTGTTTTCTGTGTTTAATGAGTCATTAAAAAACTGGCTATTGCCTTTAACCCTACCCACAATTTCGCCCTGAAAACCATATTTAAAATAATCAATAGTGCCATTAGGTTGCACAAATAACTCAACCGGGATACTCTTTATTTCGCTATACTGATACAGTGGGCTACCCGTCTTGATGGCCATCAGGTTAAAATCATTAATTATTTTTTTTACTGTGGCATCCATTATAATAGCCTTACTTTTATCGGTATTTAGATCGATAATTGTTGAAGAAGGATACTTTTTACGGCCCTCCTGTAGGGTCATTACTTTCTTCTCAAAAACACTGGCGCGATAAACTTTTTGTTGCGCCATAGCGCTAAATGAAACAAGCAAAAGAAGGTATAATAGATTTTTCATGTAGTTTTTGTTTAGTGCACAAATATATAACTAAAAACATAGTTATATATTTTTTTTCTGTTTTTTTCACTGAATCTATCTAAATGCAGGTTGCTTCCATGCCATTTAATGCAAGCGCTTAATTTTAAAATAATTTGAAAAAACATATAGAAATGTATATTTGTATTGTGCTTTAGAAAAATACCTATCAAAAATTTGGTAGTTTTATCAGGAAATCTTCTGGAACTATGGTATTACTGTGCCAAAGCCAGTAATTAAATAAGCGTCAGTGTTCCGGAAAACGTGTTAAAAGAAAGTCATGAAGCTGTTTTATTAAATCAGATGAAACCAACTTTATCGGGCAAGGCTCCCTGCAATAACATTGAAATTTATTTTGAGGCGTTCGGAGAAAAAGAAAATCCTGCCATTGTTTTGATTATGGGTCTTGATTCCCAGAGCATCTTGTTTTCTTTCGATTTCATGAGACCTCTGGTGGAAGCAGGCTATTATGTTATCAGGTTTGACAACAGAGATATCGGGCTGTCGACCTGGATGAACGATCAATGGCACCCAAAAAGGCCCTACACGCTTGAAGATATGGCCAAAGATACAATTAGCCTGATGGATTTTTTATCTATAGATAAGGGGCATATCATTGGGGTTTCTATGGGGGGTATGATAGCGCAGCGCATAGCTATTTCGTATAAGCCAAGAGTGCTTAGCCTTACCTCAATTATGTCGTCAGGCTTTGCGCTTGACCCCGCATCCGTATCTTTTTTCAAGGGTCGTCTGTTTTATTATCTGGTTCCCTTTTTTGTCAGAAATTTCCGTTTAAATACACGCTATTTCACCAGACGCGTTTCGGTAGCAGGTTATGTGAAAACTTTTACCAAACTGAACGGAAAAGGTTTTCCGGTCAACAGAGAGCATCTGCTTAATGTTTTTACCGAGGCAATCGAAATCAGAAAAGGGCAGAATCCGCGTGCCAGATTCCAGCAGTTTTGTGGTATTGTGGCTTCGGGGTCACGCCTGAACGAACTTCCATCAATCAGGGCTCGAACACTGGTTATTCATGGCACCGCCGACCCGCTGATTCCGCCAATTCATGCGCGCATTTATGCTCCAAAAATACCCGGAGCAACCATGCTGTGGGTAGAGGGTATGGGTCACCAATTTTCAAAACCGGTAATTGATAAGATAATGCCCGTCATTTTAACGCATCTGAAACCGCTCTGATGGTTTCTATTGCAAGCGTTAATGTGTAGTTGGGCAGCAAAATTTTATTATAAGCGATATACGCTTTGGATTGAATAAAGTAGTAACCTCTGTTTTTATCAGATAACACTTCAAATAGTCTGTAATTTAGTCTAAATTTGCAGCCAGTTTAATACAACAAAACATTAGTAATAAAACTTTGGTCAGAAGTTAATTAAACTGCTTCTGATTCAGCGTGAATGTTTATCTGAAAAGCACTTTTGGGCTAGTCAGGATAAGCAGTCAATCGTACATTCATAAATTTACCCGACGCAGATATGACCTCGCACGAAATTCGTAAGGCTTTTTTAGATTTTTTCCGCAGTAAAGGACACCTCATCGTTCCATCGGCACCGCTTGTGGCCAAGAATGACCCAACCCTGATGTTCAATAACTCAGGTATGGCACAGTTTAAAGATTTTTTTCTGGGCAACGGAACGCCCCCGTCTAAACGCATTGCGGATACTCAGAAGTGCCTTCGTGTAAGCGGAAAGCATAACGACCTGGAAGATGTAGGCTTTGACACCTACCACCATACCATGTTTGAGATGCTGGGTAACTGGTCGTTTGGTGATTATTTCAAGAAAGAAGCGCTGGAATGGTCGTGGGAGTTGCTCACAGAAGTTTATAAATTACCCAAAGACAGAATTTACGTGTCGGTTTTTGAAGGCAACCCTGACGAGGGGGTACCTTTTGACCAGGAAGCATTTGATATCTGGAAAGGTTTGATAGGCGACGAAAACCGGATTATTTTAGGTAATAAGAAAGATAATTTCTGGGAAATGGGCGACACCGGCCCGTGTGGCCCCTGCTCTGAAATTCATATAGATTTAAGAAGCCAGGAAGAGGTAGATAAAATAGGCGGAAAAGAGCTGGTAAATAACGACCATCCGCAGGTAATTGAAATCTGGAACAACGTATTTATGCAGTTTGAGCGCAAGGCAGATAAGTCTTTGGTGCTTTTACCAGCCAGACACGTGGATACCGGTATGGGCTTTGAGCGCCTTTGTATGGCCATTCAGGGCAAGCAATCAAATTATGATACAGATATTTTCCAGAATACAATAACTGTATTAGAGGGGATGTCGGGCAAGAAATACGGCGAAAACGGCACGCTGTCATCAAATAGTTATGTTGATGTAGCCATGCGTGTAATTGCTGACCATATACGCGCCGTTGCCTTTACCATTGCCGACGGCCAGTTACCTTCAAATGCCAAGGCAGGGTATGTTATCCGCCGTATTTTACGTCGTGCCGTTCGTTATGGTTATTCATATTTAGGGTTCAGCGAACCATTTATGACTAAGCTGGTGCCTGTATTGGCCGACCAGTTTGCGGATGTTTTCCCTGAACTAAAATCTCAGCAGGATTTTGTGACTAAGGTGATTGAAGAAGAAGAAAAAACGTTTCTGCGCACACTTGAAACCGGTTTGAAACGCCTGGATGCCATTATCGGAGCTACAGAAGGAAAAATGATTGCCGGTGACCAGGTATTTGAGTTGAGCGATACCTACGGTTTCCCTTCTGATTTAACCGCTCTTATTGCGCGCGAAAAAGGGTATCAAATAGATGAAGACGGATTTCTGAAAGCGTTACAAGTGCAGAAAGAGCGCTCGCGCAAAGATTCTGCCAAAGAGGCTACTGACTGGGTTGAACTGAACGAAGGAGAAGACTTTGAGTTTGTGGGTTATGACCAGCTTTCTTCAGAAGCGCAGATTGAAAAATACCGTAAAGTTAAAACAAAGGGTGGTGAAGAATACCATATTGTGCTAGACCGCACGCCATTTTATGCCGAAATGGGTGGCCAGGTAGGGGATACCGGAACCATTGTGGTGGGTAACCATGTAATTAATATTGCCGATACCAAAAAGGAAAACGATTTGTTTATTCATATTTCGAGAGACAAAAATCTGGAGGAAGTATTGAATACCGCTACCACCGTGCTGGCACGTGTAGATGAGGCGCGTCATCAGAAAATAATGGCTAACCATACCGCTACCCACTTAATGCTGGCTGCCATGCGTAAAGTCTTGGGCAACCACATTGTGCAGAAAGGTTCATATCAGGACGACAACGTTACCCGCTTTGACTTCTCGCACTTTGCTAAAGTAACGGACGAAGAACTGGCCAGTATTGAAGACATTGTGAATGAGAAAATCCGTGAGAATATTGCACTTGAAACCAAAGCGAATATGCCAATTAATGAGGCTATTGCCTTGGGAGCCACAGCTACTTTTGGTGAAAAATATGGTGATTTTGTGCGTGTAGTAATTTTTGACCCTCAGTTTTCGGTTGAGCTTTGTGGAGGTACACACGTGCCCTCAACCGGGAACATCGGCTTGTTTAAATTTATTTCAGAAGGGTCGGTTGCCGCTGGTGTGCGCAGGGTAGAGGCTTTGACAGGTGAAAAAGCAATGGAGCGAATCAAGGAAGACCTGAAAGTAAAAGATGAGATTGCAACGTTACTGAAAAACCCTGCTGATTTGCTAAAAGCTGTTGAAACGCTCATTGCCGACAAGGCCGCCTTACAGAAAAAACTGGAGGTGCTTGAAAACGAGAAATTGCAGGAATTGAAGAAAGAATTGCTCAACAGGGTTGAAGAAATTAACGGGGTAAATGTTTTGACAGCCAAGGTTACCGTACCATCAGCCGATGCACTGAAACAACTGGCCTTTGAATTGAAAAATCAGGTGGGTAGTTTCTATGGGGTTCTAGGTGCCGAAATTGGCGGCAAACCTCAGTTGGCGGTAATAATTGATGAGGCTGTGCAGAAAGACAGAAACCTGCATGCAGGCAATATTGTGAAAGAACTGGCCAAAGAAATGAAAGGCGGCGGTGGTGGACAACCACATTTTGCAACCGCAGGCGGTAGTGACGTGGCAGGCCTTGAAAAGGCCATCGAGAAAGGCAAAAGCCTTATCTAAAACCACGTTATGGTTTTGGCAACAATTAAAAGGCCCTTCCCTGGCAACGGTGAAGGGCCTTTTATGCTATTAGCTTTGCTGCTACTTTTAAACGTTAATCGGTTATAGTTTTTAGCCTTTTCTGGTTGTATGAGAATCAGTCTGCCAGCCGTACCATACATTTTACAAGGTTATCGTCCAGATACCACTCTATGCAGGCGCCATTCGGGTCAATACCAGGAAACGAAATTAGCTTCTGAAAAGCAACACCAATGGCCTGTGTGTTTTCCATGAAATCAGGTATATCAATGCTAATGTAATTCCCTTTTTTGATAACAAAAGTTTTTAGCTCTAATTGGATGGCTTCTCCATCTGTAATCTCCTCAGCTGCGGCTTTATATATAATAAAGCCGCTCCGGTCCGGAAACGAAATGCCGAAGTATTTCCGATTTTCAGTTCTTTTCACGAGGCCATGCAATTGTTGGTGGGCTTTCAAGACACCGTCAGGATAAGAATCCGCTTCAATGTACATGGCCTTTATGTCGGCATCTAAATCATAACTTACCATATCTTTTATTTTATGGGGTTTAGTTTATGATAATACACATAAGAAACCATCAGAATAGCCAGAATGATTAACGGAAAAGGTGTCTGGGCATTCATGCCGTCAACAGCCCAGTGACTGATAAAAGCAGATATTAATGAGAATGAAAGACCTGCATACGCCCATTCTTTAATACGTGCAGGAACCACGGGTAAAATGAGGGCAACAGAGCCAGCTACTTTGTACACCGTCAGCATAACCCCGAAATAAGCAGGGTATCCTAAGTGGCTGATGCCCTCTTTAGCTAATTCAGTTTGCGATGTAAGCGCAGGCATAACCCCTTCCCAAAGGAAAATAATAGTAGTAGCAACCCAGAAAACAATTTTGTCGCGTTTCATGCTCTTAAGTATTTAGTAATGATAGTATTTATTTAAAAATGAGGAGATAGACAGGTAACGTTAATGATTGCTGGGGTATCCGTTCGGGTCCATCCAAAATACCTCCCATTCATGACCGTCGAGGTCGGCAAAGGCATGATGGTACATCCAGCCATAATCTTGCAGATTTCTAACAGGTAGATTCAAAAAAATCTGTTTTGCCATTGTAATTATAATATTATTTGGTTCAATTAAGAATCAACAATACAAAAGTAGAGCAAAGCAGATTGTCAGTTGGTGGTTAAATACGCCAATAAAAGGGCTATTTACGACAAGTTGATGATTAATAATCAAGACCTGCTTAGGGCTTGAATAAAGTAGATTAAAGAATAAGTCAGTTTAAATTATAACGAATCCAGATATTTCAATAAATCGTCTTTTGTGGTAGAGACGAGTTTAATTTCAATAGTTTGTTTTTCCTGAACCCTTGTTTCTGCCAGAAAAGAGTACCATTCATCTTTGTCAGTAATCGAGATAGCAATTATTTTAACTTTGCTTCCAATGGGTACTGGGTCTAAACTTCCGTTATTCACTTTCACAACTGATTTCATATCAGGGAAATACAGGAAAATGTTAATGTTTTTAATTTCGGGGTATTCTGAAACGAAATTTATGTTGGTGAATGGTCCAGGCGAGTCAATCAATTTGTCGCAATTAATCCACCCAATTTGTGAAGGGAAAGCAGTATATCCATCTCTATCAGGGTACAAAGGCAGATTTTTTCCTGTGGTATCGGCCGGAAGCCATTTTATTACGATGCCATCTTTTTCAACTCCATAAAATAGCCCCATCTTTTGGTCTACGCCATTAGCAGCCGGAAACGCAATTACTAAATCGTTGCTTTTGTTTAGTTTTAACTCTTTCGCATCTTTAAAGGCTGTTACTTTTATTTGTCCGGCCGTGCTTAACATTCCTCTGTCAGTTACCGTCGATATACCGTTTAAAATCATATCTTTTGGCTTATATACCTCAAGTATTTCAACCTGAATTGGGTAGGTGGCCGGCTTGCCATCAGGTAAAACCAAATCATCTGGGGTCAGCCAAATCTCAGTACCTTGTTTACCTTTTATAGGTAAGTCTGTGTCCTTGCCAATCGTTTTCTTTTCCGGAAGCGTGGCAGCTTGTTTGAGTTTTTCTCCTGCAGTATCAGTAAACTTTTTTCCTTTGATACCCAGGTCTTTCAGAAAAACGGCTCTGTCATTAGAGCAAGCAATTGTAAGCAAAGTTGTTAACAGAATTATAAAACTGTTTCTTTTCATAATCTATACGGGCAGTTGTTTTTTCGTGGAGAAGGCGCATTGAACGGGAATAGCAAAAAACCTATTTCGCCATAGCTTTCCTGCCAAAGCATGTTATATTTTACCTCAGCAAATACCCTCACAAAATTTAAACCGGCCGATACACCTATACCTGCTTCAGGTACAAGATTTTGAGCTTTTGCCTTGCTGTTTAAGGTAGCTTCATAATTCAGCCATTTATTGTAATCAACCCCGGCAGAGACATATACAACCGGGCGGTTTGGCACCACCAGATTTTTTGTACCACGGGCAACGGTGTTATTTATGATGTTGTATTGAAGGCTTAGGCCGCCATAAACCTCCTGAATGGTATTAAAGGCCGGCATGTACTTCAGCTTTGGTACAAGCGAGATCCGGTGATTAACAGGTAACTGGATTCTGAAACCTCCGCCAATTGAATGTAAAGGGAAATTGTAAATACCAGAGAAGCCGACGGCGGCTTTATCCTGAGCAAAAAGTGCACAGGAGGTCAAAAGTAGTATTGCAGCAGTTTGTATTAATTTTATCACGAATAGCAAAAAGTAATAGCACAAAGTAATTTACAAACCCTTAGAAATCAAACAGGGATTTTACGTGACTTTTTAAATATTATTGGCAATTAATATTAATTAAGAGGATTTCTGCTTGAAGTGGCCTGCTCTTTAAACGAAGTTGCTTATAAGACAAGAATATTTGTTGCATAATTACCTTACGGGCCATAAAAAAGCCCCCGCCTGTTTAAAGCAAGGGCCATTTTATTATATTGCCAAACCTGTTTACTGAACACTCACCAGCTCAATTTCAAAGATAAGGTCTTTACCTGCTAATTCATGATTCGCATCTAATTTTACTTTAGTGGCAGTTACCTCACGAACAATAACCGGAATGGCCTGTTGCCCATTATGCATATTCAGGGTGCCGCCTATTTCAAGAGGTACATCGTCAGGTATATCCAGACGATTAAAAGTAAATATCATATCTTCTCTTACAGGGCCATAGGCTTCTTCTGCCGGTATGTACACGGTTTTCTTATCTCCAATCACCATTCCTGCTACTCCGTTATCAAAACCAGGTATTACCATACCGCTACCTACTGTAAATTGTAGTGGCTCGCGCCCTTCCGAGCTGTCAAAAACTGTTCCGTCGCCTAAAGTACCTTTATAATGAACCTGTACTGTATCGCCTGATTTAACCATAGTCGTAAATTTTATGTCTGTTTTAATTGTAACGTTTTAATTCTTACATAAGCTTCTGACTTACAAAGTTCTGTAAATGTTTTTGTTTTATAGTATTATATTGTAAAAATGCAATTTAATTTTCAGGTTTGTATTATCAAATTGCTAATTATTAGCTATTTATGTCTTGTTTTTTTTATTTTAATCTTCTTTTAATGCTCGTTTAATTTGGGTATAATTCAATAAATACAATTTTGCTGAATCAAAATCACAAAAATGATACGGATTCACTACGCCTTTTTATGGATAAGCCTTCTGGCAGCACCAATTGCCAAAGCCCAAGACTCGCTGAGCCTGACCCTACCCGATGCAGAACAACAGTTTAACCAGAAAAATCTCCAGTTAATTGCTGCCAGACTTGGTATTGCAGAAAGCAAAGCCTATGAGATTCAGGCCGGTTTAAAACCAAACCCATCGGTTTACCTTGAACACATGCCTTATAACACGCAAAAAAAAGAAATAGGCGGTTTTAGCAGCAACAATGCACAGCAGGTTGTGCAATATCAGCAGTTAATTGAGGTGGCAGGTAAAAGAAGCAAGCGATTGGCATTGGCCAGGTTAGGAACAGAACAGGCGCAAAATCAGGTTCAGTCGCTATTAAGAGACCTGCAATATGCCCTGCGCACTACTTTTTATGACCTATATTACCAGCAACAGCAATTAAAAGTGTATGATGAAGAAATTCTGACACTTCAACAAACGGTAAGTCTGTATCAGCAGCAATATGATAAAGGCAATGTGCCTTTAAAAGATTTGGCTCGTCTGAAAGCATACCTTTTTAATCTGAATAGCGAGAGACAAACGATTCTTGCTACCATTGCCGACGACGAAGCCGACCTGAACATTTTAACAGCCAACCGAGGCAAATATTTTATAGCTGCCGCCAATTTGCCGGAGGTAAACCTTGGACAATTTAAAATAGGCGATTTATTAACACAGGCAGAAGACAACCGGAGCGACCTGAATTTAATAAAAACCGGCGTAAAACTTGAAAACCAGAATCTGGTCTTACAAAAAGCCTTGGCGAAGCCGGATGTGAACCTTCAATTTACATACGACCGAAACGGGGGGTACATTTCCAATTATCTGGGTGTAGGTGTTGGTGTTACATTGCCGTTCTTTAATAAAAATCAGGGAAACATAGAGGCCGCCAAAATCAGGGTTCAGTCAGGTCAGGCTGCTTTGCAGGCCTACCAGTTGCAGGTTCAGCAAAATGTAATAACGGCGTTTAATAAGGCGCTTCAGGCAGATAAAATGTACCAGACCTTTGATAATCGTTTTGCTGTAGATTTTTCAAAACTCATTGATGGCGTTATACTCAACTACAAAAAACAGAATATTGACGTGGTTGAATTTATAGACTTCTTTGATTCTTATAAAAGTACGGTTATAGAGTTTAATCAATTACAAAACAACCGTATGAAAGCCATTGAAGACCTCAATTATGCTGTTGGCAAGATAATCATCTAAATAATAAAGCGGGTATACTGCCAATTGCAGCCTGGGTGAAGTTGATAACCTTCGCCCAAAAAAAAGTACTAACCAAATAAATGAAATATAAAATAAAAAAGAAATGAAAACGCTTCGTGTATTCAATATAGTTATTTTCTCATCTCTTATCTGCCTTTCGTCTATCGGGTTTACCTCATGCACTGACGCTGGAGGTGAAGAGAAAAAGACTGATTCTGCCGATAGTTCCTCGCCTTTATCTGCAGAACAAATGAAAAGGCTGGTGACAGAAACTGCTGAAATGAAGACAGTAGCCAACGACCTGAACCTGACAGGAAAAATTCAGTTTAATGAAGATAAAATTGTAAAGGTATTTCCGTTAGTGGGTGGGCATATTGAAGATGTTAAAGTTGAACTGGGCGACTACGTAAAAAAAGGGCAGGTACTGGCCATTATTAAAAGTGGTGACCTAGCCGATTTGCAGCAACAAGCCATTACGGCTCGCTCGCAATTGTCGGTAGCGCAGAAAAATGCACAAGTGGCAGAAGATATGTCTAAATCCGGGTTGGCATCTCAAAAAGACCTGGTAGCTGCGCAAGAGCAATTACAGGCAGCCAAAGGAGAATTGCACAGGGTGGCCGAACGCCAGAGTATTTTGGGTGGCAATGGTGCTGCTTATGTAGTAAAAGCACCAGTAGGCGGATATGTGGTTGAGAAAAAGGCTGCCCCCGGTATGGAGTTACGGTCTGATGACCCCGAGAGCCTGTTTACGATAAGCAATCTTGACCAGGTATGGGTTATTGCTAATGTGTATGAGTCTGACCTGGCCAATGTAAAGCAGGGTTATGCCGCCGATATTTCAACGCTTGCTTATCCGGATAAAGTATTTAAAGGTAAAATTGATAAAATTTTTGATGTGCTTGACCCGTCATCAAAAACTGAGCAGGTAAGAATTGTATTACCTAATAATGATAAAAACTTTTTTCTGAAACCCGAGATGTTTGCTAACGTGCATCTTGAATATGCCGGAACCGACCAGAAAGTGGCTGTTCCTTCTAAAGCAATTGTATTTGATAAAAGCCAGAATTTTGTGGTGGTTTTGAAAGGCAGTAAAGACCTGATGATAAAAACGGTTGATGTTTACAAATCAACAGGCACAACTACGTATCTGAATAGTGGCCTTGAACCGGGAGAAAAAGTTGTTACCGAAAATCAGCTTTTAATTTATCAGGCTTTAAACAACTGATAAACCGGTTAGGTTATTAATCTATTATTTTCGATTCAGCATAAAAACAGGTCTTTTGTTTCAGCAGAGCCACCGGCTTCCTGCATGGCCCCAGACCGTGCCTAAATCACAAAAACCATGAACAAATTCATAAAAAATATAATAGCATTTTCATTGAAAAATAAGTACTTCATATTTTTCATGACACTGCTTGCCATTGTAGCCGGGTTTATCAGCTACCAGAACACTCCGGTTGAGGCTTTTCCGGATGTAACCAATACACAGATAACTATTATTACGCAGTGGCCAGGCCGTAGTGCAGAAGAAGTTGAAAAGTTTGTAACTATTCCGCTTGAAATTGGTCTGAATCCGGTTCAGAAGAAAACAGATATCAGATCTACCACCGTATTTGGTTTGTCGGTAGTAAAAGTAATGTTTGAAGATGAGGTAGATGACGCCTTTGCCCGCCAGCAGGTAAATAACCTGCTGCGTGAAGTTGACCTGCCCGATGGCGCCAACCCTGAGGTAGAGCCTCCGTATGGTCCAACAGGTGAGATTTTCAGATATACCCTTGAAAGCCCGACAAGAAGTGTGAGAGAACTAAAAACACTGCAAGACTGGGTTGTAGAAAGAAATCTGAAAAGTGTGCCAGGTGTGGCCGATGTGGTGAGCTTTGGCGGCGAAGTAAAAACTTATGAAATATCTGCCGACCCACGTCGGTTGCTCGACTATGACATTACACCGATACAATTGTATCAGGCGGTGTCGAATGCTAACATAAATGTTGGTGGAGACGTAATTGTAAAAAACTCTGAGGCTTACGTTGTGCGGGGTATAGGGTTACTGAAAGGCGTTAAAGACATTGAGAATATTGTAATTAAAAACAGCAACGGTGTGCCCATTTATGTTCGCAATGTGGCTAATGTGTCAGAATCAGCACTGCCAAGATTAGGGCAGGCTGGAAGAGACGAACGCAGCGACGTGGTTGAGTGTATCATTGTAATGAGAAAAGGCGAAAACCCAAGCCAGGTAATTGAAAAAGTAAAGGCAAAAATTGAGGAAATCAACACCAGTATTTTGCCTAAAGATGTAAAAATCAATACTTTTTATAACCGCGAAAACCTCATTCATTTTGCTACCCATACAGTAACACATAACCTGTTAGAAGGAATAATATTTGTTACCTGTATTGTGTTTATTTTCATGGCCGACTGGCGCACTACCGTAACGGTTTCTATTGTTATTCCGCTGGCATTGTTGTTTGCTTTTATATGCCTGCGCTTAAAAGGTATGTCGGCCAACCTGCTTTCAATGGGCGCTATTGATTTTGGTATTATTGTTGATGGCGCGGTGGTAATGGTTGAAGGTATTTTTGTAACGCTTGACCAGCTCTCGCACAAAATAGGTATGGAGCGTTTCAACAGGTTGTCTAAACTGGGTTTGTTGAAAAAGACCGGAACCGAGCTAGGTAAAGCCATTTTCTTCTCCAAAGCCATTATTATTACCTGTCTGATGCCCATTTTCAGTTTTCAGAAAGTAGAAGGGAAGATGTTCAGCCCTCTGGCCTGGACCCTTGGTTTTGCCTTATTGGGCGCCTTGATTTTTACCCTTACGCTTGTGCCGGTTCTTGCCAGTATACTGTTAAAGAAAAACGTAAAAGAAAAACATAATTTCTTTGTTGATTTTATTGAAAAGAAATCACTGAAGTTGTTCTCATACACTTACAAGCACAAAAAGGTTAGTATTATTATAGCAGCGATTCTGGTTGTGGTAGGTTTCTTTAACTTTAAGTTTTTAGGTACCGAGTTTCTTCCTGAGCTGAACGAGGGTTCAATTTATGTAAGAGCAAGTATGCCCATGAATATATCGCTGGAAGAGTCGGTAAAACAAACCCAGCAGATGCGCGCGATATTCCGTAGTTTCCCTGAGGTAAAACAGGTTATTTCTCAAACCGGAAGACCCAATGACGGTACAGACCCAACCGGGTTTTACAATATTGAGTTTCTGGTAGATATTTACCCTAAAGAAGAATGGAAACGGCACATTTCAAAAGAAGAGCTGATTGACGAAATGAATAAGAAGCTGGAAATTTATCCGGGTGTTCTTTTTAACTTTTCGCAACCTATTATGGACAACGTTGAAGAGGCTGTGTCGGGCGTAAAGGGTAGTATAGCGGTTAAAATATACGGACAAGACCTGCCTACTTTAGAGAAAAAAGCCTTAATGGTATATGACCAACTAAAAACCGTAAAAGGAATTGAAGACCTGGGGGTTATCAAAAACATTGGCCAGCCTGAATTAAGGATAGAGCTTGATGAACAAAAGCTGGCACTTTACGGAGTAAATAAAGCAGATGCCCAGGCGGTTATTGAAATGGCAATTGGTGGTAAAGCCGCTACCCAAATTTATGAAGACGAGCGCCACTTTGACCTCCGAATCAGGTATGCGCCGCAGTTCAGAAACAATGAAGAGGCCATTGGGAATCTGATGATACCTACTTCAATTGGTAACCAGATTCCGTTAAAGAGTGTGGCGCATATTTACTCCCAAACAGGTCCGGTTCTGATTTTCAGAGAAGCCAACCAACGTTTTATTGGTGTTAAGTTCTCTATCAGAGGCCGCGATATGGGGTCGGCCATTGCAGAAGCGCAAAAGAAAGTAAATGCAGTAGTTAAGCTAGATAAGGGATATAAAATGAAATGGGCAGGTGATTTTGAGAACCAGCAAAGAGCTACTGCCAGACTGGCTCAGGTAGTGCCTATCAGTCTTTTGCTCATATTCCTGATATTGTTTGTGCTTTTTGGCAATATTAAAGATGCCGCCCTTGTGCTTACCAATGTACCTTTTGCAATTATCGGTGGCATTGCCTCATTGCTTATATCTGGCACCAACTTTAGTATATCGGCGGGTATCGGGTTTATTGCGTTGTTTGGTATCTGTATTCAGAACGGCGTTATTTTGATATCGGTATTCAAGAAAAACCTGCATGAGAAAATGACACTTAACACGGCTATCTATGAAGGGGTGCGCTCAAGGGTTCGCCCGGTTATTATGACAGCCCTCATGGCCATGATAGGTTTGATACCTGCTGCCATTTCAACCGGTATTGGTTCTGAAACCTCAAAACCGCTGGCAATCGTAGTTATTGGCGGGCTTATTACAGCCACAGTTTTAACACTTTTCGTATTTCCGCTTATTTTCTTCGTGTTTTATCGTAAGAAATTTGCAGCTGCACTTGAAGAGTAATCTTTGGATACAATATTTTTTTTATATTTCACGGTAGTTTCTAATAACAGGGGGCAATGCCCTCTGTTATTATTTGCAAAAAACATTTGAACCTAAAAAACAGCTTTATGAATAAGGATATTCTGAATGAAGAAGATAATGCAAACCTGTCGTTTGGTGACAGAATGGCTGATAAGATAGCCACCTTTGGAGGAAGCTGGACATTCATTCTGTCGTTTATTGGTTTTTTAATAATCTGGATATTTATTAATATTTTCTGGCTAAAAAACCGTGCTTTTGACCCTTACCCGTTTATATTACTTAATCTGATATTATCTTGTATAGCAGCTTTGCAGGCGCCTGTTATTATGATGAGCCAGAACAGGCAGGAGGAAAAAGACAGAGAGCGCGCAAAGATTGATTTAAAAATCAACCAGAAAGCGGAGAAAGAAATCAGGAGCCTGCATAAAAAACTGGATTTGCTGATAAAACAGCATGAGGAGTTCAGACATGAAATGAATGAACGCCACAAATAATGCTGAAAACCCAGGTTCGCTCAATAATAAGCATGCAAAAGTTCGTTTCCTTTCATCAGAATAGGCAGCGAGTCTACATCTCTTAAAAAGATGAGGTCTTTTTCAAACTCATACATCTGGTAGCTTTTATTAAACTCTGCGTCTCCATCCAGCAGGCGTATGGTATCCAGCGCAAAATTGGCACCCCCGGCCGCAAAGCACTGGGTGGTAGCAATATGCCTGATGTTTACCTCTGTTATATACGGCTTACCGTTTTCATCTTCTTTCAGGTCTACCGTAAAAAAACCGTGTTTTTGAGCGTTGGTGTAGGCAAAAAGGTAGTTCATAGCTCTTTCAACCTCATGAACCAGCAATGGGTCATTGATTAACCTTCCGAATGAAACATTTCCTGTTATGCCAGATGGTGCCACTTTAGCCATAATGTATTTCATTCGCTCGCAGCAGGCGGCCCTCAGAAATGCACCTTCATAGTATAGCACCTTACACGCCAGATTTCGGCCCGGCAGGTATTGGCTTGCCATAAATTCCTGCACGTTCGGGTTAATTTCAATCCAATTGCGCAAGGCGGTTTTATTTTCAATTTTCAAAGCGCCCAGGCCACTGGTGCCCGTGGTGCTTCGTACCCAAAAGCTTTTATTGAAGGAATCGAATATTTCGTCGGCATTATAGTTGTCTCGAGTAAAAGTAATCGACAAGGGGGCCATGTCTATGCACTGAAGCACATCTGTCATACGTGATTTATTAACTAACAACTCTGCAATGGCGTTATCAGGTATTAAAGTTTTGCAGGGTAAATTACCGGCGGCTTTCCTTTTGCTCCATTCAATTACTTCGGCCTCTGGCAAAATAACAGCCATATCAATGCTTTGCTCGGTAATTAACTTTTCTATTACCGGCCAGTAATCGGGGCTGCCAGCTGGTGGCACAATAAAAGTATGATTGAATAATTCGTTCTGATAAAGCCCAATAGCTAAGGGGTTGGTATCGGTTCCGATAAGTTCGAAACGTTTGTAAACGGAGTATTTTCTTAGTGCGGTGGCAAAACTTCTTGGGGTAGGGCCGCCAACACCGGTTATAAGTATTTTCATGCTATAATTACAATCTGGTTCTTAAAATCCTTCAAACAATAGCAATAGCTAAACTGCTTAAAATGTAAATTTCATGCACATCCGGTAAAACCGGATTATTTTTTACTTCTGGATAATAAAAATAAGATATGTGAAAATTAAGTTGTAAAATACTTTTACCATCACAGCATTGTTCTTAATGCAATATTGTAAAAAAAAATTTATTTTACAAATATTCAATTAGCCAGAGGCTGTCAATGATGTTTATAGAATAAAGGTTTGGCAACTTTAAGTATATAAAGGAAAAGGATAGAGTTGATATGGATGAAACAATAAATTTGTTTAGTCTCAAACCTGAAAAAAAAGCAAATGCCTGAAAGACCGTAATTCATATTGAAGCCAGGTCTTTCAGGCATTTGCTGTGAAACTCACAAACAACTTATTAATAAGCCCTTGCAAAAATAACTCTTTTTGATGAAGGTTTGCCAGTTAAAATACACTTGCCTTCTTCCTCTTTAGTGTCTAACGGAATACAGCGGATAGTCGCTTTGGTAAGCTCCTTTATTTTTTCTTCTGTTTCTGAGGTACCATCCCAATGGCAATGCAAGAAACCACCTTTTTCTATCTGTTCTTCAAATTCCTGCCAGGTGTTTATTTCAAAAGAGTTTTCTTTTCTGAAATTCAATGCTTTCTGATAAATGCTCTCCTGAATTTCATTCAACAAATCTTTTACATAAACGGCTATGCCTTCTATTGCACGTGTTTCTTTGCTTAAGGTGTCTCTTCGGGCTACTTCTATTACACCATTTTGTAGGTCTCTCATACCTATGGCCATGCGTACAGGCACCCCTTTTAGTTCATATTCTGCAAATTTCCATCCCGGGCGGTTGGCGTCGCTGTCATCAAACTTAACGCTGATACCATAAGATTTAAGCTCTTTGATAATTGGCTGAATGGTCTCTTTAATGGCCGATAAATCTTCTTCACCTTTATAGATAGGCACAATAACTACATGTATTGGCGCTAATTTTGGAGGAAGCACAAGCCCGTTGTCGTCTGAGTGAGCCATTATTAAGGCACCCATTAAACGTGTGCTCACACCCCATGACGTACCCCATACGTGTTCCAGTTTCCCCTCTTTCGACTGGAATTTCACATCAAAAGCTTTTGCGAAATTCTGCCCAAGGAAGTGGCTGGTACCAGCCTGAAGGGCTTTACCGTCTTGCATCATGGCCTCAATACACATGGTTTCTTCAGCACCGGCAAAACGTTCATTTGCAGACTTGAAACCTTTTACCACTGGTACAGCCATAAATTCTTCGGCAAAAGTGGCATATACATCAAGCATTTGTTTGGTTTCTGTCAAGGCCTCTTCGCTGGATGCATGGGCGGTGTGTCCTTCCTGCCAAAGAAATTCGGCCGTACGTAAAAACATACGGGTGCGCATCTCCCAACGCACTACATTGGCCCACTGGTTAATCAGTATCGGTAAATCACGGTATGATTGTATCCAGTTTTTGTAGGTACTCCAGATGATGGCTTCACTGGTAGGTCTTACAACTAATTCTTCTTCAAGTTTAGCTTCAGGGTCAACCATGAGCGAGCCAGGTTTATCCGGGTTGCTTTTCAATCTATAATGCGTTACAACGGCACATTCTTTGGCAAAACCCTCGGCGTTTTTTTCTTCAGCTTCAAACAAACTTTTGGGTACAAAAAGCGGAAAATAAGCATTGGTATGCCCTGTTTCCTTAAACATGTCGTCAAGGGCGCGTTGCATTTTTTCCCAGATTGAATAACCATAAGGTTTTATAACCATACAGCCTCTTACTGCCGAATTCTCGGCCAAGTCTGCTCTTTTAACTAATTCGTTGTACCACTCCGAATAATTCTCACTGCGTTTTGGAAGACCTTTACTCATAATTGTCAGTTAAATTAAACTTTATCGCCTGTAATGAATCTAACAGGTGTATATTTACGTTATATCTATAAAAAGCACAATCCTGCCTACTTTTAATTAAACTTTCATTTGGATTGGCTTGCAAAGATAAGTTTTTATATTAAGTTTGTCATAGTTAAATTCGTTACTTTTAGGTAATCTGCGGTAACGGGATGCGATGTAAAAATCTGGTTTTACTGGTTTCTAAATTTTTTTTAATTTTTTCAATAAGCCATACAACCATTTAAGGTGCCTGTGCATCATTCACATAGACAACAGGTTATATTTGCTCACAATTAATTCAATATAAAATGAACACTTTCAAATCTTTCAGGTATCTGTCGGTTGCAGTGCTTTTGGGTGCCTGGGGTTGTAGTCAGAAGCAGGTTGCCACCAAGGGCGATTATGATGACTTGTACGGTTCATCAAAAGATGCCCCCGAGGTAGCTTATAAAACATCTACACGACCTTCCATATACCAGAATCCTGACTTTGAAGATAATTTGCGTTATCAGAGAGAAGAGTCGCCAGTTCAGGCTGAAGGAACTGATGAATATTATGATGAAAATTACGTAAACTCACGCAAGGTGAAACGTTCGTATTCTGCCGAGCCGGGTTATTCATCAGGTTTCTCAGACGGATATCAATCAGGTTGGAATGATTATGCCTGGAGCCAGCCAATGGGATGGGCAAGTCCGTTCAGCCGTTTCGGATATTATTCGCCATTCGGATATAATTCTTTTGGTTACAATAGCATTAATATCGGTTTTGGTTTGGGCTTAGGCATGGGTTATGGTGGTTTCGGTGGCAGATATTATGACCCTTTCTGGGGAAGCCGCTTTTATGACCCATTCTGGGGCGGTGGTTTTTACAGCCCATATTACAGCTCTATTTATTCTCCTTGGGGATACTCTCCTTGGGGTGGTGGTTTTTACAGCCCTTACGATTATTATGGTTATGGTGGATACTACGGTGGTTACCCGGGCTATTATTACAACGCAACAGCGGGTGTAGTTGGCGCTGCAAGAAACCGTACTTATGGCCCACGTGACGGTGGCAGAGGCTCAGCTTACTATAATGATCGCTTCAATAATACCGCTATCAGAACCAATGAAAGCGGACGCCGGTCTGATGGAAGCAATGCCAGAACTACCTCGGTAGGTAGCGGTGGCAGAACTTATACCGGAAATGATGGTTATTATGCCGCACCAAGAAGAAACGGAGGCTATAACTCTTCATTTGATAATACCCCGAGCTCATCGCGTTCAAACAGCAGCAGTAATGATACTTACTACGCCCGGCCTCGCCGAAACGGTGGTTACGAAACGCCCGGCAGTAGCAGTAGTTCATATAGCCGTCCGTCTTCAAGCAACACCCGTTCGTCTAACAGTTGGTCAAGTGGTAGCGGAAACTCATCAAGAGGTTCTGACAGCTGGAGAAGCTCAGGCTCCTCAAGCAACTCAAGCTGGAGCAGCGGAAGCAGTAGCCGTGGTTCAAGTTCAGGTAGCAGCAGTAGCAGCGGCGCCTCACGCGGCGGCGGTGGTGGTGGCGGCGGAAGCCGGGGTCCAAGATAATAACCTGCCGGCCGAACAATTGAACGATGGTGCTTGTTAAGCTCTTGCGAGCGTACGTGAAAACGGTTTTATTTTGTAAAATATTCAGAAACCTCGCTGAATCAACTTTGTTTGGCGAGGTTTTCTATTAAATGAAAAAGCTTTTTTGTTGTACCCTTAATTTAGAAGAATGGTAAAACTTATACACGGTTAATACCGGTAAATGCATGTTGTGGCATGCAGGCTGATTCTTCAATCATAAAGTATAAAAAAAATGAAAATCTCACGCATTCTGATTACCGCGTCCTTTCTTTCAGGAGCAATCGGAGCCAAGGCACAATTAAGTTTGGGTGGCCACTTTTATGGTGAAGAAGCCCTCAGATTCTCGGAAACAAAAATTTCAGGTTCGGCCCGTATGCAGGGTTTAGGTGGTGGATACGTTTCTTTAGGTGCAGATGCTACCAATAATTACACTAACCCCGCCGGATTAGGATTTTACAATCGCTCAGAGTTGAGTATTACCCCTGTATTAAATTCTATTAATACTTCTTCGGTATATGCCGGTGAACAATTCGGCAGATCTTCTACCAGTCCGAACATCGGGCAGCTAGGGCTTGTTTTTAGCAGTGGTGGCGTTGGTACAAGAAAAAAACGCTCGGCATTTGCCATTACCTATTCAAGACAAAATAGTTTTTTGAGTGATTTCCGCTATAACGGTCTTAATCAGCGAAGTTCAATGATGGATTTTTTTGCTCAAAAGGCTTCACTGCGCGGTGCAGATTCTAAAACACTTGATGATGAGTTTAACCCTAACACCGGTACGGCGTTTACTTCAACGTCAATGTATTACCAGGCCTACATGATAGACCCATCGCAAAATGGCGGAGCGCCTTACAGCAAAATTGAGCAGGCTCTTCCGGCTGACCAGGTAGGTAATGTTTCGGCAACTGGTTCTACCAGCCAGTGGAATCTTGGTTATGGTATCAACTTTGACGATAAAACCTATATAGGCCTTGGTATTGGTTTTGTTAGACTGAACTATGAAAACACCAATTCGCATAGTGAAAGATTTACCAACGGAGTTATTTTTAACGGATTTGACTATAACGAGAACCTGTATGTTAGAGGCTCAGGTGTGAACTTTTCACTGGGCGCTATTTACAAAGCAACAGAGTCAATCAGTCTGGGTGCCAGTTTAACTACCCCTTCCTGGATTAGTGTTAGCGAAATTTATAATTCAAACATAAGAACAGACCCCAAACCCGGAAACCCGGTAATTCCTTCTAAAGCTTCTAACTATGTGGCTACAGAAGAGAACGTATTTTCTTATAACCTTACTACCCCATTAAGAGCCAGTGGTGGCGCTACTTTCTTTTTGCCTAACAAAGCAGGTTTTATTACTGCTGATGCCGAGTATGTTGGTTATAGAGGAATGGGAATAAAAGATACTCAGGACAAAGACTGGAGTTCTGATCAGAAACGTGGTATACAATCAACTTATGTAGACGCTGTAAATGTAAAAGTAGGGGCTGAGTACCGTATTCAGAGTATAAGATTACGCGCCGGGGCCAAATATATGCCAGACCCTTACAAAGTAAAAGCAGATAATCTGGACCGCTCTCAAATGTTGTTTACTGGTGGTATTGGGTACCGATCTTCCAAATTCTTTATTGATTTGGCAGGTGTATTTAACCAGTTTAAAGGCGCTTATACTCCTTATGAATTGTCTAATCCGGCAAATTATGGTTCTGCTGCCTTAACTACCAAGGCAACCAGTTTTGTGGTGTCGGTTGGTACATTCTTCTGATAAGGTTTTGGAAATGATATTAAATAAATGAAATACAAAGGTGTATAAACAAAAATGACAACCCGCAAGAGTTGTCATTTTTGTTTTACCGGATTTTCCTGGCAAATTCAGCCTCTAAAATCCAAAGAATGGCATCGGGGTCGGTGTCTCCCTCAATGGTAATATCGGCCTGTTGATAGTAGGTCAGGCGTTCATTATATTTTTCTGTTAATGTGTCAAGCAGATTTTTATTCTCGAGGTCATAAAGGGGTCTTTCATTTTTCTTCGATAACTGCATTCTTTCCAACAATCTGTCGGGCTTTACATCCAGAAAAATACTGATACCATTTTCTTTGATATACGCCAGTCCGTCCAGAAAACAAGGTACACCTCCTCCTGTGGCAACTACAGAACGCATATCTTTTTGAACTTTCTTCAACTGCTGATTTTCTACCTTACGAAAATATTCTTCGCCGTTTAATGCAAATATTTCAGAAATCTTCTTTCCCTCTGCAAGCTCAATCCGGGCATCTAAGTCAATAAATTCGTATCCTAAACTCTTGGCCAGTTGCCTCCCCAAAGTACTTTTACCTGACGACGGCATGCCAATCAAAAAAATGTTAGTAGTCATTCTGTCTGCTTGGGCGTAATTATTAAGTATTTAGTATATAACTATTTGAGCAGTTTAGTTAAATCTTCTTTATTGGGTATGCTATTGTTGCCCCATTTGCCTTTTACCACTCCGTTTTGTAACAAAATCACGCAAGGATTTGTTCGTGCCATGGTTTTTAATACGGCGGCATCGGCAGTAAAATAAGGAATTGAAAGGACATTGGCCTGCCTGAAGGCTTCAAATTCTGTTTGAATGGCCGAAGTTAATATAATGGGTTTTATACTGCTGCCTTGCACGCTTCCGGCCAAAGCTTTTATCTCAGTTATTTCTGCCTCGTTTACGTCTTTTATATTCTTGAAAACAAACAACAATTTATTGCCAATAAAAGTAGAATCAGTATACACGTTTCCCTGCGCATCATTCACAAAATAATCGGTGATTTTTGGTTTCACTTTATCATCATTCAGAGTAATGGATGTTACATATTTATATGTAGTGGTATCCATCAGAAACTCTGCCGATTTTACCTCTTCGTTGGTTTTTTTGTTCAGAAAAGTATATTCAAAAACGGGTTTAATGCCCGTGGGTTTCATCTGCTCGGGTATGCTTTTGCCAACTGCATAAGGAAGGAAATCAATAGGAGGCAGGTAACGGATGGCGTAAATGCCAATACCAAACGAGACTACCGAAACCAACGCCATAACACTATGCAGGTTAGAATCTTTATACCCGTTTCTGTATATAAATATAATTACAATCAGTACCGTAAGGAAAATGTCCTTGTTGAATGACGTCCACGGTTTTAGTTTCAGAAAATCGCCAAAACATCCGCAGTCTGTTACTTTATTAAAATACGCAGAGTAAAAAGTAAGGAAAGTAAAAAATACAATAATGACAAGCAGCAACCACGAGGTGATTTTCATGCGGTAAGAAAGCAACGTAGCAACACCCAGAATAACCTCTAATGCGCAAAAAATAAGCGACAACGCAAGCGAGTTATGCGCAAAAAACATAAAGAAGCCCTCTAAAGCTGGGATATCCTGCGAGAAAACCTCAAAATATTCTTCCAGCTTTATGCCTGTTCCTACGGGGTCAACTACTTTTACAAAACCAGAAAAAATAAAAATGACACCCACTATGATGCGAGCAATTTGTGCAGGTATTTTCATAAAAGAACAAGGTAAAGTTCGAACAGCCTATTGAATTATAATTTAGTTTTCTGCTTGTAGCGCTTTATTGCTGGCTTTGTGCCTGGCCCAGTTTTATCATGCAGAAAACAGCATAATTGATGATGTCCTGATAGCCAGCCCTTATGCCCTCAGAAACAATGGTTTTGCCCTGATTGTCTTCAATTTGTTTGATTCTGAACAGCTTCATTAGAATGATATCAGTCATTGAACCCACGCGCATATCGCGCCAGGCTTCACCGTAGTCATGGTTTTTATTAAATAAAAGTGCCATTACTTCATCTATTTCCTTATTGTACAGTTCATGCAACTCATCAAACGGAATCTCAATTTTTGTTTCGTCCACCAGCTTTTGTTGAATAAGGGCCATTACGCAATAATTGATAATGCCTATAAACTCTGGCACTATGCCTTCGTCTACTTTGCTGAAGCCTTTATCCTGGATGGTTCTGATGCGCTGTGCTTTAATAAAAATCTGGTCGGTGATGCTCGGAAGGCGCAGAATACGCCACGAAGTGCCGTAATCTTTGTTTTTTTTCTCGAAAAGATCCTGACAAATTTTTATAATATATCTGTATTCAAATTCGGTCTGATTCATGCGCACAATCCAAAAAAGGATAATTTTAAGGAATTCCGGAATATATAATCTATTATTGCAAAACTATAAAACTTCATGGCTATAAACAAATGTCAACCTTAAAAAGCAATGCCCTGGTGTGTCTTCCGAATGGACGATTGATGGATTTAACACGTCCGTCAGTAATGGGTATTCTCAATATTACACCCGATTCTTTTTTTGAAGGAAGCCGTTATCTGGCAGCGCCACAACAGATTGTAGATGTGGCAGGGAAAATGCTGGATGAAGGCGCATCCATACTAGACATAGGCGGATACTCAACACGGCCCCATGCAGCAGATGTAAGTATTGATGAAGAAACTGAGCGAATTCTTAATGCTATAGAACCAATAGCTAGGCATTACCCCAATGCCGTTATATCTATAGACACGTTTAGAAGCGCAGTAGCCAAAGCAGCTGTAAAGGCAGGGGCATCGATAATTAACGATATAGGCGGCGGCAATTTAGACAGCCTCATGTTTGGTATAGTGGCTGAATTAGCCGTGCCTTACATACTTATGCACAGCAGGGGCAACCCGGAGACCATGAGCAGGCTGAATGATTACCACGAACTGACTGTTGATGTGCTGGGTGAACTGCAAATAAAAGTAAACAGTTTAAGAGAATCAGGAGTAAAAGATGTTATCATTGACCCGGGTTTTGGCTTTGCCAAAGGCCCCAGACAGGGTTTTGAAATGATGAAAAATCTACCTGCCTTTCAGGTGCTTGGCCTGCCAATGCTGGTGGGGGTTTCTCGCAAATCAATGATTTGGAAAACTCTGGGTATAACTGCTTCAGAAGCTTTAAACGGCACAACGGCACTGAATATGGTTGCGTTGACGAATGGTGCGAATATCCTGAGGGTACATGATGTGAAAGAAGCAATGCAGACCATCAGACTCTATGAAGAAATTTACGGGTCATCGGCTGGTAGCAATGTTTCTGATTAGACGAATAACTATGCCATAAAAAATAACAGCTCCGATAAATATCAATCCCCATGATACGAGTTTGCTTTCAGTAAAGTACAGAAAAAAAGCAGTACCTGCTATGCCCACCCAAAAAAACAAACGGGCGGTAAAACGTTGCAACTGGCGATAGTTTTTTTCTTCAAAACTCTTGGTAAACCAGTTATTACCTGCAAATGCGCTACTTGGGTGCAAATTTGACTGAAAATTACCACTGGCAAATAAAAATAATGATAAGGCCACACCGAGGTAGCGGGGAGGGATGCTTTCTCCTTCAGAATCATGCAGCACATAAAAGAAAAGAATAAAACCCAGCGCTGAAAGGTAGGAAGACCAGATTAGCCTGATGCGTTTATCGCTGCGAATCAGAAAATCGGCATTGGGTTTCTTGCTGTCAAGATACTGCATCACTAAAGGCAGGAAATAAAAGAAAAGTGCTGCCAGGCCGTATAGTACCAGAATGCGTATTTGCCCACCTAAAATGGCATAGTTCCAGCTAGCCAGCAAGTAAGCAAAAGGGGCAAGTACAATGCCAATAATGAGCATTTCGAACATCAAACTGCGTTTCATGACATTCAAAGTTTTGGTCGGCTTTTATTCAGAAATAGTGCGGGAATTAACCTGAAGACGGATTCTTGGTTTTTCGGCTGCAGCAGGTTTAAACTGAATAAACCACGCCAGAATTTCGTCCATCACAGTCATATTAAGCGAGTAATAGATAAACTGCCCTTTTTTTACGGCAGCCACAAGGTCGGCCTGTTTCAGCAAATCAAGGTGATGCGAAATGCTGGGTTTGGTCATATCAAAGCGCTCTGCAATGTCTCCTGCAGTCATGTCTCCATCTTTCAGCATCTCCAGTATCTCCCGGCGGGTGGAGTCGTTCAGCGCTTTAAATAAACTATTCATTTGGAAAAGAGAATCAGTAGTTATTGAACAAATGTTATTGATACGAAATTCTGAAAAAAAATCAGTTTTGCCAAATAATACTGCTTAAATATTTAGATAATCTTCTAAATAGCGTTTGCCTTCCGGGTCTATTCTTTGAAAAACACAATTTTGCAGCTATTTTTCTTTCTTTGGTATTTAAATCATTATATTTGCGCACACTTCATCAATAAACGCCCCATTCCTTGCCGAAGTGGGGTATTTTTTTGTTCGGCGGCAAACAGAAGCGTAATTGCTTGTGCAGATTAATGATGTAGTAATTTATCAACCAGAAGATAATGAAAGTTTTAAAGTTTGGGGGCACCTCGGTAGGCACAGTAGAAAGTATCAATCAGGTTATTCAGATTATCAAAGAGAATCTGGACGAAGGAAGTAAAATAGCTGTAGTGTATTCTGCTATGGGTGGTGTAACCAACAGGCTGATTGAGATAGGCAAGATGGCGTCGCAGTCAGACCCTGAATTTACCGAACAATTGCGTTCGGTAGAAGACAGACATTTCAATGCAGTTAAAGGGCTTATTGATATAAAGAACCAGAGCAGTGCCATTGCAAAAGTAAGAGGGCTGTTTAATGAACTGGAAGACCTGCTCAAAGGCGTGTCGCTTATAAAGGAATTATCGAACCGGACACTTGATTTAATAGTGAGTTTCGGTGAAAGGCTTTCTACTTCTATTATTACCGAGGCTTTAAAAAACAAAGGCATTGAAGCAGAGTTTTTAGATGCACGAAAGGTAATTAAAACTAATGATGCGTTTGGGCATGCTGATGTAAATTTTGAGCTGACCAATGAGCTGATTCGCAAGCATTTTGCCCAGACTAATAAACTGCAATGTATTACCGGCTTTATTGGTTCTACTATAGACGGGGTTACTACTACCCTGGGCAGAGGAGGCTCTGACTACACCGGGTCAATTTTTGGTGCTGCCCTGAACGCCAGCGTGATAGAAATCTGGACGGACGTAAACGGTATGATGACGGCAGACCCGCGCAAGGTAAAGAATGCTTTTACGATACCAACCATAACCTATGCCGAGGCCATGGAGCTTTCGCACTTTGGGGCTAAGGTTATATATCCGCCTAGTCTTACACCTGCTTTTTACAAGAATATCCCAATTAAGGTTCTTAATACTTTCAATCATAAGCACCCGGGTACGTTTATCAGCAAAACCGCCGAAACCAAAGAGTATTCTATAACAGGCATATCTTCTATTGATGACATCGCCCTCATCAATGTACAGGGTGGTGGTATGATAGGCGTGGCGGGTATATCGGCCAAGTTGTTTTCTATACTGGCCAAGAACAAAATCAGTGTAATACTGATATCGCAGGCTTCGTCTGAACATTCCATCTGTTTTGCCGTAGAGCCGAAGTCTGCCTATGGCGTAAAAGAAATTCTGGAAGAAGGATTTGCTACTGAAATAGCCCAGGGATTGTTAGATAACATAGCCATTGAGCATAACCTTTCTGTGCTTGCCGTTGTAGGCGAAGGAATGAAATCAAGCTCGGGTACATCCGGCAAGTTGTTTTCTGTTTTGGGTAAAAACGGTATTAACGTGGTGGCTACGGCTCAGGGGTCTTCTGAGCTTAACATTTCGGTTGTAATACATAAAAAAGATATTGGCAAGGCGCTTAATGCTATTCATGAAACCTTTTTTCAGGTAGATGGGCTTACGCTCAATCTGTTTGTTGTGGGTGCAACCGGGCTTATTGGCAGTACACTGATACGCCAGATTCGCGAGCAGAAAGATTACCTGAAGTCTCGCAAGAATCTGAATATCAGGCTGGTGGGTATCACCAATACCCGTAAAATGATATTGAATGAAGGAGGCATAAGCCTTGAAACCTGGAAGGAAGAATTACTGGAAAACGGAGATATAGCAAACATAGGCTCTTTTGTATCTGACGTACAGGATCTGAACATGCCCTATAGCGTGTTTGTTGATTGCACGGCCGATAAAAACATTGTTCAGTACTATTATTCGCTTTTGAGTTCAAGCGTATCAATAGTAACCCCTAATAAGGTGGCAAATTCAGGAAAGTTTGAGCAATACTTTATGCTGCAAAAAGCTGCCCAGAAACACGGCGTGAAGTTTTTGTATGAGACCAACGTTGGGGCAGGGCTACCCATTATTAACACGCTTCAGGGGCTTATAACGAGCGGAGACAAAATTCATAAAATAGAAGCCGTATTATCGGGTACATTGGCCTATATCTTCAATAATTTCAGAGTAGGCGAAAGATTTGTGGATGTAGTTAAGGAGGCCAAGGCCAAAGGCTACACAGAACCAGACCCACGTGACGACCTGAGCGGCCAGGATGTAGCCCGCAAGATTTTGATTTTATCGAGAGAATGCGGATTGAGACTGGAACCCGAAGACGTAAAAATCATCAACCTTTTGAACGATGCCTGTCTGCAAGCCAAAACAGTTGAAGACTTTTTTGTGGAATTAGAAAAAGATAATAACCGTTTTGAGCAACTTCTGGCTGAAGCCGAAGCAAAAGGCGAGGTGCTGCGCTATATTGCTACCCTGGACGAAGAAAAGGTTACCATTGAACTGAAATCGGTAGGTCGTAACCATCCGTTTTTTAATCTGGCGGGTTCAGAGAATATTGTGTCATTTACTACCGAGCGGTATAAATTTAACCCATTGGTTATTAAAGGCCCGGGTGCAGGTGCTGAGGTAACGGCATCGGGTGTATTTGCCGATATCATGAGCATCAGCAGTTATCTGGGTTAAATGTCGGTACCCATTATTGTATTTAATAGGCAGATTGAAAGCAGCCTGATTGGCAGATAATTATTTAATTGTTCAGATACCTGGCCTGGTAATTTTTTTTAACAGGCAAATTCTGACGGCATAACACTACTTAATATTTTGGAAAAAGTAATTCTTTACAAAAACGCTCAGGCATTTGATACTAAAATTCTGTTGGCTTCATCTAAATCTGAAAGCAACAGAGCCTTGATTATCAATGCACTGTCTGGTTTTAAAGGCGATTTGAAGAACCTTTCTTCGGCTCGTGATACCCAGACCATGATTCGCCTTTTGCAATCTGCTGATCCAGTTGCCGATGTGATTGATGCCGGAACAACCATGCGTTTTTTAACCGCCTATTTTACCGCAACCAACCAAAACAAAACCATGACAGGTACGCCTCGTATGTGTGAGCGCCCCATAGGTATTTTGGTTGAGGCCCTTAAAACCATTGGAGCCGATATTGAATATCTGAAAACAGAAGGGTATCCGCCTTTACAGATAAATGGCTTGTCGGCGCAGAAAAGTAGTGAAGTAACTATAAGAGGAGATGTAAGCAGCCAGTATATTTCAGCTCTCTTGATGATTGCACCCACATTACCGCAGGGGCTGACCATTCGTCTGACAGGTGAAATTGGGTCAATACCTTATATTAACATGACCCTGGCGCAGATGAAAGCTTTTGGTGTAGATGCCAAAGCCGATTGGGATGCCAAAGTGCTGACAGTTGCTTCTCAGCAATACAAGCCAACCAGCTATCAGGTAGAGTCTGACTGGTCTGGGGCCAGTTATTGGTATAGTATTGTTGCGTTATCAACCTTTGAAGACACCCGGGTAGAATTATTAGGTCTGAAAGAGAACTCATTGCAGGGCGATAGCGCTATTGTAGCTATAATGACCCAACTGGGTGTGAAAAGTACTTTTACAGCCGATGGCGTATTGTTAACAAAAATACCTGCCCAGCCTAGCCTTCAATGGGATTTTGCCAATTGCCCCGACCTGGCGCAAACCGTTGCAGTAACCTGTGTAGCCAAAGGTATTGAAGCTGTTTTTACAGGCATAGAGAGCCTTAAAATAAAAGAAACAGACCGGATTTTAGCTTTGCAGAACGAGCTTAAGAAGTTTGGAGGAAGCCTAACAGAAGTAGTAGCCAATACCGAATACAGGGTGTCTGGCTCAGGTTTTGAGTTCGGCAGCGCCCCTGTAAGCATTGCTACTTATGACGACCACCGGATGGCTATGGCTTTTGCACCGCTGGCAATGCTGACAGACGTAACCATAGAAGAACCCAATGTGGTAGTGAAATCGTACCCGAGTTTCTGGGACGATATCAAAAAAATTATTGAGATAGAACGGCAACCGGCTGCCATTGTTTCATGATTTTCATTAGCCCCTTTTGTGTATTGGGGCTTTTTTTTTAATTTTGCCAAACATACTTCTCTTATTAAGATGCAATCATTGAGTACCAAACATCTACTCGGTATAAAAGACCTTACAACAAACGATATTCAGCTTATTTTAGAAACTGCCAAAGAATTTAAGGAGGTTATTAACCGACCGATAAAAAAAGTACCTTCGCTGAGAGATGTAACAATTGCCAATGTTTTTTTTGAAAATTCTACCCGTACGCGTCTGTCATTTGAGCTGGCTGAAAAAAGGCTCTCTGCTGATGTCGTTAATTTTTCGGCTTCGGGTAGCTCTGTAAAAAAAGGAGAAACCCTGCTTGATACCGTTAATAATATTCTGGCTATGAAGGTAGACATGATTGTAATGCGCCATAGTAGCCCGGGAGCGCCTCATTATTTGTCTAAAAAAATAAAAGCCAATATTGTAAACGCTGGTGACGGTACGCATGAGCACCCGACACAGGCTTTGCTTGATTCTTTTTCTATGCAGGAAAAACTGGGAGACCTTGCCGGTAAGAAAATTGCCATTATTGGCGATATCCTGCATTCGCGCGTGGCGCTTTCGAATATTTTCTGCTTGCAGAAACTGGGTGCAGAAGTTACTATTTGCGGGCCTAACACCCTTTTGCCTAAATATATTAATGAAATTGGCGTAAGAATCTCTCATAGCGTAAAAGAAACATTACAATGGTGCGATGTGGCCAATGTTCTGAGAATACAACTGGAACGCCAGCAAATTAAGTATTTCCCTTCATTGCGTGAATATTCGCTCTATTTCGGAATCAATAAACAAATGCTCGATGAGTTGGATAAAGAAATTGTGCTAATGCACCCCGGGCCGATAAACAGGGGTGTGGAGTTATCGAGCGATGCCGCTGATTCTCATCATTCAATTATTCTCGACCAGGTAGAAAACGGCGTAGCTGTCAGAATGGCCGTACTTTATTTGTTGTCTCAGCAAAACTAGATTTTAAAAAATTACAAAAACAAAGGCATAACCGGTAAAAGTTATGCCTTTGTTTTTGTAAAGCCGGGGTTTATCTTCTTCCTCTTCTTTCCTTCCAGTTATCCCTTATTTCGGCTCTTCTTTTTTTTGCTTCTTCACGTAATTTTGTCATTTGTTCGGGTGTCAGAACACTCTCATAGCTTTTCATGGCGTCGTCGTAGTTAGACTTCATTCTTTTACGGCTGGCAAGCATTCGTTCTCTTTCTTCGTTTCTGAACTCATCCCTTTTTTTCTCCTGCTCCAGATTAATAGCCAGCATTTTCTTATATTGATCATCATTTAAGGCCAGCGATTCCTTCATGCGGTTGGTTCTCATTTCTGCGCGTTGTTCTGGTGTTTTATGAGGTCCGTCTCCACGCCCTGGTTTGTCTTGCTGGGCAAATGCTCCGGTAAGTACTCCGCCAATAAGCGTGCACACTAAAAGTATTTTTTTCATTTTTTGAATTGGTTGATTGTAAGAAAATTGTCCTTTTTACAACGTTGCAATTGTTAGAGTGAAATCATTAAAAAAGGTTTAAAAGCCATAATAAACTAATTTGATTTTCAGGATAACAGATTATGTTTTAACTTTAGGAATCAATATATATTAAACAGATGGTAAAGGTATTGACGATATATATAGGAATGTATTAATCTGTAAATAATCAGTCAGTCACGCATGCACCCAATTGGATAATTATGGATTTTGAACAAATAAAGCAGGTAATTACAGATAAGTTTGGTGAAACAATTGTACTGAAAGCTGAGAGCAATGTTCTTCAACCCAGCTTAACGGTTCCGGCTGAAAGCATTGTGGATGTCTGCACATTTATGCATGAAAACCCCAACCTGTATTTTGATTTTCTGGCCTGTATTACAGCCATTGATAACGGCCCTGCCGTTGGCACCATTGAGGTAATCTATAATCTTACCTCAATTCCGTATGAACATAATTTCGTTTTGAAGGTGGAAGTACCCAGAAATGCAGAAGGAGAGCCCTTGCCACAGGTGCCTTCAGTAGCAGGTATCTGGCGCACGGCAGACTGGCACGAACGTGAAGCCTTTGATTTGGTTGGAATTGATTTTACCGGCCACCCCGACTTGCGGAGAATACTGCTTCCGGCTGATTGGGAAGGGCACCCATTAAGAGCTGACTATCAGGAGCAGGAAGAGTACCACAGCATAAAGGTAAAATATTAATAAAAATGGTTTAGTGAGCGTATCACTAAACCATTTCTGTTTTAAATTCAGAGGTAGTATGAAACTTGATGTCCGGATTGTTCTGGATATTCATTCGTAGTATCCAGTCGGTCTCTGCCAGAAAAACCGGATTCTGGTCTTTATCATAAGCAATATAATTGCCTTTCAGGCGCACAAACTCAGCCAGCTTATCTTTATCTTCTGAGGTTATCCAGCAGGCTTTAGAATAAGGGCGGGCATCAAATCTACAGCTGGCGCCATATTCATTCAGCAGTCGGTATTGAATAACCTCAAACTGAAGCTCACCAACTGTGCCTATTATCTTACGGTTACCTGGTTGCTGGGTAAATAACTGGGCCACGCCTTCATCTGTCAGCTGCTGCACACCTTTTTCTAATTGTTTCGATTTCATAGGGTCATTGTTAATTACCTCTTTGAATATCTCTGGCGAAAAGCTTGGAATACCCGTAAATTGAAGCGCTTCTCCTTCGGTAAGCGTATCGCCAATTTTAAAAGTACCGGTATCGTATAGACCAATTACGTCTCCCGGGTAGGCATCCTCAACTACATCTTTTCTGTCGGCCAGAAAAGCAAACGGGCTTGAGAAACGCATATCTTTACTTAAGCGTACGTGTTTATAGAATTTTCCACGTTCAAACTGTCCGCTGCAAATTCTCAGGAAAGCAATTCTGTCACGGTGTCGTGGGTCAATATTGGCGTGGATTTTAAAGACAAATCCGCTGAATTTCTTTTCCTCAGGTTCCACCATACGTTTGTCTGTCATGCGGTGCACAGGCAGAGGAGACACATCACAAAAAGTATTCAGAAGTTCCATCACGCCAAAGTTGCTTACGGCACTACCAAAAAATACAGGAGCCAGGTTTCCTGCTAGGTAAGCTTCTTTATCAAATTCGCTATAAACCCCTTCTATCAGTTCTACATCTTCCCTTAGCTGGTTGGCATCTTTTTCACCAACTTTTTTGTCCAGCACCTCCGACTCCAGCTCAATCACATCAATATCGTCTTCCAGGCGTGTTTTGTTTACGGCAAAGTGGTTCATCTTTTTTTCCAGCAGGTGATACACCCCTTTAAAGTTAGAGCCACCATTAACCGGCCATGTAATAGGGCGTACACTGATATTCAGTTTTTGCTCCAGTTCATCCAGCAAATCAAAAGGGTTTTGTCCTTCGCGGTCCAGTTTATTTACAAAGATAATCACCGGCGTATTACGCATCCGGCAAACTTCCATCAACCTTTCGGTTTGTTCCTCAACGCCTTTTACGCAGTCAATTACCAGAATTACACTATCTACGGCAGTAAGCGTTCGATAGGTATCTTCAGCAAAGTCTTTGTGGCCGGGGGTATCCAGAATATTGATTTTAAGCCCTCTATATTCAAAAGTCATTACAGAAGTGGCCACCGAGATACCTCTCTGCTTCTCAATTTCCATGAAATCGGAAGTAGTAGATTTCTTGATTTTATTCGATTTTACCGCCCCTGCCGTCTGAATGGCACCTCCGAAAAGCAGCAGCTTCTCGGTCAGTGTGGTTTTCCCGGCATCGGGGTGGGCAATGATAGCGAACGTACGGCGTTTGTGTAATTCTTGAAGAAATGACATTTTTATCTAATTTTGCGAACCTGATGCTTACAGCCTTGGTCTGTAAGTGTCAAAAAAACGGCCTTTTGGCCAACCTTAAAAACGGGTGCAAAAATACGCATAAATTATGGAAGAAACATGGCAAGTTGCATTTGAATCAATAATTTCTCAGATATTAGACCGGGGCTATGGCATTTTGGACGGATTCCTGTCTGACGAAGAAATATCAGCGCTTAATGAGCGTTTTCTATTGCATTATCAGGCACAAGCGTTTAAAAAGGCTGGTATCAGTAAAAGCCATGAAGTGGTAAAGGATATAAGAGGCGATGAGATTCTGTGGCTGGAGAAAAGCAATGCCGTAGGAATAGAAACTGTATTTCTTGACCGCCTGGAACAATTTATGGGCTATGTAAATTATACCTGTTTTCTGGGGTTACGGTCTTATGAAATCCATTATGCGTCTTATCCGGTAGGTACGTTTTATAAACGGCATCTCGATAAATTCAGAAATGACTCTGGGCGAAAACTATCTTTCATTTGTTATCTGAACCAGAACTGGCAGCCTGATAATGGCGGAGAACTCGTTTTATTTTTGCCGGACGGCGACAAAACCGTTTTGCCGCTGGGTGGCAGGCTGATTGTATTTGAAAGCGATAAAATAGAACATGAAGTACTACCTGCGAACCGCGAACGCCGTAGTCTGACAGGCTGGTTACGCAGTATTGATTAATGAGAATCTTTAAATTTAGTATTGCTTTTACAAACGCGTTATATGGCTAAGCCTTTAAAGTTTTTTTATAAATTTGTACAAAATCATGAAACTATGACTTTCGAAGAATACCTGATAAGCAAAAAAATAGATAAAGATAAGTTTGCACAGGCCGAGCCTGAAAGGTTCAGAGAATGGAGTGTGCTGTTCAGCCAGATGCACCCCGAAAGTTTTACCATGCACAAGAAGTTTCTGATAAATCCCACGCGCCGCAAATACCATTTATAGTATTCTTCAGCTTTTCTTATTCAAGTCTAAAGTATCGCTTATCTACTTTTCCGGTACTTTCATCTATTGTTTTCAGGTAATGGTGTTTTTTATAAATCTTTTAATGTGAAATACGGTATTTAATGAGGGTTTGAGTGGTAATTTTGTACAAAATCAAGATTTTTTAGCCACGACAGACACCATATTTTTTAACCGTTATTTACACAAATGAAAAGAAAATTTTTACTTACAATCCTTTCATCGGCATTACTTCACACAGCTTTTGCGCAGTTTCCGGGTGGAGGAGGTTTTGGAGGAGGAGGCCGTAGTGGGGGAGGCTTCCCGGGGGGTAATCCACAGCAACAGCAAACCCCACAGAATGATGTGCCTCGTGGTTCGGCTAAAATTATTGGTATTCTGGTAGACTCTACAACCAAAAAACCTGTTGAATTTGCCTCTATTGCAGTATATGACAAAAACAATAAAGTAGTAGAAGGCTCAATGACCGATATGAACGGTGCATTTACTGTTAAGAACCTGGCTAAAGGAACTTACAAAGTGGTGGCCTCTTTTATTGGTTATAAAAATACCACATTAAACAAAGTTGATGTTCCTACCAATAAAGCAGAGGTTAATCTGGGTAACCTGGTGATGGCTACAGATACCAAAATTCTGAATGAGGTAACGGTAGTTGGGCAGGCTGCTCTTGTAGAAGATAAGGTTGACCGCCTGGTTTACAATGCCGAAAAAGACATTACCAGCCGTGGTGGAACAGCAGAAGATGTGCTAAGAAAAGTACCTATGCTTACTGTTGATATGGATGGCAACGTGCAGATGCGCGGCAGCAGCAATATCAAGGTATTGATTAATAACAAGCCGTCGAGTATTCTGGCAACGAATATTGCCGATGCCTTAAAACAGATACCGTCTGACATGATAAAATCGGTAGAGGTAATTACCTCGCCGTCTGCCAAATATGATGCAGAGGGTACGGCCGGTATTATCAATATCATAACCAAGAAAAATACCCTGCAAGGCCTTACCGGATTTGTAAATGCAGGTGCCGGTGTGCGTGGCGCCAATGCCTTTGGTAATCTTAACCTTCGTCAGAAAAAAGTAGGTACTTCGTTGAGCTTTGGTGGTAACTCAGGTTATAATACACCCAGTGACGGAAGCACTACCCGCGAAAGCTCGGTACGCGGCACAACCACAACCCTGGCACAGACTGACGCTAATAATGTGAGACGTATAAATGGTAATACGCAGTTGAGTATTGATTATGACATTAACTCAAAAAACTCAATGACATTGACTGGCCGTTTGGGTATCGGAAATTTTGATACCAGAGGGCCACAGACATCTTTACTGACGGGGTCATCAGGTGAGGTAATGCAACAGTTTACACGCTATGTGAAACAGCTACGCACCAACAACAGCCTTGATATTGATTTCAACTATACACGTACATTTAAACAGCAGGGGCATGATTTTACGTTGCTGATACAGCATGGCAGAAATACCCGTGATACTGATTTCAGAACTGACCAGGATAATAAACCATTTAATAAAAGTAACAATGATGGGCTGAATAATGAGACTACCTTTCAGGCTGATTATAACCTGCCTTTTAAAAAGAATATATTTGAGGCAGGTGCCAAGTATATTATCCGCGATGTATCTAGTGGTTATGACTTCCTGCAGTTTAACGAGCAAACCAATGATTATGTAATCATCCCGTCAAGAACCAACGACTTTAACTACGAGCAGAAAGTAAGTGCAGCCTATACTACACTTACCCTGGCTTTACCGCAAAAATGGGGCTTGAAAATGGGTGTTCGCTACGAAAATACTTCAATTAATGCCAAGTTTCAGAATTCAGACAAACCTACTACCATTGCACCTTATGATAACATAGTGCCTACGGTTACGGTGTCTAAAGATTTTCCTAAAAATCATAAGGTAAGATTCAGCTACGGTCAGCGTATTCAACGCCCGTCTCTTGAGTTCCTGAACCCTTTTGTTAACTATGCCGACCCTCTGAATATCTCTTACGGTAACCCGCTTTTGAAACCAGAGCTGAGCCATAACTTTGAAATCAACTATAATACATACTTTAAGGCTAACTCGGTTAACGTAGCTGTTTTCAGAAGATTCACCAATAATAACATAACATCAGTTCGTTCGGTTGATGAGAAAGGAGTTGTTACATCTACTTTCGACAACATTGGTAAAACCAACTTTTATGGCGCCAATATATTTTTAAATGTGCAGCCAACCAAAAGCCTTAGAATAGGTGGCGGAGCCAACTTTACATATAATCTTTTAAATGGTACCGTTGTGATTCCGGTATTACAGGCAGACAATACGTATAAGAGCAGCCTGGTGGCTATTGAAAACAAAGGATGGAACTCCAACTTCAACTTCAATGCCTCTTATACCTTTACCAAAGGCTGGGGTGCTCAGGCTTTTGGGTTCATGGGTAGCCGCCGGGTGCAATTACAGGGGTATCAGGGAGCCTTCCGTTTTTATAATATCGGGGTGAAGAAAGACTTCAAAAACAAAAAAGGAAGTTTCAATTTTGGTTTAGATAACCCGTTTGCCAAGAAGATGGTTATCAAAAGCTATGCAAGCGACCCAACCTTCGTATCCAATTCAGTACGTAATGTGTATAACCGAGGTGTGCGTTTCTCTATCAATTACTCATTCGGCAAGATGGATTTCAACGGTGGCGGTGGTTTATTCCGCAACAAGAAAAAAGTTAATAACGAAGACATCAAAGAAGGTGAAGGCGATGGCGGCGCACAAGGGCAGCAAGGTCAAGGCGGTGCCGGCGCTGGCGTACGCCCACGTTAATCACTTTCGGTTGTAATAATTAATATCCAATTTTTTCTTCCCATTTTGTGAATTTGTTACTCAGGAATAGATTCACAAAATGGGATTCTTTTTTAGAGATATCTTTATTGCTTCCGGCTTTCAGAAAATTAGTATCTTGCTTGGCTGTTCAAAAAGAGCTAAAGCTCTATCAGGATATTTTTTCGACCTGTTTACCTATCTATTGTTATGAAACTAGGCACCAACTCATTTATTTGTACTGTTCTCTTGTTGTTTTTTTATCAATCCTATGCACAAAGCACTGCTGAACCACCTGGGATAGTGATAGACTATATGGCGAAGGAGACAGGTAAGTATATTGGCTCGCCTTCGATTTGTATTTTACCTGACGGCAGCTACGTGGCATCGCATGATGAATTCGGGCCTAAATCAAAAGAGTTTGCTTCTGCCCAAACCAGAATTTTTTCTTCTAAAGATAAGGGCAAAACATGGCAGCAAATAGCTATTATTGATGGTCAGTTCTGGTCGAATCTGTTTACGCATAATGGTGCCTTGTATATTATGGGTACTAATAAGCATCATGGCAATTTCATTATTCGTAAATCGGTTGATGGTGGACACAGCTGGACAACCCCCTACAGCAAAACAACGGGTTTGTTACTGGAAGGCGAGTACCACACGGCCCCTGTGCCAGTGGTTATTCATAAGGCCAGAATCTGGCGTGCTTTGGAATACGCCACTGCCCCCACAACACGTTGGGGCAAGCGCTATAGTGCTATGATGATTTCGGCGCCTTTAAATTCAGATTTACTGAATGCAGATAACTGGAGGGCTACCAACAAGCTGCCTTATGATTCTACTTACCTGAACGGCAAATTCAATGCATGGCTTGAAGGCAATGCAGTAATTAGCAGAAATGGTGAAATGCTTGATATACTAAGAGTAGATGTGCCACAAGGTAATGCAGAAGTGGCAGCTTTTGTGAAAATTGGCAGGTATGGTAAAATGGCTGCCTTTGATAAGCAAACAGGGTTTGTACCCATGCCCGGTGCGAGTAAGAAATTTAGTATCAGATATGACAGCAACTCTGACAGGTATTGGGCATTGGTGAATACGGTGGACACACTCTATAAAAATAAAACACCTGCTTCAATTAGAAATCAATTGGCGCTTGTTAGCACTAAAGACCTGAAAAAATGGGAGATTCACCAACAATTACTGTACCATCCTGATGTAAGCAAACACGGTTTTCAGTATGTTGACTGGCAGTTTGAAAATGACGACATTATTTTTGTTTCAAGAACTGCCTATGATGATGCCGCAGGAGGCGCCAATAATTTTCATGACGCCAATTTTCTTACTTTTCATCGCATTGAAAACTTCAGAAAGGAGATTGATAAACGCTTAGAATAACTGCCGAAGTAAATATATCTGTTTATTCTGAAGCTTTTGACTGTTAATTTGTAAATAAATTTAAAAAGATTTTAATAGGAAAAGCCATATCATTAGATGTGGCTTTTTCGTTTTTTTTGTACTTTCGCAAATCACGCACAAAAAATACCAACTTATGCAAATTGGCTTTCTGGAGATAAAGTGGACAGATGTATTAGATGTTGTATTAGTAGCTTTTCTCTTATATTATATATATAACCTGGTTAGAGGTAGTGTAGCAAGTAAAGTTTTTCTAGGGTATTTGCTCATATATTTGTTCTATTTAATAGTTAAAGCAATTGGTCTGGAGCTGCTTACCCGTATAATGGAGTACTTCATGGGGGTAGGAGCGGTGGCGCTTATTGTGCTTTTTCAGCAGGAGATACGCAGATTTTTATTATTAATAGGTAAATCAACCACTTTAACCAATAACAAGTTTTTTGCCAAACTATTGGGCACCAAACTGGAGGAAGAAGAAAGTACTACTCCGCTTAAAATTATTACCGAGGCTACCAAAGCTATGTCGAGCGAGTTTACAGGTGGAATTATTGTTATTCAGAAAGATGACGATTTAAGCAAGTTTGTAGAGTCTGGCGATGTGCTTGATGCCCTTTTGTCTAAAAAATTATTGATATCAATTTTTAGTCAGTACAGTCTTCTTAACGACGGAGCAGTGGTAATCAGCCGCAACCGCATTCAGGCAGCTCATTGTATACTGCCAATTGCCAGTAGCGACGAACTGCCTACGCATTATGGTTTCAGGCACCGGGCAGCTTTGGGTATTTCGGAGGCGACTGATGCAGCCGCCATTTGTATTTCAGAAGAAAACGGCCGTATTTCTCTTGCGCTTGACGGGAATATAAAAGTTGTAACACCTGTTGAACTGGAAAGAGAACTAAGTGCCTATTTTCTTGACCAGATGCAATAAAAGGCCAGTGCGCTTTAAATGGTTTTAGCCGATACTTCCACAGTCGGTTTTTCCGGCTGTTTTCCTGTTATTTTTAAACCCATGATTACATTCTATCCGGGGCCTTCAAAGATTTACCCACAAATAGCAGGTTATCTGCAAGATGCCTTCAATGAAGGAATTTTAAGCCAGAATCACAGAAGTACTGCTTTTATGGGTTTACTTCAGGAGAGCATTGAACTTCTGAAACAAAAACTGAATATCCCTACTCATTATCACGTTTACTTTACCTCGTCAGCTACTGAGTGCTGGGAAATAGTGGCGCAGTCTTTTACTTCTAAAGGTAGTTATCATTTGTATAATGGGGCATTCGGACAGAAATGGTTTGAGTACGCGCAAAAAATTGCTGGAAGAAATGTGGCAGGGCAAAAGTTTGATGCAGAAGAAACCATACCAGTTATAACAGAGGCAACTGCCGAATTTGACGTTTTTTGTATTACTCAAAATGAAACCTCTAATGCTACTCAGGTAGATTTAAGTAATATACCGTCGCTCAATGCACTGGTGGCTTTTGATGTTACGTCGTCTATGGGTGGTGTTGCCTTAGATTGGCTAAAAGGTGATATCTGGCTGGCCTCGGTACAGAAGTGTTTGGGCTTACCGGCCGGTCTTGGGTTAATGGTATGTTCGCCCAAAGCCATCCGACAGGCAGAAATGATCGGAGAGAGGCAGCATTACAACAGCTTTTTGTTTATGCACGAGAATTTTGAGAAATACCAGACCCATTATACACCTAACGTGCTGGGTATTTATTTGCTAAACAGGGTAATGCGCCAGGTAGAAAACATTGAGTTGGTTAATAAAAAGACAGTTGCCAGAGCCAGAGATTTTTATGAGTTTATAGAAAACCAAACGGCGTTTGAGTTATTGATTAAAAATGCCCGGGTGCGCTCAGATACCGTAATTGCAATTGAAGGTAGTGCAGCCGCCATCAGGCTTTTAAAAGACAAGGCAAAAGCCGCAGGTATTACCTTAGGTAATGGTTATGGCGTCTGGAAAGAAACTACTTTCAGGATTGCCAATTTTCCGGCTATTGAGGATTGGGAGATGGAGCAACTAAAGCAAGTTTTAATTGATTTTTGAGGTAATTTTAACAGTTAAGTATTTTTAAAAACCTATATCACTCAGATAATGAACTTCAGTTTTAAAGAAATTATTTCTGTTACAATTATTCTTTTTTCAGTAATTGATATTCTGGGGTCAATACCCATAATTATTGATTTACGGAAAAAAGCGGGCGGTATACATGCTGAGCAGGCAACTGCCGTGGCCGGATTACTCATGATAATCTATTTGTTTCTGGGTATCAGCATTCTGAAACTCTTTGGGGTTGACGTGGAGTCTTTTGCAGTGGCCGGGGCATTGATTATCTTTCTGATAGGTATGGAAATGATATTGGGCCGGAATATTTTCAAGCATGAAACGTCGTCGAGTAAAGCTACTTCAATTGTGCCGCTGGCGTTTCCGATTATTGCCGGAGCCGGAACCATGACCACTATTTTATCTTTGAAGGCGGCCTATCAGCAAGAGAACATCATTGTGGGTATTGTGCTTAATCTGGTAATAGTTTATATTGTTTTAAGAAGTTCGGTCTGGATTGAAAAGAAATTAGGACAAACAGGTGCTGATATTCTGAGAAAAGTATTCGGGATGATTCTGATAGCCATTTCTATTAAGTTAGTTAAAGCCAATCTGGTTTAGAAAATATAAGGGCAAGACAAAGCCTCGCCCAATACTGATAGATTAAATTGTATGATTAAATTTGTTTTTCTAACCTAAAAAGAAGTGAACCGTGGGTTAAATAATACGTCGTTGCTTTCAAAACTGTTTTAAAATACTAAGCCGTAAACAAAAATCTATTGCCGGATGCCTTTAGCTTTTGAACAGATTCATCTGCATCAGTTTTACTGCGCTTTACTTTATTTACTTTTCTTTTGCCGTAGGTAAATATTACCATGCTCTGACTTTAATTCTACCAGATTTCCTCCACCGTTCAATTGGGTGGTTATTGTATTCTGATTGTTTTCCGTTACCGGCAGCTGAAAATCTGTAAAAACATCGTTCCATTCTGAAGTCTTGATTTTCAGGTCAGCTTTGATGGTTGGGGGTAATTCAGCCACTACTTTGCCAAAAAGGCTCGACAGATACAATCTATGGGTTTCGGTCAGATAAGCATTTACTGAGCCATGCCTGCTATATGCTTTTATGCTGCCACTTACATTCTGCAGGTAAATGTGGCCGAACTCGGTACTTGCATCAAAGTTGCCTTGCATATCTTTAACAGCCCAGCGTTGCCCGTTTTGTGGTGAGTTTTCATAAAGCATCAGGTTTAACCTCTTGGGCAGATACACGGTGTATGTTCCGTTGTAACAATTGCATACTTCCCTTATTACCAGCATTGAATCTTCCTGCAATACGTTTAATCCAAGTTGGGTATTATCTTCCAGTCCCTTTATGGGCACTCGCTTTAATCCATCAGCCTGCTTGGGTGTCGAAATTGGGTTTTCAATTTCAATCCTAATTTCATTTCCATCATAACCCTGAATATGGATATTGTTGCGATCTATTAAAATGGCGGCGTCTTTAATCGTATTTTTAGCAACAGCGGCGTATCTAACCTGCGCGAACGCAACCGGCCCTGCTATAAGGCAGAAAAGAAGTAATAGTTTTTTCATAATCAGGTTCTGGGTAATCAGGTAGCAAACCAGCAAGGCTTGCTACCCAATTGGTTGGCTTATTTTTTCTTTCTGATGTAAATATTGCCGTTGCTCGACTTTAGGTCAATAACCACACCACCACCGTTAATGGTGCCTTCAAAAGCATCAGCCTTGCTGAATGTTGAACTCACATATACGTATTGGTCTCTTTTAAAGATATCTTTTTCGTCGCAATCGCTACAATCTGCTCTGGCGGCAATTTTAGCTCTAGTGTTGCTGGTAACTTCACTTATTTCACCTTGCCCGTTTATTGTCTTAGCACCTGAACTGGCTACACTTTTGGTTTCTTTTTTGGTGGCCGAGATATCCCAGTCGGTAAACAAATCGCCATAATAGTTACGTACTTTCAGGTTAGCCTTGGCGTCAGAAGGAAGTGTTATGTCAATTGCTCCGGAAGCATTAATGGAACTGGGTGAACTTTGTGACAATTTAGAGTAAGTTACAAAAATTTTACCATAGCCGGTATGCGCTACCAAAGGGCCTGTGATATCGTTCAGATAAGCTTTAGAGTTATTGGTTTTCAGTTCAATTTCACCGGCAATATCGCTGATTACGATTTTATGCTCATTCATATTCTGGCTTTCGGTTACGCTCAAATCTAGGTTTTTAGGTACTTTAATGATCAGAATACCAGTGTAACGATTTTTAGGTATAGTAATTTTTAACAGGTTACCTTCTACTTCGGCGTTGGCACCTAAACCGGTGTTATCAACCACACCCCCGGTTACCAGTCTTAGGCCCTCAGCTTCTTTAGGTAGCTCTTTACGGTTTTCGCCTGTTTGCTCAATGGTTACCTCGTTGCCATCAACACCCTGGATACTAACAGAAGCCTGTTGAACAATTATCTGTACTTTTTTGCCCTGGCCGCTGAACGACACTTTATATGGTTTGGTTTGCCCGAAAGAATTGGCATAGGCCATGCAGATTAAAACCGCAATTATTATTTGTTTCATGATTATTTATTGGTTTAGTATGATATATTTTTCTTGAAATTTTACTGTTTTATGGTGAGCCGTTATTTTAGGATATTCTTAAGCCCTATGATTAATCGCCACTCTTTTTGTCATCATTGCTGATGCTTTTCTTAGAGCGTTGCGGTTGGCTGGTCATTTTGCCGAACTGGTATGAGAAACTCAACCTCCAGCCCTGATTATAGTATCTTGATTTAGTGGTTTGTGTAAAAGTTGGCCCCAAAAACTCACCGTTTTGTGTAAAGTAAGGTGCCAGGAAGTTGTCGAAACCTAAACCTACCGTGGCTTTTTTATTCATTATTTCTTTCTGGAACCCTACGTTGTAATAAGCAAAGCCACTTACTTTGCCTTGCAACATTACGCGTGGTGAGTTAAAGAATCCGAAGAACTGTGCTTTAAAGCCTTTTCCGAAATCATAGCTTGAATTCACATTGAAGCGGTACATCAGGTTTTCGTTCTTGGCCTGTAGGGCGGGGCTGTTCAGAATGTTGTAATACACATTTACTGCGCCGTTGGCTGTAAATTTCTTTATCTTGGTGTTTCCGCTCAGGGTTAGGCCATAAGAAGTATTCTGTGAAATGTTCTGGAATGCTAGTGTTGCTACACCTTCCTGGTCAAATGTTCTGATACGCTCAATGGCATTGTTGGTGGTACGCATGAACAATGAGGTATTGATTGACGATTCTTTGATGTACACATTATAGTTTATTTCTGCACTATGGGTTAACTCAGGTTTAAGATACGGATTACCGGTGTATGTCATCAGAGGTTCGCTGGCATTTACGTAAGGGTTCAGATACCAGAGCATCGGCCGTTGAATACGTTGCGTATAGCTTATTTTCAATTTCTGGTTTTTAGGTAAACTTCTCGACAAACTAATATTTGGAATAATGTTACCATAGTTGTTTGAGAACGGTACTTTACCAGCCAGAAACTCAGCATTGATAAACGTGTGCTCGTATCTTACACCGGCATTTATGCCCCACTTGTTTTTTGATGTACGAGAGTAGGTAAGATAAGAACTGGCCACTTGCTGTGCGTACTCAAAAACATTGGCAAGGGCAGGTACATTTTCAAAATTGGTTGAGCCATCAATTGCATTAGCCACCTGATAATCGCTTTTTACATTTCTGAAAATTGATTTAACCCCTATCTCCATGGTACTGACACTATCTAGCGGATTAGTGAAGTCGAGCTGAACCGTACCTTCATAATTAGCGCTATAGTTTGTACTTTTCTCGCGGTAATTAATTGCTTTGTTTTCGTTGGCCTGGTCTAGCTTATAAAAGCTGTCTTCGCCTTCTTTTGAGAACATGGTAAGCACATTAAATTCTCTTCTCGGTTTTTTGAAAGTCTTGGTATAGTCCAGATTCAAGGTATTGCCTTGCCAGTCATAAATCCGGTACAGATTACGGGTGAAATACTGGTTGGTTACACCTTGTGTTGAGTAATCGTTCAGGTAGTCGAAATTCATACCGTTTTTGCCGTCATACAAATTCAGGCTGGCACTCATGCGGTTCAGTGAATCAATATCCCAATCAGCAGATATAGTGCCGTATCCGTTTTCCCCATCACCTCTGAAAGTCGTTGTCTGAAACAAGGCACTTGAAACACCTTCCACATTGGTTACGCGGTTGCTTTCGTTGCCTCCCTGATTACGCCAGCGGTTAAAACCACCACGCGCCGATATACCAATTGCTTTTTGCCTGTAGTTCAACGAACCATTCATGCGGTCGTTCCAGCGTCCTACCGATAAATCGGCATTGCCATTTATACCTTGAATGCTATTCTTTTTTGTAATGATATTAATGATACCAGCTGTACCTTCTGCATCATATTTGGCCGATGGTGAGGTGATAACCTCAATCTGTTTAATGTCGTCGGCGGGTATCTGTTTCAAAACGTCTGCAATGCTGCGTGCCATCAGGTTTGAAGGCTTGTTGTTAATTAATACCTTAATGTTGGCACTTCCACGTAGTTCAACGTTTCCGTCCATGTCAACGGCTATTGATGGAATCTTCCGCAGTACGTCTCCGGCGTTGCCACCTTTAATGGTTATGTCTTTTTCTGCGTTGTACACCAGCCGGTCGGGTTTTTCTTCAAACAGTGCTTTTTGCTCAACTACTGTTACTTCCTGCAATTGCTGAGCCGATTGCCCAATTTTAATTACGCCCAGGTCCAGGTCTTCGTTTTCAGTTTTAACGTTGTTGATGATTTTGTCGCGGTACCCTACAAATGTGATTTTGACTTGATAATTGCCTTTGGTTGCTTTTGTAAGTGTAAATTTCCCTCGTTCATCGGCAGTGGTGCCTTCAATAGGGGTGTTATCTTTCAAGAGCGCCACGGTGGCAAACTCAACAGGTTTGTTAGCGGTTGAATCTAAAACAAAGCCTGTAATTTTAATTTTTTGGGCAAATAAAGACCCTGTTGCTCCTAAGAGCAATGTGCATAGTAATAGCTTTTTCATAATTTTTGTTTAAAATTTGATAGTTTATTAAGAGTAACTTCAGATTTTAAAACGTTGCAGTTTCAGGCAATTTTTTTTGAAATGAAACGGTCTTAATTCTCTGAGTCACCAACCCAAACTATCAGGGTTACCATTGTGTGAAAACCAACAAGCAAACAGTTAATACTAAAAAGATGCAGGTTATTGCTGGTTCATAAAGTAGGCAATATTACATGCTTAACACTTTTACGCTTTCCTGTGCTTTCCGTTTAACAAAGTCTTCGGTTTCATTATTTTGTAATAGCTTTTGTAATGGTTTTACGGCGCGTTTATCGCCAAGGTTAGCCAGTATATCAATCACGGTTATCTGTAATGTTGGCTCTTGTTGTGTAAGCAATGTTTGTATCAGGGCATCACGCGCTACTTTCTCATCTCCGAAGTGCGACAGCGCCTCTGCTGCTGCCGTGCGCACATTTATATTCGGGTCATTATTCAGTGTTTTAACCAACGCTTTTAATACCTCAGTGTCGGGCTTATTGATGTCGTATGAGTAATTGACTGCCTGGATTCTTTCAGAGGCCGACTCCCGCTTTAACATCGACAGCATTACCAGTTCTTTGGTTTCTTCAACATCTCTTTTTAGCTGTGTAAGTTCCTTTAAATCTCCCAGGTCTTTGTCGGCTGTTTTGCGGCCTATCAGAAAAATTCCTAATAAAAATACAACTCCGGCGGCGTATTTTAGTGCTGGCGAGTTTAACCAGCTAACGCGCATATTTCCCTTTTGTGCTTTCTCTTTTCTTTTTTGTTCGGCTCCTTTTTCTTTTTCAAGCATCATATAGAAGCCAAGGTCAAGGTTAGCGTCGGGCTCATGTGCTTCTGGCTGAGGCATATCATGATAAAATGCTTTGAGTTCTTCAAACTCAGTCTTGAGCGATTCGTTGTCTGCCAACAGGGTTTCAAGTTCCTGCTTTTGTTTAGTTGTCAGTTTATTATCCAGGTAATCGGCAAATAATTGTTCCATATCCACATTCCTCCTAATTAGTAATTTAATTTTAAAAATTCTTCTTTTAATTGTTTTAAACCTCTGTGTACCCGTACTTTTACCAACGACACCGAAATATTGAGTACGTCGGCAATTTCTTCGTATTTCAGGTCTTCATATCTGCTCAACCTTAGTACTTCCTGGTACTCCTGTGGTATTTTTTTTAAGGCTTTCTGAATTAAAAGGTATTGTTCATCATCATAATTTTCTTCTTCGGCTAAGTCAATGTTTTCGTTTAAATCTTTGTGGTTGTGCGATTGCTCTTTCAGGTAATCGTGGTAAATATTTCTGGCTATCCGGTATATCCATGTTCTGAACTCGTAACCATCTTTATAGCTTTGCCGGTAATGAATGATACGATAGAAAACCTGCTGAGTCAGATCCTGACTCGAATCACGCTCTACACCAAATCTTAAATAAAAATTATATAATGGGCGTTTGTATCTTTCGTACAAAATCGCAGCCTTATCCAAGTCGCCTCCGGCTACCAGTTGCATAGCTGCTTCGTCTGTCATAGAGAGCTTTTTCGTTTTAGGTTTCTGAATATGATTACTTGGGTACAGGTAAAAGGTTACAGCGATTCTGAAAATATTTTTGTTATTTCTTGAACAATGTCTGAACTCTGCCGCGACGGCGTACCGTTTTACCTGATTGAATGATTTAGTTGACTAAATGCATTTTAACCTGATTATTGTTAAGACGATTGAAGCAGGTATTAATTACATATCAAAACAAATTTACTTTAATGCCAATCAGTGTAATCATTTAATCTGGTAAAACGGTTCGCCGTCGCGGCAAAGTTCAAGACAACCATATCACAAATTAGTTGATGCCACAAAGTAAAATTTACTGCAAATTTGGTATTTGGTCTCATATTCAAATTAATTCATCAACATTTAAAAAATTATTCTTTCTCTTCACTTACATTTACGAAATTTTTTTCATCACACTATTATTAATTAATTATGAAATTATTACGCCTTGCACTTGTACCCTGTGCTATTTTTGGTATGACCCTGACGGGGAATGCCCAGAAGAAGGACGACAAGAAAAAAGAAGAACCTGCAAAAACTACCCAGACGCCAACCGCAACACCTCCTGTAGTTAAACCTGCCGAAACCCCCAAACCAGGGCCGAAACCTTACAAAGATGTAATTACTGATAAGGCCAAAACCAGCAAAGGATTGATAACGGTGCATAAAATTGATGAGAAGTACTTCTTTGAAATTGCCGATACCCTGCTGGGCCGTGACATAATGACGGTTACGCGTTATTCTAAAACTGCCGCCGGTGGTGGTATCTTTGGTGGAGAAGAAGTGAACCGTCAGATGATCAGATGGGAGAAAGGACCAGACAATAAGATTTTCTTACGTTCTATCTCTATCGTTATGTCAAGTCCTGATAGCACCAAGCCTATTTTTCAGGCCGTAAGAAACTCAAGCGCCGACCCAATTGTGGGTGCATTTGACATTAAAGCCATTAAGAAAGATACGGTTTCTGTAATTGAAGTAACTGATTTCTTCAAGGCTGATAACCAGATTTTTTCATTAGACCCTGTAAGCAAACAATTACTTAAAATTACAGCGCAGTTGCCAGACCGCTCGTATATTCAGCACATACGGTCTTACCCAATTAATACTGAAATCCGTACGGTTAAAACCTTTGGCGTAGTGCCGCCGTCGGTTTCTTTAATGCCTATTCCGCAAATTGGCCAGTATCTGCCGGCCTCGCGCGATGCAGGTGTGGTAACTATGGAGTTTAATACCTCAATGATATTGCTGCCTAAAGTGCCTATGCGTAAACGATTCTTCGACCAACGTGTAGGGTACTTTGCCAACCAGTACTCTGTATTTGGTGAAGAGTCTCAAAAATCAGACAACGAAGTTTTTGCTGTAAGATGGAAACTAGAGCCAAAAAGCAAAGAAGATGCCGAACGCCAGAAACGTGGTGAAGCAATTGAGCCTAAAAAACCAATTGTTTATTATATAGACCCGGCCACACCTAAAAAGTGGCAAAAATACCTGAAAGCCGGTGTTGATGACTGGCAAAAAGCTTTTGAGAAAGCAGGTTGGAAAAACGCTATCCGAGGCGAATACCTAGACCCAAAAGACAGCCTGAGCCTGGAAGATGCCCGCTATTCGGTTATCCGTTATTTTGCGGCTGATATTCAGAATGCTTACGGACCAAACGTGCATGACCCACGCAGCGGCGAAATTCTTGAAAGCCACATAGGCTGGTATCATAACGTAATGCGTTTATTGCGCAACTGGTATATGATTCAGACAGCCGCCGTTGACACTCGTGCAAGAACTAAAAATTTCAGTGATGAACTGATGGGAGAATTGGTACGTTTTGTGTCGTCGCACGAGGTAGGCCACACGTTGGGTCTTCGTCATAACATGGGTGCCAGCTCTGCTACGCCGGTTGAAAAACTACGTGACAAAAACTGGGTGGCTAAAAACGGACATACGTCTTCTATTATGGACTACGCCCGTTTTAACTATGTTGCACAACCGGAAGATGGCGTAACAGATTTGTTTCCGCGTATTGGTGATTATGATGAGTGGGCTATCAAATGGGGTTACGGATACTTTGCCGACGCCAAAGATGCCAAAGAAGAGAAAAAACTGCTTAACGAGTTAACAAAAGAGGCAACCAAAGACCCTCGCAAGAGATTCGGTACTGAAATAAGCCCTTATGACCCTCGTTACCAGACTGAAGACCTGAGCGACAATGCCATGAAAGCTTCTGACTATGGTATTAAGAATCTTCAGAGAATATTGCCCAATCTTACAGAATGGAGTAAGGAAGACGGAGAGTTCTACAAAGAGTTATCGGAGCTATATGGCAACGTGGTAGGTCAATACCGCCGTTATATTGGCCATGTTACCAAAAATGTAGGTGGTGTTTATGATACACCAAAAACCTATGACATGGAAGGTAGTGTATATGAAGTGGTGCCAAAAGCAACTCAGAAAGAAGCCGTTGCATTCCTGAACCGTCAGGTTTTTGCCACGCCAACGTGGTTAATTAACCCTGCAATTCTAAATAAAATCAATATCGAAACAGGTGTTGAAGCCATCAAGTCAATTCAGGAGAGTACCTTGAACAACCTTTTGGCCGGTGACCGTGCCGCAAGGTTGATGGAAACAGGCTCAACAAACCCTGCTAATTATAATCTTGATGAATTGATGACCGACCTGCGCGGTGGCATCTGGGCAGAGTTAAAGACCCGCAAGGCAATTGATGTGTATCGACGTAACCTTCAAAAAGTTTATGTTGAGAAGGTAATTACATTGCTGAACCCAACTTCAACAATGTTGATGTCTGTACCTCCGGGGGTAACTTACGGTTATGAAACCCGCATGGTGGACTTGAAAAAGACCGACTTGCCGTCAATTGCAAGAGCAAATCTTGAATCATTGAAAGCAGAAATAAAAGCAGCTTTGCCTTTAACAACCGACAAAATGAGTAAATACCATTTACAGGATGTGCTAAGCCGAATTGAGAAAGCTTTAGACCCTAAATAATATTGTATTTAGTATAAAACATAAAAGCGGAGGGGCAACCCTTCGCTTTTATGTTTTATAAGTATAAACTGAACTGTGCCTATCTTGAGGAATAATTTCTTTTTATAACACAAAATCAACTTTTTAAATGGTAGGAGATTGAAAAATACAATTGTCTCATATCAAAGAATGGCCCTTTTATATTAGCAGCATTGATAACAGATAATTTATTTATATTGCGTACTTAAAAAGCAAAAAATCAGAATTCGACTGGGCAAGCATTGGCATCACCTTAACTCCAGATGCAAAATCGGAAAAGGCTTACCGGTTCCGTCTAGTTCAGACCGGCTAATCACCTTAAATCCATGATGCAGATAAAACTCAAGGGCTTGGGTATTTTGCTCGTTTACATCTACTTTACTTATTTTTTGTGTGTCTATTGCATGGTTTAACAATGCTTTACCGATTCCTTTGCCAATGGCATCGGGGTGAAGAAAAAGCATTTCGAGGCTATCGTCTATGGTGCCTGAAAAACCAAGAATTTTTCCGCCTTCGTTTCTGATACTATTAAGCTCAACCATTTCGAAATAGTTATGTTCATAAATGGTTTGTTTGAAAAACAAAATGTTCTCTTCTTTCAGAAAATGATGGGTGGCTCTTACAGATGCTTCCCACAAGTCAAGCAGTTCGTCGTATTCTTTGGGTAAAACTCTTGTAATGGTATAACTTAGGTCAGTCATTATTTTAGTGTCATGCTTAGCATAATCATGTGTTTACACTGAACGCCGTTTTCAATGATGGGTTCAGTATAATTGTTAATAAAGAAATTGAATTTTATATCAGAGAGTTCAAAACCCAGCTTTTGATACAAGTATAATTGCCCAATACTGGCATTACTTGTGCCAATCAGCAATTTTTTAAAGCCCTGTTCTGTGGCAAGTCTGATAGCGTGTTTCAAAAGTAACGTACCTATACCTTGTCTTTGGTGTGCATCATCAACGGCTATATTTTTAATTTCAGCCTCTTGGGCGTTGATACTCCAAAGCACATATACACCAATAACATTGCCTGCGGTTTCAGCTATATATACTTTTGAATTGGGCAGATAGACCTGAATGGCATCTACTGATGGATCAGCAGATAATAACAATTCGCCCTCAAAAGCCTGATATGGATATCGGCCATAAGTCAGCTATTGGAAATGTCTTTTAATCGACTGACTCTTACGGATTCATCAATCATTTCTCTCAGCACGTCCATGCTAATATCTGCCATACTTTTTATGTAAATACAGCCTTTGCCTGTTTTGTGCTTACCTAATTTTTGCAGAAGTACCTCTCTTTTGTCGGGGTCCAGATACGTATAAAGACTGATGGCATCTTTTCGCGGCGAAAAAGCAACCAATGGCGCGTCACCTTCATGCCCGCTATCATATTTGTAATGATAACTGCCAAAGCCTATAATTGATGGTCCCCACATTCTGGCTTCGAGGCCGGTTTGCTGAGACATGATTTGAAGTAGCTGAAAACCGTCCGTTTTTCTTTTCTCTTCAGTAATCTGGTTCAGAAAGTCTTCTACTTTTATTGCTGTTTCGCTGGTTTTATTCTTTGCCATAAGTTTAAGAGCAATGGTTGAATTGAAACAAATATAACATATTTGTACTTACCTTTGTATGATAAACTTATAACCGAAGAATGATAAAATTAATAGTGAGCGATATGGATGGCACATTGCTCGACGACCACAAACAACTGAATGAAGAATTTTGGGAAATTGAACAGCAGCTGACCGATAACGGAATAATATTTGCTATTGCCAGTGGCCGGCAATATTATAACCTGGCCGAAAAATTTGCAAAAATAAAAGATAAGCTGATTTTTCTGGCAGATAACGGGTCGTATGTTGTGTATCAGGATGAGCAGATACATATTGACTCCCTTGACAAGGACGCAGCCAACAGGTTTATTGAAATAGGCAGAAAGGTAGAGCAGGGCTATGTAATTGTAAGTGGCAAAAACTCTGCCTATGTTGAAAGTACGGATGAGCGTTTTCTGAGCGAAGCCGGAAATTATTTTAAGCGGATAAAAGTGGTGGAAGACCTGACCAATTTAGAAGACACGATTCTGAAAGTAACTATCTGCGATTTTAATAACTCTGAAACCAACAGTTATCTGCATTTTAAGGCCTTTGAAAACGATTATAAAGTAGCCATTGCCGGGAAAATCTGGTTGGATATAAGCGACTGGGGAGCGAACAAAGGCACAGCGATAAGGAAAATTCAGGAGAAGTTAGGTATTTCTTTTGAAGAAACGATGGTGTTTGGCGATTACCTGAATGATATGGAAATGATGACAGCAGGTAAATACAGTTATGCCATGAAAAACGCCCACCCGAAAATTCTGGAAGCGGCTGGTTTTGTAACCCGCCACACCAATAATGAAAATGGCGTTTTGCAAACCATAAAAGAGATGGGTTTGGTATAACACCCATACTGAATAACAATAAAGGGCAGATGAAGAATTGTTTCAATCTGCCCTTTATTGTTATTGAATCAGATTTCAAAACTGTCAGATTCCTGATACGCTTTTATGAGCGCCTGTTCTCCTTCTTTTCCGGGTTTTGAATTACCATGCTCCATCCCAAAAATAAAGGTTTTGTTTTCGGCCTTGCTTTTGTTATAAACATGCTTGAAAATGTTTTTGTAGTTAATCTCGCCTGTTGTGGGTTCTTTTCTTCCCGGGTTATCACCAATCTGGAAATAGGCAATTTCGCTCCAGGTCCAGTCAATATGCGGAATAATGTGGCCTTCATTTTTTTGCATGTGGTAGATATCAAACAATATCTTGCATGACGGACTGTTGACACCCCGGCATATTTCATAGGTTTGGTCTGAGGTACGCAGAAATAAATTCGGCGAGTCGCTCAACGGTTCAAGAACCATTACAATGCCGTGTGGTTCAAGAATCTCGGCTCCACGGCGCAGGGCATCAATAACGTTTCCTGTTTGCACACCAATGGGCAGGTTACGCTCAAAGTCGCCCGGAACAACCGTAACAAATTTGGCATTGCAGCGCTTGGCTACATCAACTGCACGTTTGCAGCCGTTTAGAAAAATGTCAATATATTCCTTTTTACCGGCGGCCAAAGTATTGGCGCCATTGCCACCTTTATCTACTACAAAGACGCCCATTTGCATACCCAGTTTGGCCATTGTTTCGCCAATTTTGGTTTGCATTTCCGGGGTACGCCCCATCATTCCGTTATCTTCAAGTGCTGTGAAGCCTACGTCGGCCATAAATTTAAGCTGGTCTATCAAATCTTCTCCTGCCGAATGCCTGAACATACCAAAGTGTGGTGCATACTTTATCTTGAAATTGTTCTGCCCAGCCAAGAAGTTAATTTTATCAGTAAACGGAACGGCCGAAACCCCTGCTACTGAAAATGTGTTTTTAATAAAATTTCTACGTTTCATTGTTATAGTGTTGAATTAAGATGCTTTTAAAAGAGTTCAATAGAAATTACTATTTGCCTGGTGCCATGCACTTACCAGATGGCTTGTATATCATGGCAGCCTCTGGGCATAAAAAGCTTGAAATCCTGTTTTTGTAAAGTGGGCTTGTCTCCGTTTTTTACCCGCCAGAATTCAACAGCGCCAAAATGTTTGGCATATACAAAATAATCAAACACGGTAACCGCCAGATTTTTTCCGCTTTTATCAAAACAGATACTTTTGGGTAGTATTCCGTCAAATTCATAGTTGCTGATGTGGGTTAACCGGCCATCGGAGGTAAACTTCAAAAGACTTAGAGAGGCCTTTTTGGTTAGTTCTGCACTTTGCCACGGGTAATGTGTTTGTCTGGCATTGGCAACCACAACCAGGCTGCCATCTGGGCTTAGCGCCAGGCCTTCGGGGTTCTGGCCTACTTTTATCCGTGCTAAAGGCGTATGGTCTGCCTGACCCTCCAAACTAAAACGGATAATAAAAACTTCTCCGTCTGCGCCATGCTCGTCTTTTTTGGTGTCAACAAGCAAAAAAAACTTTCCATCAGCAGTAAACTGCCCGACACCGGGAGAAGAACCGACCTTGAGCGATTTACCTTGTAATTCCAAGCGGATAATTTTATTACTTGGCCCATCGCGCGTGGTTTTTACCAGAGCAATTTCGCGCTTGTCGGCCAGAGTAATAGCAAGGTAATTACCCCCCGGATGCCAATTAACATCTGTCATTTTACCTGAAGGCAAGCCCTGAGGTTTATGGATTATCCTGACGGGTTTCCCGTTCTGGTCTAACTCAAGAACCTGAAGCTCTTTTCCTTCTTCTTCTGAACAGATGGCAAGGTAGTCGCCCTGAGGGCTCATTGAAATTCCGGCTGGGTTTCTGCCCGTCGGGAATTTATATAATACTTTCGGATTACCGATATCTGCAATATCTATTACTGAGATAAATCCACCGGGTGACAGGTCTTCCTGTATATTTTTTACTTCATTAACGTTATCGGCGATTATGCCCCGGCTTTCCAAAACATAGGCAAGACGATGTCTCTGCGACACAACCATACTTTTGGAACGGTTGACTACCGAAGTAGAAACCATAAAGCTGCGGGCGTCATCATAAGACGTGCCTAACGGAAGCCGAATGGACACAAAAGCGTCTTTTGCTCCTTTTTCTTTATATAATTTGCCATCAAAAATTGCAGAGGCTGCCTGGTCTGCATCTGAAACAGCAATTAACCCTTTGGCCTCAAACTCTAAACTCTGCGAAAAAGAAGTAATACTAACAAACAGAAATACATAGGGTAGGAGGTTCTTCATAATTAGTATAACTTTGGTTTAATGCAAAAACAAAGGGTATGGTTACCAAAAGACCCTGTTAACTTTCTGCATCATAAACCACTACTTTCTCCCACAGGTGCGAGTATTTTTCAACAAAAGCAAGGTGGTCGGGGTCGGTCTGATACGCCGCCTGTTGCTCTGGGGTATCGAACACAAAGGTGATTGAAAACTGATAAGAAGAGTCAATAACAGCGCGGTTGGTATCTGCAGGCAAGCCTACGTAGGCAGTCTGAATTAAATCAATTTTTGATAGTTCAAGCAAACCTGCGTGCAATGCTTTGTGGTCTGCCTCATTAGTTTTGTCTTTTAACCAGAAAAATACAGTGTGTACGAATCCTTTTTTCAGATTAGCCATGTCAAAAAAGTGTTTTTTATTGTTTAATTATTGATAGGATGCAAAAAATGAAATGGTGCTGGTAAGAAAAGACTCAACAGATGAACTATGCGTGCCATTGTTTATACCTATGAGCTTTACGTTAGTGGCTCCTTTTTTCAACATGGCGTCATAAGCGGTTTGCGAATTGAAAAAAGGTACATAAGTATCAGCGGTGCCGTGTACCAGTTGTGTTGGGGTTTTGGGTTTCCAGTCAAAAATATCATTGTCTTTTACTGCATTCATTAATGCGGTGTCAGAACCGTTTGCAAGACTTTGTTTCAGGGCATCGGTCAGAATAGTATTAAAACTTACCGAAATGTTTGCGTTTTGCTTGTCTTTCTGAATCTGGCTGGCGTAAGGTTCAATAAAATAGCTTGTTAAAGGCCTGTTAAGTTTATAGATGCGGTCGTAGGTAAGTAATACCCAGATGTACGAAGCATTGTAGCCCGGGTTACCGTCTGTGGTGGTTGAGGCAATGGTTTTAAAACTAAGCGTTTTGTTGTATGCGCCTGCCCCACAGCTTGACGCCTTCAAGTTAAACTCGTTTGTGGTTTCTTCTTCTATTTTTTTCTGTAAAGCCAAAGTAGCAAAACCACCCTCTGAGTATCCGCCTAAAAATAGATTGTTGTTCCAGTTTATTTTTTCTTTGGCTATAAACTCTTTGGCAGCGCGTAGCATATCCAGGCTGGCAGTGGCCAGTCCTTCGCGGTGTTCGTATGTATGAGGCAAATTATTGCTTGCGCCATAGCCGATGTAATCCGGGGCGGCTACAATATAACCCAGAGTAGCTACCAGAGAAACCAGAGAGCCTTCGCCATCGCTTGTAAAGTAAGACGGGGCGTCTTCGTCATTAAAAATAGTGCCATGCTGGTAACTTACCAACGGATATGCCGCCGTACGATTGGATATTACCGGCACAACCAGTGCACCGGAGGCCTGTATCTCGGTACCATCGGTATTTTTAGTTTTATATACCAGCTTGTATTGCTTTACGCCACCTTGTATAAATAAGGCAAATGCCTGGCCCTGAGTGCCAAGCGAGGCAATAAGCTGGTCTTTTGAATATTCTTTAACTAAGGTAGAACTAACAAGTGTAACAGCCTGCGGACTGGGTTCTGAGGTTGTTTTTTCGCATGACCACGTAAAAACAGCAAGTGTGATGGATAAAAAGAAATACTTTAAGAATCTGTTTTTCATGTTGTTAGAGATTGTCAAGACAAAGTTATTAAATTAATTGGATAAGGCTCAGCCGTAAACCCCCTTTTTTGAGCCTTGATTGGTATTTTAGGTTTGCGTTTTTCTTTTGCCGGCTGGCCTGTCAATGCTGTATCATCATTGTGTTAATGCGGTTCTGAACAAAAAAAGCTGAAATGCCATTGCATGTCAGCTTGTAAGCTCAGGGCAAAAGGTTTGGTTGCCTTTACTCGTCTTTTTTGCTTTTGGTGTTCGACTTGATTGCCGCCTGAATGATATCCCACATTTCGCCGGGAATGGCACCCAGATGGTTAAATTGCCCTGCGCCGTTCAGCCATTCGCCACCGTCTATGGTTACCACTTCTCCGTTTATGTAGGAAGAAAAATCTGATAACAGGTAAGCAGCCAGATTGGCCAGTTCCTGATGTTCGCCAACGCGCTTCAGAGGCACATTGCCAAAGTCTGAAAATCTTTCTCTGAGATGCTCTGGGAATGCATCTACTGGAAACAGCCTGTCCCATGCACCTTTGGTTGGAAAAGGCCCCGGTGCAATGGCATTAAACCTGATTCCATATTTTGCCCATTCAACCGCCAGGCTTCTTGTCATTGATAACACGCCAGCCTTTGCCATGGCTGATGGCACAACAAATGCAGAGCCTGTCCAGCTATAGGTGGTTATAATGCTTAATACATTTGCCTTTTGTTGGGTTTCAATCCAGTGTTTACCAAAGGCGAGCGTGCAGTAATAAGTTCCTTTTAATACAATGTCTACAACAGTATCAATGGCGCGGTGCGATAGCCGCTCGGTAGGTGATATAAAGTTGCCCGCTGCATTGTTTAGTAAACCGTCTACTTTGCCAAATTCGGCAATGGCTTTGTCTTTCATGGCTTCAATGGCGCCGTAGTCGCGCACATCGCAGGCTATAGGTAATATTTTGCCACCAGTTTCGCTGGCCAGCTCATGTGCGGTTTCTTCCAGTACATTCAGTTTCCGGCTTGTTATTACTACGTTTGCACCCAACTGCAGAAAATATTTTGTCATTGATTTGCCCAGACCTGTGCCACCACCTGTTACCACAAAGGTTTTACCTTCTAGTGCGCCGTCTCTCAGCATTGGTTCGTTATAAGCCATTTTTGGTATCGTTTTTAATTGTTGATTTGTATTATTTCAAGAAAAATTTAGGCGAAATAATTTTTGTAAAGCTAAAATAAAAAAGCCACAGATGAAACATTCATCTGTGGCTTTTTCGAAACGAATACTCTAAAATCTGCTAACAATTATTTAGCAGCTACCAACTTCACATCAACAAGGAAATTATCGTGGATAGCTTTGTCGCCAATGGCATCAAAGAATGATTTTGACGCATATTTGCTACCGAATTTAGTGCGGTCAACCTCAAATTTGGCTGTAGCAGTAGCAGAACCTTTTTTATCTACACTTACGGTAGCAGGAAACGTGATAGCCTGGGTAACACCATTGATAGTAAGGTTACCAGCAATATCATAGTTAGCGCCACCTTTAGGTGTAGCTTTAGTGATTTTAAAGCTGGCTGTTGGGTATTTTGCTGCATCAAAGAAATCAGGGGCTTTCAGGTGGCCTGTTAGTTTAGCGTTGTATTCTGCATCTTTCAGGTCTACCACTTTAATGCTGTTGATGTCAATTACAAAATCTCCACCAACCAGTTTGTCGCCATCAACGGCAAGGTTACCACTTTGAATGTTGATAGTACCGTTGTGTTCACCGGTAATTTTTTTACCAATCCAGTTAAAAGAGCTGGCTTTGGTGTCTACTTTTAATGTTTGTGGGCCTTTTTTACCATTATCGGCCAGCGCTGAAAAACTTACTAAACCTGCAACTGCAACTGTAAATAAACTTCTGATAATTTTCATTGGTTTTGAAATTTAATTTTAAAAAGTAATTAATTAATTTAAATTCTTTATAATCAATAGATTAAGTAGATTATAACATCCTTGTTTTAATGACCTATTCCTGATTAGGCTTATTGGCTGTTTCTGAGTTTATCAAGTAAATTACTCAGGGCTTCGGCTTCTTCCGGTGTCAGGTTTGAAAATGTCGACTCCCAGCTTTCCTGCAGTACATCTATTTCTTCTAATACTTCCAGGCCTTTGTCTGTGATACGAACATCACACGCACGTCTGTCATCCTTGTTGTCGCATCTGGTAGCCAAACCCTTCAGCAGAAGTTTATCAACCAGCCTTGACGCATTAGACATCTTATCCAGCATTCGGTCTATAATACCGTTAACAGTAATCGGATTCGGATATTGCCCCCTCAAAATTCTGAGTACGTTGTATTGCTGAGCCGTCAGGTCAAACGGTTTCAGAATATTCATGTGGTCGCTGTTCATCCAGTTATTGGTAAACAGTATATTCACTACCAGTTTCTGATACGGGCTCTTAAAAGGTTTTTGTTGTTTTATGTCTTTTTCTATCGACATCTCTCTTCTCTAACTGAGTGTTATAAAGTATTTCAATTATATGTTAGTACATATATTACAAGTGTCAATGAATTTTAGTTCCTGTATCTGAAAAAAAAATTATCGGAGAGGTATGATTGTTGGAGCAGAAATGTCAAAATCGCGGAGACGAAGTGGCTGGATGCCGTCAAAAGCCAAGCGAAGATTTGAGCTAATGGCAGGTATATTAGGATAATAGCCAACACGGATCTGAAAAGTTTTTATAGTAAGGTTTTCATTCCTGAACCTGAGGCCCACACCGTATCCTCTATACAAAGTGCTTGAAAAAAGTTTTGAATCGCTCAAACTTACCAGGCCAAAATTGGCAAAAGTAAAATAGGCTATTCTGAAACCCAACAGACTTTTTTTAGAGAATAAGACAGATTCCAGCCCGAGCGTCAGTCGTTTGTCACCGATGAGGGCGTTACTGTTGACACCGATAATGCCGTCTTGCCCGCTTATGTTCAGATAATCAACCGGGTCGCGGTTAATGCCATAAGTAAAGCCAAGATTAATAAAATTACGCGACTGCACCTGCCCCAACCGCATCAACGGGCTGAAATAATAGCTTTGAAAGCTAAGAATCCCCTGTTGGGTGGTTTTTTTCTTGAAATAAGTACCTGCACTGGCCAGAAAATAAAGGTATCCGTGATTACGGCTCAGATACGTACCATTGGCATACTGAAGCGCAGCGTATTGGCGTCCGCCAAATTCTGTTTCTTCGCGGCCTACTGTCAGCGAGTGCAGGCTGCCGGTTGGTACGTCTTCGGTTCGTCCGAAACCATAAATAAGTACGTCTCTTTTATAATTTCTGGTTGAATAACCAATGCTGATTAGGGTTGTGTTGCGGTCCCAGTAAATTTTGTTGGTGTCTGCTCTTACCTCCGGTCTTGTTTTGTAATCGTAGCTTAAATTACGGGCGGCTATAATAAGTCTCTGATTATTATTAAAGCTTTTGAGCTTAAAGGCTCGGCCATACCACAGGTCAGAGTAATAATAGCCTGTCTGATAAACCATTTCTTTATCTGTTGGCGAGTTTCCAAGTTTTTTATATTCTCTTAATTTGTAATAACCCAGCTCAACGGCTCCTGCGTTTTTGGTTTCTACTGTTAGAAATGGACGGGATACCCTGATTGAATACTGGCTTAGGTCTCGTTCATAAATAGCGCTCATTTGCCCCGTAACAAATGATTTGCCAATGTAGGGTATCGTATAAATGCTTCTGTAACCCAGGGGCTGGTAGGGGTCGTCTTTCCGCCAGGTGGCTCTGTTAAGAAATGAATGGCCCGTACCCAGGAAATTCCGGTCTTCAATGCCAAATCTGAAATCGTTTATGCCGCTGGCAGAGGCATCTACATTTATAGACCATACATCTTGCACCAATACCACAACTTCAACCATTTCTTCGCTGGTCTCACTAAGGTTTACCAATATGCGTGCGTCATGGATACTAGGGTTAGCCCGCAAAAGGCGTTCGGTATCTTTTAAATATTGCGGCACAAGTTTATCGCCTTCGCCAAACAATAAAAAAGATCTTCTGATAATGCCTTCTCTAGTGTTTCTGTGCAGATTTTTGCTAAGAAAACGCTCAAATCTGTCGCCCCGTCGGGTGGTGTCATTCACTGTCGGCCCAAAAATGTCTAACTGCCTTATGGTAACTTTCTCAATTATTTTGCCTTTGTATATCTCAAACGGATTCGCATCCAGTTTGTTAATTTCGTTTTTCAGGGCATTGGTATTATACACATCTCTAAACAAAAAACCATAGAATTGCCTCCCTATCCGGCTTTGCTCCATTCTGGTTTTTAGTTTGGTATACATGACACTATCCTTGGCAGACTTGTCGCTGTCAAATTTTTTGTAGTCAGGGGTTTGTCCGAAAATGTAATGAGAAACCAATAAAAATATAAAGGTCCAATTCTTCATGCTGAAAAGATTCGATTTTTTCAGTACCGATGTTAGCATCTGTTTTGGATTAGCCGGCCATATAGCAACGCAAAGGCGGCTTATTCATTGTAAGTAAATACGAATTGTAATTAAATTGTTTGAATTAATTCAAGAATTGAAATATACGGTTTAATTGTCGGGTTTCCATATTAATTTGTTTTAACGTACCCAGAGCGTAAACTATCTATGTAAGAGATGAGTATTGTAGAAAATAGGTTGTATAGGCGCCGAAACTTTTACAATTGCTCGTTTTTGTAGCAGGTATTTATTTATTTCGCATTTTATTACTTAGTGCAGCATTATGCAATTATCAAAACCGCTTATACTGGCTTCCAATTCTCCGCGCCGGAAAGAAATCATGCACAATGCGGGTTTCGGGTTCTCAATAAAAGTAATACCAACCGATGAGGTTTTTCCTGCTGAAATGCCAGTAGCAGAAGTGCCGGCTTATCTGGCCAAAAACAAGGCCGAGTGTTTCAGAGAAACCCTGTCTGATGAGATTGTTTTATGTGCAGACACCGTTGTGATTGTTGACAACGAAATTATTAACAAACCTGCCGGTATTGATGATGCCCGAAGGATGCTCAGGCTTTTAAGCAATAAAGTGCACAGGGTAATTACCGGGGTTTGTATGATGACAGCCGAAGAAACAATTACTTTCAGCGACACAACCTATGTAACTTTTAAGCCATTGAGCGATTGGGAAATTGAGTATTACATACAAAAATGTCAGCCGTTTGATAAAGCAGGAAGCTATGGCGTGCAGGATTTTATAGGTATGATAGGTATTACAAAAATAGAGGGGTCGTTCTATACCGTTATGGGTTTACCTATTCATAAGGTTTATGAGCAGCTTCAGCGGTTTATGGTTGTATAGTTTCTGCTGTTTAAAATTTAATCGGAATGATTGAGTACCTGACTGATACCAGTCTGACCTTAAGCCTGATAGCACCGTTAAAACAGACGGTTCATGTGGTGGGCGAGTTTAACGCATGGCAGGTAATTGATGAATATGAAATGCAAAAACAGCCTGATGGTGAAACTTTTGTAATTACCATCAATAATCTGAAGCCTGACCGCGAATACGCCTATCAATTTCTGATTGACCGCAAAATTGCTATCGCAGACCCTTACACTGAGAAAATTCTGGACCCACAGTTCGACAAGCTGATTCCTGCCAATACGTATCCTAATCTGAGAAGATACCCATTCGATAATCCATTTCGCGGCACGGTATCCGTATTACAAACGAATCCTGAAGAGTATAATTGGCAGGTTGAGTCATTTTTGCCACCTGCCAAAGAAGAACTGGTTATCTATGAATTATTGATTAGAGATTTTGTTGAGTCGCGCAAATACCGAGATGTGGCCAACTATATTCCTTACTTTAAACAACTGGGTATTAATGCCATTGAGCTGCTACCGGTGCAGGAATTTACCGGAAATGATTCGTGGGGATACAACCCCACTTTTTATTTTGCCTCTGACAAAGCCTACGGTACCAAAAACGACCTGAAGTATCTGATAGACAAATGCCATGAAAATGGCATAGCAGTAATACTTGATGTAGTTTTTAACCATGCCGATAAGCATTTTTCTTACTACAAGGCTTATGAGAAGCCCGGCAAAGCTGACGAGGAGAATCCTTTCTTTAATGAGCAGGCTACGCATCCTTTCTCGGTGTTCTTTGATTTTAACCATGAAAGCAGGTACACGCAGGCCTTTTTTGATGATGTATGCCATTTCTGGCTTACTGAATACAAAGTTGATGGGTTCCGGTTTGACCTCACCAAAGGTTTTACGCAGGTGTTATCATATCCTGATGTGCAGAGGTGGTCAAGCTACGATGCCAGCCGGATAAAATTGCTGAAACGATTTTATGATAAAATAAGAACTTACCATAAAAAATGTTATCTGATTCTGGAGCATCTGGCAGCTAATGACGAAGAAACCGAACTGGCCGATTATGGTTTTTTACTCTGGGGGCATCTGAATCATCAGTTCAGGAATCTGGTTAGAGGTAAAAAAGATAGCGTATCCTGGTTGAGCCATCAGAACAGAGGTTGGAAATACCCACACCTGGTAGGCTATATAGAAAGCCATGACGAAGAACGCCTGGTATTTGACGGCCTCAGAAAATTAAAAGACTTACCCACAGCACTTGCCCGCGCAAAAGCTGCTGCGGTTTTGTTTTTTATTTACCCCGGGCCAAAGTTATTCTGGCAATTTGGCGAATTCGGGTACGACATCCACATTGATTTTAACGGCCGCACTGGTGTAAAACCCATCAGGTGGGAATACCTGAAAAACCCCGGCAGGCAAGCCTTGATGGAAGTTTACAGGCAAATGATTCATTTCAGAAAAAATATTGTTGCATGGAAAGATGGAGAATTCATTGAGGATTCAGACAGTTTAGTGAAGCAAATCAGTATTAATCACCCTGAAATGCAAATCAGATTACTGGTAAATTTTGGTTTGAAAGACGCCTCGGTAAAAAGTAATCTGGAAGCAGGAATCTGGTATGATTTTTTTGGCGAGACAACCCGGGAAATTGCAGAGGGGAAACAGAAAATATTATTAAAGGCAGGCGAATACTACCTGTTTACTACAAAGAAGATAAACAAATTTTAAAAATGAGAAAAGACGACCTGGTGATATTTTATAACGAGCCCGATGAAAAAGTATATGTAAAAGTGCCACCGGGTTATGAAACGCATTACCAGCTATCTAATCTGGCCGGGAAAATCCTGCAGGAAGAAGTACATACAAAAGCCCTGCACGATTTTGATCTGGCAGGGCTTCCGGAAGGTATATATTTTGTTATCGTAAATCAGGATGATGTAATCCGTTCAAAGAAAATCATCAAAAATACCTGATTCCTAACGGTTCATAGTCATTAAAAACTCTTCGTTGGTACGTGTTCCTTTCATTTTGTCAAGCAAGAACTCCATAGTTTCCATAGGGTTCATGTCTGCCATATATTTACGCAGCAACCATACTTTCTGAAGGGTTTCTTTATCCATCAGGAGGTCTTCACGACGGGTACCCGAAGCAAGAATATCAATAGCCGGATACACACGTTTATTAGACAACTTACGGTCAAGCTGCAACTCCATGTTACCGGTACCTTTAAACTCTTCAAAAATTACCTCGTCCATTTTAGAGCCGGTGTCTATCAGGGCAGTAGCAATAATGGTAAGCGAGCCACCATTTTCTACATTACGGGCTGCACCAAAGAAACGTTTTGGCTTATGGAGTGCGTTGGCGTCAACACCACCGGAAAGTATTTTACCCGAAGATGGAATAACCGTGTTATAAGCACGTGCCAGACGCGTAATAGAATCGAGAAGAATAACAACATCATGACCGCACTCAACCAGGCGTTTGGCTTTTTCAAGTACCAGACCAGACACTTTTACGTGGCGGTCGGCGGTTTCGTCAAACGTAGAAGATATTACTTCTGCGCGCACACTGCGCTGCATGTCGGTTACCTCTTCCGGGCGTTCGTCAATCAGTAGTATAATCAGGTATATTTCCGGATGATTACGGGTAATAGCATTTGCAATTTCTTTCAGCAATACAGTTTTACCTGTTTTGGGCTGTGCCACAATCATACCACGCTGGCCTTTACCAATAGGCGCAAACAAATCAAGCACACGCGTAGAATAAACATCTGGTTTGCTGCTTAGTTTGATATGTTCGTTAGGAAACAAAGGCGTGAGGTATTCAAACGGTATACGGTCGCGTATCTCTTCGGTAGTTTTACCGTTTACAGATAGCACCTTAAGTAAGGCAAAGTATTTTTCACCTTCTTTTGGGGGGCGAATGGCACCCTTAACGGTATCTCCGGTTTTAAGGCCAAAAAGCTTTATCTGCGACGGCGACACGTAGATGTCGTCGGGGCTTGCCAGATAATTGTAGTCGGCAGAACGAAGGAAACCATATCCGCCTTCCTGCATTATTTCCAGCACACCTTCGTTTTCAATCAAACCGTCAAACTCTTTAATAAGATTATTGAACTGTTTCTTGATAACCTTGGTGTAGTCGTCAACAAAGCGTTTGTCTTCTTTTTGTTCAACAATATCCGGAACGATGTCGTCTGTCAGGCCTTCAAATTCGCTCATTTCTGCGTCAATTTCAGACAAGTCAAAGTCTTCTGCTTCTTCCAGATTCATAATCGGCTCAAGGTCTGGCACAAGAAGCATATCCGGCTGTGGCTGGGCATCTTCATTCACCGGCTCAGGGGCAAATGATGGAGAGAATTCAGGTGCAGGGGCTTTATCAAACAGCTTTTTGCTGCCAACTTTTTTCTGTGGCTCTTTTGGCATGGCATTCATATCAGCTGCTTTGTTGTCGGCTGTTTTATTTATTCTGGTTCGGCCTTTCTGAACTTTATTATCGTTAAAGAGTGGCTCTTCAAAGTTACTTCCGGTTGCTTCGGCAACTTCCTTGGGTAAATTAAAAGTTAATTTATGGGACTGGTGTTCCAAAATCTTTTCAATTAATTCCGGCTTCGAGGCATTGCGGACATCCTTAATGCCCACTTCAATACAAATTTTTCTTAACTCTGATAGAAGTTTCAGATTCAGTTCTTCTGATGTATACATACGTGAGAATCAACTATACTATTTTGCGATGGTTAGAGACTAAAATCGATGCTGAAAAAAGAAAAGGACATTATAAGTTTGTGAACAGTTGAAAGCAAATTACAGGCAGTATTTGAACACTAACGGTTAAAAAGTATTTTACTTTAACTGGAGATTAATTTTAATTTTACTTAGTATCAAAATTTAACTATAATCAGGGATAAACCCGAATTAAGAAATTAGCAAGCAATATTTGGATTGTAATTTCAGAAATTGATTGATTCAAAGAGGGTGTTTTCTTAATTCAGAAAGCCTATTGAAGTTAAACTGGGATTTGAATGCAATTATATGGCAAATATTTTAGAAAATCAAAATTTTCTTAAAATATTTTTTTATCGGTACGCTTTTTTGATTCAACCGTATCGGTATGTCCTAATTTTCAGCCTTATGATTTTGTAACACTAAATTACAGGCTGAAAGTTCAATCTTTTTTAAATTAATTTAAAACTTTGGGGCCTTGTGTGTTTACACCAGAAACATAAGCATTGCAGTGTATGCTTGCTTTTTCGAAGGCTGTTTTCATAGCCATAGATACTTTCTCGGCGGTTTCCTGCCCACGGCTGAAAGCAAAAACAGATGGCCCGGCACCAGAAATACTGCACCCTAAAGCACCGGCTTCAAGGGCTGCATTTTTTACCTCCCAAAATTCCGGAATCAATATAGAACGAACAGGCTCAATAATAAAATCTACCATTGAGCGGGCAATCAAATCATAATCAGACTGCATAAGCCCGGCAATCATACCGGCTACGTTACCCATCTGAGCAATGGTATTTTTCATTGATACCTCATTACGTAGTATGTAACGGGCATCTTTGGTGTTTACTTCAATATCGGGGTGTACTATTGTTACAAAAAGCTCTTGCGGGGTAGGCACATTAAAAAAATCAAGCGGGTTGTAACTACGTATTACCACAAATCCTCCCATTAAAGCCGGTGCTACGTTGTCGGCATGGGCTGCCCCACAGGCTATACGTTCGCCTTCCATGGCATAAGGCAGCAGGTCTTTAACCGGTACAGGCCTGCCCAGTAATTCGTTTACGGCAAATACCCCGGCTACCGAGCTTGCCGAGCTACTACCCAGACCACTGCCCAGTGGCATTTTTTTATGCAGCTCAACATTAAAGCCTTGCGCCAGTCCCAATTTTTTAAGGTAGGTAATAACCGGAACCGTAACCGCATTTTTTTGAGGGTCAAGGGTTAGTTTGCCATCCTCACCGCTTATTTTTGTAATTACTATCTTCGAATCGTCCCTTTTAGAAATGATAACTTCGTCGCCAGGTGCATCAACAGCAAAGCCAAATATATCAAAACCGCAGGCAACATTAGCAACAGTGGCAGGTGCAAAAACTTTAATTGAATCCATCAGGACAAAATGAGATTTAGGTTCGCTCAAAATTAATCTTTTTGAAGCATTTACAGAAATATTTTTAAGTGCGCCATTAATTTGAATATGCAGGATGAACGATCATTGGTTTTTTTCTGCAAATTTAATAAAGAAATGCCACCTAAATGATTGCACTTAGGTTACTTTTTACTACTTTTCGCGCTTTAAATTGATTTGGTCCGCAAATTAATTTTAAACCTTTTCATTTTGTTATTTACAAAGTGTTTAGGTTTCGGGGTTACAACGGCCCAAATCAATAAAATAAGGGTTTATAAACGGCATGAATATTAATTTCTAACCTAACCAAATATTAATGTATACAACAATTAAAAGAAATTGAGACCATGGAAAATCTACGCACAATTTTTACTGATTTCCCACTGGAAGTTTTAATAATATGGTTTTTGCTAACAGGGTTTTTGTGGTGGTTTATGAACAGGGAGCTTGGTAAGTGGAAGTCAAAAACTACAGAGTTATTGAATAGAATAAAATTTCTGGAAGGAGAGTTAGACGCCTGCCGTAAAACCAGAATATCGGTATCAGTTGATTCGGGTGCTACTACCGGCCAGACGGCTGGCTTTGCAGGCACCAGTGTAGCAAATGTTGCATTGCCCCCGCCAGTAAAAGACGACCTGAAAATTGTTGAAGGCATTGGGCCTAAAATTGAAGAACTTTTCAATAAGGCAGGTATTTATACATTTGCTCAATTGGCTGATACGCCGGTTAGCAAAATGAAAGAGATTCTTGACAAAGCAGGTAGCCGGTTTCATATACATGACCCTACTACCTGGGCCGACCAGTCTTCGCTGGCACGAGATGGGAAATGGGACGAACTAAAAAAATGGCAGGACGAACTCTATAAAGGGCGGCTATGATTCAGGCGCTTTGGGTGGTGATATAAAAAGTAATTTTAGGGTCTCCTGCATTATAAATGTCGGAGATTTTTATTTTTAAGGCTTAATGGTTAATATCTTAAAATTTAAAAGAAAATCTAAGTGCAATTATAATCTGCGGGTTGCTTTTTTCTGGCTGAAAATGCAAATCTTTAAAAAAAAATACCGTGATTCGCATTCTGATTTGAAGCAGACCCGGTCTTTTTTTTTTAATTTCTGAAAGCTGGTAGAAAGGTGCTTCAAAGCGTTGGAAATTATTTTTGAAAAATGAAACGACTTGCCATTTTAGCCTCGGGTTCTGGTAGTAATGCTGAAAAAATCATAAACTACTTTGCCAATAATGAGGCCGTTAGCATAGACTTATTACTTACCAATAATCCGCAGGCAGGTGTTATTGAAAGAGGCCGCAGGCTTGGTGTGCCGGTAGTGGTTTTTGATAAAAAATCATTTTCGCATACAGACAGGGTAGTAGAAATATTAAAAAAACAGGAGATTGACTGGGTTATTCTGGCGGGCTTTTTATGGTTGGTACCTGTCAGTTTAATCAGCGCTTTTCCTGATAAAATTATCAATATTCATCCGGCGCTTTTGCCGAAATATGGTGGTAAAGGTATGTGGGGGCATTATGTGCATGAAGCGGTGCATGCCAACAAAGATACCGAGTCGGGCATTACTATTCATTTTGTGAATGAAAAGTATGACGAGGGAAAAATTATTTTTCAGGCAAAATGTGAACTGGCAGCGAGCGATTCGCCTGACGATATAGCTGCGAAAGTTCAGGTGCTTGAGCACAGGCATTTTCCTGAAGTGATAGAGGAATTGATTTCAGGCTAAAAAATCTTTGGCTTATGGTACGTATTTATTATAAAGAGGGTAAGCAGGTAAAGAAAGAAACAGATGTGCGTGAGATGGCGCATCTTAAAAACGTAATGTGGGTTGACTTGCAGTCGGCGTCTCAGGACGAAGAGGAATGGATTGAGGCCAAAAGTGACATCAGTTTTCAGACACCGCAGGAAATAGTAGAAATTGAAAGCAGCGCCCGCTACTTTGAACAGAATAATACAATTAATGCCAACTCTAACTTTTTAAAAGCAGACCACGACGGCTATCATTTTTATCCGGTATCGTTTCTTATCCGCGACAACGTTTTGTTTACTTATCGCCATGGCGATTCCAGAACTTTTGCCGATACCGTAAAAAAAATTAAGCTGGGCGAAGAAGTTTTTAAAGACGGCGTAGATATTCTTTTGCTGCTGCTTGAAACCCGTATTGAATCTGACGCTGACCTTTTGGAGAACATGACCAAAGAGGTAAAGAATATCAGTAAGGCCCTAAGCAGAGAAAAGAAGCCGAAACAGGCATCATTGCTTAAAATCAATAACCTGCAGGAGAACACGATGCTCATCCGCGAAAGTATCATAGATAAGCAAAGGGTGCTTTCTCAGATACTCCGCAGTGCGTATTTCCCAGAAGACCGCAAAGAGCGGCTCCGAATTGTGTTGAAAGATATTACCTCACTACTTGAATACACCACTTTCAATTTTGAGCGTTTAGAGTATTTGCAGGATACCTTCATGGGTTTGATTAACCTTGAGCAGAACGAAATTATCAAGATTTTTACGGTAGTTACCATAGCCTTTTTACCACCTACGCTTATTGCAGGCATATTTGGTATGAATTATCAGGTTATACCTTCTTCTGAATATAAGTATGGTTTCTGGATAGCGGTGTTTCTGATGGTTTGTTCATCACTGCTGTTTCTTTTCTTTTTCAAAAAGAAAAAATGGATTTAATTCCTGATGTGTAAGGCACATTGCTTTATAGTTTATTTAGTACGCTTAACAAATTAATTGTGACGGGTTATGCCAGTTTTACCAGTTAATACCGAGTATCGTCCTCCCAGATGGCAGTTCAATGCCCATATTCAGACCATTTATCCAAGTGTTTTCAGAAAAGTTGCAGTGCAATACCAGAGAGAAAGGGTAGAACTGGATGATACAGACTTTCTTGATCTGGACTGGTCTTTTGCGGGACCTAAGCCCGGCAAAAAACTGATTATTGTTACGCATGGCCTTGAGGGAGACTCCACCCGCCATTATGTAACCGGAATGATAAAGAAATTTAACAGTGCCGGGTATGACGGCCTGGGTTGGAATTGCCGTAGTTGTAGTGGAGAAATGAATCGCCTGCCAAGGTTTTATCATCATGGCGATGTAGACGATATACGTTTTGTGGTAGAGTATGCCATTAAAAAGCACCAGTATGAAGAGGTAGTGCTGGTGGGTTTCAGCATGGGCGGCAGCATGACACTCCGTTTAATGGGCGATAAACCAGAAGCGCTGCCAGAGCAGATAAAATGCGGCATAGCGGTGTCGGTACCATTAGATTTGTTTACCTCTGTTTACGAGTTATACAAACCCGGCCGCCAGTTTTATATGAAGCGGTTTATAAACAAACTGGGTAAAAAAATAAAACTGAAAGCAACGCAGCACCCGGGTAATGATTTGCTTAATCATGAAGGATACGAGAAAATAAAAAACTTTGAAGACTTCGATAACCGGTATACTGCCAGGCTTTACGGCTTTAAAGATGCGCATGATTTTTATAATCAGGCAGGAGCCAAGCCTTACCTAAAAAACATTACCAGACCCACTTTGATTATTCAGGCGCAAAACGACCCATTTTTGTCGCCGGAGTGTCTTAACCTGGGCGATGCCGCCGAAAACCCGCACCTATATTTACAGATACTGCATTTTGGAGGGCACGTAGGCTTTATGTTACCCAATTCTAACGAAACCTGGGTGGAAAGAAGAGTACTTGACTTTGTAAATACAGACATCAGCAAACTAAAATAGAACCTTACGGTTGATAAAAAGTAACAGAGATGGAAAAAATGCTAAAAACCACATTCTTTTATAATACATTCGAAAACTGGCTATGGTTTTTAGGTATACTAATTATCGGGTTTCTTTTTAAGAAAATTCTTTCGGTTAATTTAACCAGACTCTTTTACAGGGTTATGAAAAGAGAGACCAGGAGTATTCCGGCAACGCAATTTGTTGACCTGCTCAGAAGCCCCACAGAGTTTCTTTTATCATTGCTGATAATTTACGCTGCTTTTAATGAGATTATCTTCCCGCGCAAATGGCGGATAATTCCATTAGGTAAAATGCGGGTTTCTGATTTTTTTGACCGTGTGCTTGATACCCTTTTTGTGGTAGCCATTACCTGGATTCTTATCAGGCTTGTCAGATTCTTTGCTTTGGTGTATTTAAAACGGGCAGAAGAAACAGAATCAAAAAAAGATGTACAACTGGTGCCTTTTTTCAGAGACATCATCATCGTAGTTATTTCTTTCGTTTCTTTTTTTATGCTGCTGGGTTTTGTTTTTAAACAAGATGTGGTAAGTCTTATTACTGGTTTAGGTATTGGTGGTGTGGCTTTGGCACTGGCTGCGCAGGCAACTTTACAAAACCTATTTGCCTCTTTTACTTTGTTTACCGAACAACCCTTTATAGTGGGAGACGACATTGAGCTGGGCAACATGGTTGGCAAGATAGAGAAAGTGGGTTTCAGAAGCACCCGTATCAGAAATGTGGATGGCAGCCTGGTGGTGGTACCCAACCAGATGCTTGTGTCGCAGTCTTTAAATAATATATCGCAGCGAATGGAGCGAAGACACAAGTTTTTTGTGAGGTTGCAGCTGGATACACCCATTCATGAGGTAAAAAAAGTGATGGAAGATGTACAAAGCCTGCTCGATAATCATGAAAACATAAGTACCGGGGCTCATGTGAAGCTAGACACCATTGGTGAGTACTCAATAAATGTATTGGTTGTGTTTATGGCGGCAACTGCCGATTACTGGGAAAGCAAGCGTATCCGTGAAGACATCAACCTCGGTATTATGAGCATACTTGATAAACACCAGTTAGAGCTGGCAATGCCTACCACCACGCTTACCAGCCCGGCTGATGAAAAAAATATTGATAACGACTATTAATTAAGCACAGACAACAAAATGGCTCGTATTGCATTAATAACCGGCGCAACTTCTGGCATTGGTAAAGCCACAGCTATTGCTTTTGCTAATAGCGGCATTGATTTAATTATTTGTGGGCGCCGGCAGGAGCGTTTAGACAGTCTGAAAGATTACCTTTCTGCCAAAGTAAACGTAACCACTTTAAAGTTTGATGTAAGCAATAAAGTAGAGGTGGTTAATGCCATAAATTCATTGCCAGACGAATGGCGGGCAATTGATATTCTGGTTAATAATGCCGGTAATGCACATGGGTTGTCGCCCATTCAGGATGGCGATACGGACGATTGGGATGCGATGATAGACGGCAATGTTCAGGGGCTTTTATATGTTTCCAGGGCAATTATCCCCGGCATGGTAGAGCGCCAGGCAGGTCATATTATTAATCTTAGCTCTGTAGCGGGTAAGTACACCTATGCCAACGGCGCGGTTTATTGCGCTTCAAAAGCAGCTGTTGAAGCCCTCAGTGAGGGTATGAGATTAGACCTTACCCAGCATGGCATAAAGATAACCAATATTGCCCCCGGGGCAGTAGAAACAGAGTTTTCTTTAGTGAGATTCAAAGGAGACACAGCACGTGCCGAAAAGGTATATGAAGGCTTTGAACCCATACAGCCCGAAGATGTGGCCGACGCCATTTTATATGCCGTAAATACCCCGGCCAGGGTTACAATTGCCGACATAGTGCTGTATGCCAAAGCGCAGTCAGCGCCCACAGTTATACACCGAAAATAAAGTAATCTTAAAACTTAATTTAATTATCAGGATGGCCTTTTTATTTGGAAAGGCCATTTTTTTTGCTTTAAATCAATCCGTATGGCCAGGCCTGTTTTAAGTGCCAAATGGCTTTTTGATGGTTGTATTTTAAAAAAGAATTCAAAATCTTGTTTTCTAACAATTCAAGTAAGATATTTGCAACATCAATTCAAAAGATACTTTCTTGTAGCTCATGGATTGATTTATACAGACGAGAGGAGAGAATAGGCTCTGAGAACCTCGGGCAACCTGTCCCGCTACTTGCGATAAGGTGCCAAAACCTACCGGAAGGTTCAACCAACCATTCGGGCTTATAAACCAATCATAGACAAATCGTTTTAAAATTGGTTTTGTTTGCCGTACTGCCGTAAGGTAGGCTTTTTTTATGTACGCTGAGTTTCTGTATGTCAGAAATCAGGTTGAAGATTTTGTATAAAAAAATGGAGAACCAACAGATATTTCGCTACGAAGAACCTTTTAAACTTGAGTCAGGCCAGTGGCTGCCTGAGTTCCAACTGGCATATACCACCTTTGGCAAACTGAATGCCGCAATGGATAATGTCATTTGGGTATGCCATGCTTTTACGGGCAATGCCAACCCAACCGATTGGTGGAATGGCCTGATAGGCGAAAAACGATTGTATAATCCTTCCGAACATTTTATTGTTTGTGCCAATATTCTGGGGTCTCATTATGGGTCTACTAATGCACTCAGCAAAAACCCGGTAACAGGCGAGCCTTATTTTCATGATTTCCCGTTTATTACCATCCGTGACGTAGTGCGGTCATTAGACCTGCTCCGCCAGCATCTGGGCATTTATAAAATCAATACCGTACTGGGTGGTTCGTTAGGGGGGCAGCAGGCTTTGGAGTGGGCCATTATGCAGCCAGAACTGATAGAAAACCTGATTTTGTTTTCAACCAATGCCATTCATTCGCCTTGGGGTATAGCCTTTAACGAGTCGCAAAGAATGGCAATCTCGGCAGACCCAACCTGGACAGAACGTAACCCTAAAGCCGGCATGAACGGCATGAAAGTGGCGCGTTCAATTGCTTTGTTATCTTACCGCAATTATGCTACCTATAACCGTACGCAGTCGAGAGATGAAGGGCAGGTTGACTTTTTCCGTGCCAATACCTACCAGAATTATCAGGGCGAAAAGCTAGGCAAACGTTTTAATGCGTTTTCTTACTGGACACTCTCCAAGATGTTTGATTCGCATGATATAGGCAGAGGGCGCGGTAAAGTTGAAGAAGTGCTGGCAACAATACAATCAAAAACACTGGTGATTGGTATATCGTCTGACGTGCTTTTTCCGCCGGAAGAGCAAGAGTTTATTGCGCGTTGTATTCCGGAGGCCTCTTATACTGTTATAGAATCTTTATATGGTCATGATGGCTTTCTGATAGAGTTTGAAGCTATGACAGATACAATCAGAAATTGGAGTAAAAACCTGAAATTAATTAATGAATGATTGAGCAAGCAGCGATTCCAGATTGCAGACAACAAAGCAATCTATTCGCAAATCATTCATTTGCCAGTACATACCTCAATTTAAAAGCTCTGAAATACCCGTAGTCGGTAGTTTTCGGTTAGCTTTTTGCTTCTTAAGCTATTCTGTAATATGGTAAATAACGGAGATACAGCCGTAAGGCCTGCCGCCAGAGGCAACTTAGGGTTAGTTATGGGGTCTACACCCCATGCCGCCCATTCAATAAGCAGGTAAGCAAAAGGCGAAAAATTGGCTATGCCAAAGTTAATGCGCTTTTTAGGATACTTGTAAATGCTTTTTACTTCGCTCAGTTTTATTTCTACGTATTCATATCGGTTCATTACTTCATTGAAAGTCGTGATTACAAAAGAAGAATCTGAGATGCTGAATAAATCATCTTCGTAGCTGATATTGTCTTTCGTTGTAAACCTGAACACATCTCCTTTATAGAACTTTTTACGTTTGCCCGATCTTACTTTTTCAAGCACCAGATATTTGTCTTTAGAGAACAGGCTTCTGGCCTGTGCAGGGTCTTTTTTATATAAAAGTTCTTCTACCGATTTGGCGTCCTGATGGTGAATCTCCTGCGCAATGGCAGCAGTACTAAGGCACAGCAATAACAAGCAAAGTAATTTTTTTAGTTTTGGCATACAATTGTATCAGCTAATAATATAAAGCAAATATAGAGTATAGATTTAAAATTCAGGAATAAAGAAAGCCGTCGACTCACATTTTGTCGTTAACAGACACCCCTCCCGAAACAATCAGTTTCATAATTTCTGCACTGGGTAAATCAAGCATCTGCACGTTTTCTCTGGGCACCAATACCAGATTCCCCGAAAAAGCATAGCTATGCGGAAAATACACAGCCACTAAATCATTAACGCCCAAACTACTTAAATCATTTTGCGTAATAAAGCCAATTTTATAAATGCGTGCATCTTTGTTCATCAGCACAATGGCACCCTGATTAAACTTTCGTTTGTCGCCTACAAATGCCGATATTAAATCTTTAAATGCAAAATAAAAGATTCTTACCAAAGGAAGATGTCTGATGGTGTTTTCAATAATATTCTGAAGTGTCTGCGGAAGCAACACAGAAAAAATAAAACCAATCAGCATAGTTCCGAAAATAATAATCAAAGAGCCAAGCCCCGGAATAAACAGGTCTTCGTTCGGATTGGCCGTAGGGATACGAATTCTGATAATGTTATCTACAAAATCAAAAGCGCCCAGCAATATAAAGAAAGTAAACCCAAGCGGAGCTACGAAAAGCAGGCCACGAATAAAATAAGAAAATAAGCGACCAATAAATTTTCTGCCGGACATAGTTAAAATATTAATAGTATCATGTTATAAGGTAGCTAATATTTCTAACGCTTTAACTATTTGAAAAGTTTTGAAAATACTAATTATGATTATAAGACCTGCGATTACCTAAACAACACGTCAGCTTTGTCAGCCAATTTATAAACCGTATTATGCAAACGTAGCATCGGGCTTTTAAAATATAGTGCGGTTAATAGCGTTTTTACAATGAAAATTTACGGGTATGCTTGGGCTTAAAAACATTTTGCGAACCCAATAAAAAGTACTACTCTTGCAATGAATTAAAAAACGTATATAACCGGTATTACAGTACCCGATTAACCATTTCAATAAATATTATTTATGAAGAAGATTCTGCATCTGTTTTTGTTTTTGCTGCTGACGGCCCAAACTTTTGCACAGAACCTGAATATACCCATTCAGAATGACCCTGCCGTAAAAACAGGAACCCTGAAAAACGGTTTAAAGTATTACATAATGAAAAACAGTGAGCCCAGGAATAGAATGGAGCTTCGGTTGGTTATAAATGCAGGCTCTATTCTTGAAACAGACCAGCAACGTGGGCTGGCGCATTTCATGGAGCACATGAACTTCAACGGTACAAAAGAGTTTCCTAAAAATCTGTTGGTTGATTTTCTACAGAAATCAGGTATGAAATTCGGTGCAGACCTGAATGCAGTTACCAGTTTTGATGAAACCATATACCAATTGCAGGTGCCAACAGATTCAGCCAGATTGTTTGAGCGCGCCTTTCAGATATTGGCGGACTGGTCTCATTATGCAACGCTTGACACCGCAGAAATTAACAAAGAAAGAGGTATTGTGCTGGAAGAAGAAAGAGCCAGGCTGAAAAACGCACAGGGTAGAATTCAACAACAATTATTGCCCTTGTTGTTGAACAACTCAAGATACGCAGACCGCCTGCCAATTGGAAAGACAGAAGTGCTTACTACCTTTAAACCCGAACAGATTGTTAAGTTCTATCATGACTGGTACCGCCCTGACTTAATGGCCGTTGTTGTGGTGGGCGATTTTGACCCTTCAAAAATAGAAAACCTGATTAAAGAAAAATTTGCGAATATACCTACAGCTAAAAATGCTCCGAAAAGAGTAAAATATGAAGTAGCGCCAAGCAAAGGTACGCAAACCAAACTGATTGTAGACAAAGAAATGCCACAGTCGGCTTTTCAGATGCTTACTCGCTTTCCTAAAAAGACGATTCGTACCCAAGCCGATTTACGTGATGCCTATGTTGATATGCTTTTTAACCAGATGGTAAATACCCGCCTTCAGGAAATCACTAAAAAGCCCAATCCGCCGTTTATATTTGCCATTATGGGCTATGCTCCGTTTATGGCAGGGCTGGATGTATTTCAGGTTATTACGGTTCCTAAAAATGCTGATGGCATGGAAACCGCCATAAAAGCAATTATGAATGAGCATGAGCGAATCAGACGTTTTGGGTTTACAGCAGGTGAAATGGAACGCGCCAAAAAAGAAATTTGGACATCGGTAGAAAAAAGTTACAAAGAAAAAGACAAAACGAAGTCGGCCTATTTTGTGAATCCACTTGTTGTCAATTACCTGACAGGCGCTGCGTACCTTAGCAGCGATTTCAGATATGAGTTTGCAAAAAAATACCTGGAGGGCATTTCGCAAGCTGATATATCTGCTATGATAAACCGGATTTTTAAAGAAGATAACCGTCTGGGTGTGGTGATAGGCTCTGAACGTGACAAGGAAAAACTGCCATCAGAATCTAAAATTCTTGAGCTTATCAATGAAAAAAATCCTGATCTGAAACCTTATGAAGATGAAGCAGTGGCAAAGTCTTTACTTGAAAATATACCTGCAGGCACAAAGGTAGTAACAGAAAAGAAAATAGATGGGGTAGGGGTTACCGAACTTACATTTGGCAACGGAGCAAAGGTAGCTTTGAAACCAACAACTTTTAAAAACGACCAGATTCTGTTTTCGGGGGTTAGTAAAGGAGGAACCTCACTTTATAGTGATGCTGATTATTTTTCAGCCGAACTTGCCTCGATGGCGGTGTCACAAGCAGGAGTAGGTAAAATGTCTGACACCCAGCTTGATAAATTTCATGCCGGAAAAGTGGTAAATGTGTATCCTTACATTAACGAGTTAACAGAAGGGGTTTCTGGCAGCACAAGCCCTCAGGACCTTGAAACAGCGCTACAGTTAATGTATGCTTATTTGGTACAACCGCGCCGTGACGATGAAGTGGTGAAGAGTTTTCTTAAAAACCAAAAAGAACTGATTGCCAACTCATTGAAGACACTTACGCCAGAGAAGGTTTTTAACGATACCATTAATACGGTATTGTACCAGAACAATTTTCGCAGGGCATCTATCAGACCAGAGCATATAGACAAAGTAAATCTTGACCGGGCGTACGAGATATACAAAGACCGTTTCAGCGACTTCAGCGATTTCACCTTTGTGTTTACCGGTAGTTTTGAGGTTGATAAAATAAAGCCTTTATTGGAAAAATACATTGGCGGGCTGCCTTCAACCAAACGTTCGGAAACATATAAAGACCTGCATATTGATAAAGTAAAAGGCAAATTAGAAAAAACTGTTTTCAAGGGTCTGGAAGAGAAGGCCTCAGTCAGTCTGCAGTTCTACGGCGATTTTGATTTCAATGAAGAATTGCAGGTGAACCTGGATGCGCTTGCCGAGGTACTGGATATTAAACTGACAGAGAAACTACGTGAAGAAGCCGGTGGTGTTTACTCGCCCAGTATTGATGCTTCTTATGAAAAACTACCTACCCCAACCTACAGCCTAAACATTTCGTTTGGTTGTAGCCCTGCCAATGTTGACAAGCTGGTTAAAATAGCGCTGGATGAAATACAGAAGATTAAAACAAATGGCCCCGAAGCAGTAGATATAGAGAAAGTGAAAGCGGAGGAAAAACGCTCAGCCGAATTGCAGGTTAAAGAGAATGGTTTCTGGGACTCTTACCTTACCGAACAATACCTCAACAGCGAAGACCTGAACTATATTAACCGTTACAGCAAAGAACTGATTGATAAGTTAACCGTAGAAAGCGTGAAAAAAGCCGCAAAGCAATTAATAGGCGATAATTTTGCCAAATTTGTATTGCTGCCAGAAAAGAAGTAAGCAGCTATAAACACAAAAAAACGGGAGCCGATTGTAAAAAATACGGCTCCTGTTTTTGTATATATGAACCAGTTTTAACCCGTAATTCAATGCAATAGGTAAGATAACCAGCCACACAGGGGCGTGCCATTTAACCGACGGCAGGCGGTAAAAGTTAACATCTATTGGTGGGCAATTATTTCTTTAATCGCCACCAAACAAACAATGCACGTATGGCTAAAATCAATACTACTGGTATTAATGAATAATTGATTTGCTGTGGCAAAAATGCCCAGCTCATGAGGAGCAGAGTCAGAACAATGCCATAAACCAGAAAGCTTTTGACCAACCAATCAGGCGATTTGTCTTTCTTTAAAAACAAGGCTACTGGAAAAAGAAACGGGAAAGCCCAAATAATATTAAGATTGTATTCTGTAACGCCGTGATTGGTAAAGAACCACAGAAAAGCAATTATCCAACCCGCAATACCAGTTGCGGTAAAAAACACCTTATCGAACAGAAAAGTATTATTATTCTTTTTAAACTGAAAAAAGGTGCCTATGCCAACCAATACAAACAAGCCCCAGAATAATATATTAGGTGTTATTTTTTCTTTTTCAATGACTTTGCCATCAAAAATATCCGGGTTTAAATCGTATTTTCTCAATACTAACGGTTGCCAGTTGCCATTTCTTTTTATTCTGGCTTTATCAAAAGCATCCATGAGGTTGTCTGGCAAAAACATAGCACCTGAAGCCCCGGTTAATTGGTCAGCCGGTAGCCCAATGGCCAGGTCCATGCCAAAATCTGCCCATAGTTTTTCGTTTTTACGGGCATATTTATCAATCCACTGGCGGTAGGTGCTGTCGTTATGCAAAGTAGCCGAAAACTGTAAGCTGTCTCCGCAAACACTTTTCATCACGTCGCGCAGCCTGCTCGAACAATTATCATAGAAAAACTTATAGGCATATTCCCGGTTTTCCGGCCTTAAATTATTTAACAGAAAATCATAAGTGGCCTGCTTCTGCTCTATTGATAAATTGAGCATCTGCTCGGTTACCAGGCGGCGTTCGTAGCTCCAGCCGTAAATTTCGTTATCAAAATAATCGGCGCTTATTTTATATGGTAGAGTACCTCTCAGAAATTTAATGTAGAAACCTTCAGTGCTAAACTGAAAAGACCCATAATTGTAGACAATATCTATACCCTGCATTGGGTCTTTAACCCTGATGGCACTATGACCAAAAGTTGAATAGAGGGCGTCACCCGGAGATATGGTCAGTAAACTAACAGAAGCGTATGGAGAAAGCTTTTGTGCATTAGAAACAACAGACAGAAAGGCAAATATCAGAGCTAAGGTGTATTTTCTCATTCAGAATAGTGTTTTATGCAAAGTTAAAAATAAAAGCACACAGGTATCAAATACCTGTGTGCTTATTTAAATAGTTATGCTAAAATTAATACCGGTTTATTTTAATGGAAGAAAGACCGGCATCTGCATCAATCTTTATTTTTTTAGAGGTGCTTTCGTAGCCCGGTGTTCTCCATAGCCCGCTTTTAACTTTTTCAAAGCCATCCAGTTCTTTAGAGTTCAGCGCGCCGTCCATGTGTAATTCGCAGCCTACACCCTGCGGAACACTGATTTTTACGCTTGTAACACCAGAATTAATGTCTACGTCTACGTTATCAACTTTATCGCCCAGTTTAACATCAATGTCGGTGGCTCCGGTGTTCAGGTCTAGTCTTTTAACTTTGTAATCACTGAAATCAAAATCCAGTTCACCTGCGCCAATGCCCATTTCAATGTCCCATACAGGGGCTTTGTTCAGTTTAATCAGCACAGTATTGTTTGAATTTTTATCGCTGTCAAAATTCAGGTTAAAGCCTTTTCCTTTTTTACCTTTTTGCTCAAATTCAACTGTTTTTATACCATTATTCACCTCTTCGGTAAGGGTATATCCGGTTTTGTAACTCAGGTTGGTTTTAGCTTCAAATAGATTGGATGTTGTTTCTTCCAGGTCAAATTCTGCAGCACCACCCGCCAGTTTCAATTTGGCTTCCATTACGTCTGTTCCCATCGGAACCGAGTAGTCGTTTTTGTATCCATCATTGCTTGACGAGTCACTGTCTGAGTTATAGTTGTCATCATCATCATCGTCAATAGTTACGTGCCAGTCGTTATCAAACTCGTCTTTGAAATTGCTTACGCCGTCATCAACACAGGTAAAAATGCCAAGAGGTATAGCAAAGGCAATTAACAAAGCAGAGGCGGCATTAAAAGCGGTACGACTGCGATTCAGGAAAGCAAAGACTCCGGCTAAAATCAGCATTAGTGGCCAGAAGCGGGCAATCTGGCGAAAAGACCAGTTGAGTTCGAACCAGTCAAGATTGGTGCCCAAAAACAGGATACCTATCACAATAAGTATGGCACCCAGAAAGATATTACTGCTTTTTCGTTCCATTGTGTTATGAGTTTAGAGCCCTGTTATTTACCTGATGGGTAATAAAAACCCTTCCCCGTTTTTTAGGTGATGCCCATAGCGGGAAAGGGTAAGGGAGTGAGCGTTATTAAAGGTTAATATCTGAATCTTGTTTTGGATAATTCGGAAAATTATCATCCTTACGGTCTCTGACAATTAACCATACACCTAAACCAACCAGAATAAGTGGCCACATCTGGCCAATGTATCTCCAGAGGTTTATGTGAAACAAGGTATTAAATGAGAAAATAATCCCAAGAATGATGAGGATTGCTCCTCCTACCAGATTATTGTTTTGATTGCGACTACTCATAGTTGTATAATTTGAGGTTTCTGAATTAATAGTTCCGGTACTTGCTGGCGCTGTAAAAACATAAGGGTCTTTTACTGGTAATACAACCCATAAAATAATGTAAGTCAATACAGCTGGAAACGGGGTAAAAAACAATAGTACAAAAACAGCCCGAATAAGTGTAACGTCGGTATTAAAATATTCTGCCAAACCCTGAGCTACCCCGCCCAATTTTTGGTTTTGAGTTATACGATAAAGTCTGCCTTCCATTTTTTTTATATTTGTGGGGCAGGTTTTTCATCTGCCCCCGGTTAACTTTTCTGTGTCTCTCAGGAATTTATGATGATGTTGTTATCTCTCATTATCGATTCCTTGGTTGGCATTATCATCCATAGAACAATGTATGGGATAACCGACGGGATTGGAGCAAAGAATGCTACCACAAATAATACCCGTACCAATGTAACATCAATATCAAAATACTCAGCTAGTCCGGCAGCTACACCACCCAACATTTTGCTACTTTTAATTCTATACAATCGCTTTTCCATTTTCTTTATTTGTTTATGTTGTTTAGTTTTTCAACCACTATTGTGTGATTGATGAAACAAAGATATGGGCTAAAAACGGTACTATGTATAGCAAACTACATGAATGGAAATTTTTAATGTCAAAGGGATAAATTGATGGACGATTTCACGAAACATTGTCCGGAATTTCTCAATTTTTCAATAAATATGTGTAGATGCCTTTTAACAAATATAATGAAAAAAGTAGTAGAGTAAAAATAAAATTCTGATAGTCAGACTTTTAGGTATTGTTTGGTAGAAAATGTACCTGTGGTTAGTCTATCTCCAATAATTCCAGAATTTCGCTTAGTTCATCATAATCTTTATAACCGGGCCTAATCTCGTGGGTGCCTTTCAGGGCAATGCCTTTTATAGATGTATCTGCCAGCAATTCATGAATTTTGTCGGCATCAATGCCAAAGCCCAGAATTACAGGGTGTTCATGTGCATACTCTTTCAGACGGAACAAGAAGAAATCACTAAATTCTTCACCTTCTATCAGGAAATACTCAACAAACGAGCCATAAAGTTTCAGGTAATCTTCCAGATACGCACTTTCGGCCTTAACTTTCAGTATAATAGGTTTACCGACATCGGCAATTCGTGGCAATAAGCCCGGGTCGGCAATTTGTAGCAGGTCAATTTCATAGTTTTGCAGCAAAGCAATAACTTCATTATAGTCGGTAGTTTCTGTCTCACCTACAATTTGCACACCGGCAACCCACGACTGAATCTCTTTCAATTTTTCAGGAGGGGTGTAATCATTAGAGAATTTATCCATCACAAAGCCAATCATTTCAACGCCCATACCTGCACAGTAACGTGCATCAGATAAATTAGTGATATTACTTACTTTAACCAGTGTTTGTAGTGCCATTGCAGAAATCTATTAAAATCAGGCTTCAAAATTAGTTCAGAACTATTCAGAATCAAATTCTGTTGAGTAATTTTGCAGATTAATTAACTAAAACGGTAGACTTTGAATCTACGACTGTTATTATCATGAGTAAACACGGACGAATTCTGGTCGCCATGAGTGGCGGCATCGACAGCTCTCTGGCAGCAGTACTGCTACATGAGCAAGGTTACGAGGTCATTGGTATGACCATGAAAACCTGGGACTACGCCTCTTCTGGCGGAACAAAAAAAGAAACAGGTTGTTGCAGTCTTGATTCAATTAATGATGCCCGTAACATTGCTGTTAGTCTGGGTTTTCCGCATTATATTCTTGATATCAGAAATGAGTTTGGCGATTATGTAATTGACCATTTTACCGGAGAGTATCTGGCTGGCAGAACCCCAAACCCATGCGTACTTTGTAACACACACATTAAATGGGATGCGCTTTTGCGCCGCGCCGATAAACTTGATTGCGAGTTTATAGCCACCGGGCACTATGCCAATATCAGAGAAGAAAACAGTCGGTATGTGATATCTAAGGGAGTAGATACCTGGAAAGACCAGAGTTATGTGCTTTGGGGTGTTTCGCAGGAAAGCCTGTCGCGTACCCAACTTCCACTGGGGCATCTTAAAAAAACAGAAATCAGGGAAATGGCTACCGAAAAGGGATTTTTTGATTTGGTAAATAAATCTGAATCTTATGAAATTTGTTTTGTGCCAGATAACGACTACCGTGGTTTTTTGAAGCGGAGAGTTGAAGGCCTTGAAGAAAGTGTAAGGGGTGGCAACTTTGTAATGCAGGATGGCCGGGTGGTTGGTAAACATGAAGGATATCCTTTTTATACCATCGGGCAGCGTAAGGGCCTGGGTATTGCCCTTGGCAAACCGGTTTTTGTTACTGAAATCAGAAAAGATACGAACGAGGTTGTATTGGGAGAAGAAAAAGACCTTGAAAAAGACGGAATGATGGTTGGCAAGCTGGTAATGCAGAAATATGAAAACCTGATTGACCGTCCGCTTGAAACCATAACCAAGGTGCGTTACAAGCACGAGGGTTCGCCGGCTGAAATCATACAGGAAGGCGACAAAATGAAAGTTTTGTTTCATGAACCTGTGAATGGCATTGCACCTGGCCAGGCCGCTGTTTTCTATGAAGGAGACGATGTAGTTGGTGGAGGATGGATTCTGAAGAGTTTCAAGCAATAAGGCTTTCAGAGTTGCGTTTTATTGTTTAATTGGAGGATTTAACCCGTTATTCAGAATAGTTGAGATTAAAAGTGCGCCAGTTTCTTATAAACCGGTGCACTTTTTTTATGATGTAGTAACAAATAAGTTATCAGGTCGTTATATTTGGGATAATTAACGGCATATTCAATGAGAAAGATTTTACTATTCGTTTCAGTATTTATTTATCAGTTTTCGGCTTTGGCACAAAACCAGTATCTGGTGGTTTTTAAAGACAAAGCTAACTCTACGTATTCCGTTAACAAACCAAAAGAGTTTCTTTCAGAGCGTTCAATACAGAGACGAGCCAAACAGAAAATAGCCATCACCGAAAGAGACCTGCCACCTAATACGGCCTATCTGGCTGAACTATCTAAAGCCGGTGCAAAAGTTTTGTATAAATCCCGCTGGCTGAATGCAGCGTTGATAGAAACCAATACCGCCACATTAGATAAGATTCTGAAATTTTCTTTTGTTAAGGGTCTGGAGGGCGCTGGCGATATCCGCAATGCCCGTTTGAATACCGATGCCGTCGTTAAAACCAAAAAAGATAAATTTGCTGCTGAGCGCACAGCCGACAACAGCTTATCGCAAACCCAGTTAGCCATGTTAGGTGCAGATAAGCTGCATCAGCGAGGTTTCAAAGGTGAAGGTATGCTGATAGGCGTGCTGGATGCCGGATTTCTTAATGCGAATAATCTAACTTTTTTTAAAGATTTATATGCCGAAAACAGGGTGCTTGGAACCTACGACTTTGTAGCCAATGAAAAAAGCGTTTATGAAGACGATAACCACGGCACACGCGTATTGTCTTGTATGGCTGCCTATGAAGATGGTAAAATAGTTGGTACGGCCTACAAAGCCTCTTATTTATTGTTGCGGACTGAAGATACGGCATCTGAAACCAGACGCGAAGAGGCCAACTGGCTTTTTGGTGCTGAAATGGCCGATAGCGTAGGGGTAGATGTTATTAATTCTTCTTTAGGATATACTACTTTTGACGACCCAAGTCAAGACTACAAGCGTACAGATCTTAACGGAGACAGAGCCCTGGCAACACGGGCGGCAGATTGGGCAGCCCAGGCTGGTATTTTGGTAGTTACATCTGCCGGAAACGAGGGTAACGATAGCTGGAAATACATTGGCACACCTGCCGATGCTGATTCGGTGATTGCAGTGGGGGCGGTATCTGCCTCAAGAGTGATAGCTTCTTTTAGTTCTTATGGTCCTTCTGCCGACGGTCGGGTAAAACCTGAGTTGGCCGCTATGGGGCAAAGTACATTGGTAGGCGGGGCAAATAATACTATTGTAAATAGCAATGGTACTTCGTTTGCTTCTCCATTGCTGGCTGGTTTTGCAGCGTCTTTCTGGCAGGCTTATCCTGAATTTAACAATATGCAGATACGCGATTTCCTGATACGGTCTGCCAGTCAGTACGAATCACCAGACGACAGACTTGGTTATGGAATACCCAATTTTGAAAAAGCAGCGCAACTGGCAGAACTTGAACAGCTGAAAGCGGTTATAAAAAAAGAAGGTAGAGACGTGGCCGTTTTCCCAAATCCGTTTAATGAAAAAACAGGAGCCGTAAAAGTGTGGATACTGAAAGATAATGCCGGCAAAAACTTTGAGTTTAATCTTGTAGACATGACCGGAAAGGTTATCTGGTCTATGGTTACTGACCAAAGATATGTAACGTTGCCATCAGACTATTGGCAGGCCAATTATATTTTAAAAGTAAAAGGAGAAAATCTTAATTTTTCTACCAGGGTCATAAGAAATTAGACGAATATCCGGCTGAAGAATAGCGCCAGCGGTAGTTAACTTTTAGGGCGCATCTGAATTTTAAATTAAATTAGCTTATAATTTTTATATTCGCCGATCCGCCAGCCTGTCAGCCGTTCAATGAAAAACAAAACCTTGTTTTTTAAAGAGTACTTTTTTTCTGCTACATTGAAATGAAAGTTCCAGTCGGCATTTTCAATTCTACTACGCATTACTTGAGGGTGTGTTCCATGAAATACACTTAACGAATCAATTTTAGAATAATCGAATTCGGTATCTGCCAGTTGCATTTTCTCTATTTCTTCAGGTGTATGCCAAAGCGCATGGAAACTCCTGACTTTTTCGGCCATTTTCTTTGGGGGCCTCACCCAGCCGTAATGGTAAATATGCGCATCAATAGGTTTTACACACAACTTGGTATTATCTGTTTTTCTGAAACCCTGGGCATCGCGGTAAGAAACCACGTTTCCTGTATGTCTGAAAACCCTTATTTCGTTTCTATACCATTTTCTGGAGTCGGCCACATAATTAAACGATCCATAAAAGTGGGTGTACTTAAATAGTAAGCCTTCTACTTCTAAATCAGCCGCATATTGTTTCATAGCCAGCCTGATGGCATTATGGTATTGCTCATGCACTACCTCGTCGCACTGAATATAAAAGGCCCAGGTGGTATCTTTACTAATGGCATCAATTGCCTTATTGGTTTCTACTGCCAGTACACGTCCACCAGTTTTCAGGGTTTCGTCCCATTCGGTTTCAATAATCTTTATTTTATCCGATTTTATGGATTGAATGAGCGACAGGGTCTCGTCTTCTGATTTTCCGACGGCAACTACAAATTCATCACATAGGGGTAAAACCGAAGTGATGGCTTCCAGGGCAGGGTAATCATATTTAATAGCGTTCCGTACTATGGTAAAACCTGTTACTTTCATAATGCCCTTAGTGTTTTTCGTACCATTCTCATCATTGATTCAGAATCATTCAGGCTTTCAACGCTGGCAAGTTCAACCCACTGCAGGCCGTTTGATTCTTCGTTTACTAATAAAGGTAGCGTTTTATCGGCGCTGAACAAAAATCGAACGTCATAATGCAAATGTGCCGGTATGCCTTTTCGTTCGGGTATAGTGTGTATATCAATGTCAAATATGTCGTTGCTTATTACATTTATTGCATTCAGGCCGGTTTCTTCTTGTGCTTCTTTCAGGGCAACGCGTAGAACGTCATTATCACCGTCGCAATGTCCGCCAGGTTGAAACCATTTGTTCAGTTTTCTATGATGCATCAATAATACAAACTGCCCTGAATCGTCCAGAATCCACGCTGACCCCGTTACATGCCCGATAAGCAGCTCTCTGTCAAAGCATTGATCATTGTTTTGAACAAATGCTGTCATTTGTTCTTTCATGGCCGATTCACCGGCATCAGCTCCTGTATGATTGTGAAGCAATTCAAGCAATTTTTTTCGATGCATACCTCAATTTATTGTTAATTTGCATCGAAAATTAGTTTAATAAAACAACGAAACATCACAATTACATGAAAAAAATTACGACTTTTATTACAAGTTGTTTATTGTCAGCAACTTATACTTTTGCTCAGGTTGCTCCTGCTCCAAGCCCGGCCGCTACGGTGTCTCAGGTTGTTGGTACTACAAAAATTTCGGTTGATTATTCCCGCCCTGCCTTAAGAGGCCGTGAGATATTCGGCAAGTTAATTCCTTTCGATAAAGTGTACCGTACAGGCGCTAATGCAGCTACAAAAATTGAAACCTCGGCAGATATAACCGTGCAAGGCAATATTCTGAAAGCCGGTAAATATGCCATTATGTCTATACCAAATGCCAATAGCTGGACAGTTATTTTCAGCAAAGACCTGAATGTTACAGAGCAAAATTATAGTCAGTCAAACGATGTATTGCGTGTAACAGCCACCCCGAAGGCAGTACCGGCGGTAGAATCATTCACTATTGATTTTTCTGATGTGAAAGACGATGCTGCCAACCTGAATATTTCGTGGGAAAAAACCAAAGTAACTCTGGCTATTGGTGTTGATAATGTAAAAGCCATGGAAGCAGCGATTGCCATTAAAAGCAACGATGCAGCAGCGGCATTTCAGCAAGCGGCAGAGTATATGTTTCAAAAAGGTCTTGATTTGAATAGCGCGTTGTCGATGGTCGATAAATCATTGGCCCTGAAAGAAAATTTTCGCAACAACTGGGTGAAAGCACAGATTCTTGACAAACAAGGTAAACCTGCTGAAGCATTGGTTTTTGCACTTAAAGCACAGACTTTAGGTAACGGTGACGGCGTTTATCCGTTCTTTAAAGACAGTATTGAAAAGGGAATCAGCGAAATAAAAGCTAAAATTCCTGCTGTTCCTGAGCCGGCCACAAATACAAAAAAGAAAAAGAAGGCCTGATTTGATTCAGAGCTTTTGAATTGTCCCGGCCATGAATTGAATCTGGCCGGGATTTTTTTTGCAGCAGATTCAAAAGGCAATTCAAAGAAAATCATTCAGTTATTTGATGAAATAAGATTTCCAACTAATTTTAAGTCATTAAGAAACTAAACCGGACCCAATGCGAATTATGGTATAGAGTAAAGGCACTCAATTAATAATTTGCTTAATCACCCATTCACTCATTACCTTAAATGGCAACTGAATCAATCGCTTCAAAGAAGCAGACTCTTTATATTATTTTATGCGGCATTTTTCTAACTAATGCCATTATAGCTGAAATAATAGGTTCAAAAATCTTTTCTGTTGAACAAACCTTGGGTATTGCACCCATGCAGCTACCGCTCTTTGGTCAAAAGTTTGACTTCAATATGTCGGCGGGGGTACTTAACTGGCCCTTTGTATTTGTTACTTCTGATATTATCAATGAGTATTTCGGTAAAAAGGGGGTGAGAAAAATCTCTTACCTAACGGCCATGCTTATTGCTTACGCCTTTGTAATCATTTATATTTCTACTATTGTTACTCCGGCTCAGTTCTGGGTTAACCATAACAACAAAGATTTTTCAGGCAATGCACTGAATATTAATGATGCATACAAAATTATTTTCCGTCAGGGGCTGGGGATTATCCTGGGTTCAATTATTGCATTTTTAGTAGGGCAAATACTTGATGCTACTGTTTTTCATTGGTTGCGTACTTATACAAACAACAAAATGATTTGGCTGAGAGCCACGGGCTCCACATTGGTGTCCCAGTTGATTGATAGTTACGTGGTAGTATTTATTGCTTTTTATGTCTTTAATAACTGGACCTTAACGGAGGTATTTACAACCGGAACGAATAACTATATCTATAAATTTGTAGTGGCGGTGTTACTGACACCAGTGATATACCTGGCACATGGTATGATAGATAAGTATCTGGGCAAAGAACATGCCCATAAAATAATTGATGAGGCTACTTTTACGCCGATGTAACACGGAGTGCCACTCCGTGGAACGTTCGGCGGAGTGATACTCCGCAGTGGGTTAAAGGGCAGCCAGATTACTGCTCTTTAACCTCAGGTAATTTAGAAAAATCTACATTACAAGTGCCGCATCCTTTGGCACAACCTCCATTTTTGGCTGTAAATTGTTTTCTGACCATGTTGCCCAAATAAGCCAGGGCGCCCAGAAAAACCGCTCCGATTATAATATTTTCAATCATCTTTTTCCTAATGCTTGCAAAATGTGTTGGTAATGGTGTTCAGAATGCCAGGCATATAAAGCGATAACTTCCTGAATTTCAAACGACTTCTGGTATCCACCATGATAATAAGTTTTCTTTAAAGACACTTCATCAAGGCTCCTGAACAGATAGACCATCCGCTGGTGTACACCTTCTAAAATTTGTAATGAAGGTTTAATGGGTAAACTATGGTCTGGTAATTGCGCCCATGCACCTTCATCATAACCTTTTATTGCAGGATTTTGTTCAGTTAAAGCAAACCGAATACGGGTAAACATATGGATATGGCTCTCGGCCATGTGATGAACCACCTGGCGGACAGTCCAACCACCCTGCCTGTAAGGTGTGTCCAGTTCTTCGTCATTCAATTTGGCCGTCAGCGCTTTTAACCGGGCCGGAAGTTCTTCCATTACTTTTATATGAGCATTGGTATCGGCAAGCGTGTATTCCCTGCCATATACAAAATCGCCAATAGGGTATTTTAGTTGTTCAAAAGTAAGCATAAAAAAGAAATTGTATTAAATTCAGAACCAATGTTTTTGAATCTCATCGAGCAGCTCTTTATGAACTGCCGAACCAGCCACTACATCGCCCCTGAAAAGGTGTTCGCCCGTGCCTGAAAAATCTGATACAAACCCACCTGCCTCGGTAATTAGCAGAATTCCTGCAGCCATGTCCCACGAATTAAGGTTGTATTCGTAGAAACCATCAAAATAACCACATGAAACATAGGCGAGGTCAATAGCTGCCGAGCCCATGCGGCGTAAACCATGCGTTTTCTGCATCAACGATTCCAGTATCTTCAGGTATTTGTCCTGATTATCAAACTTGTAATAAGGGAAACCTGTAGATAACAGGCTTTCTCCCAGATGTTTATTAGCCGATACGCTGATGGCCTCACCATTTCTGAAAGCGCCTCCTCCTTTGGTAGCAGAGAAAACCTCTCCTGTGCAAACATTATAAACCACACCTACCAGCACATCTTTACCTTGAGCTAATGCCAAGCTTACCGAATAATTAGGCAAACCGTGTATAAAATTGGCCGTTCCGTCCAGCGGATCAATAATCCAGTTTAAGCCATCAAAATCTTTGGTTTCTACAGTTCCTTCTTCTGTTATAAATCCTGCCTCAGGCAAAATAGTTTCCAGTCTGCCTACTATCATTTTTTCTGTTTCTTTATCAACGTACGAAACTACATTATTGGTGGCCTTGTATTCTACCGATGCCGTGCTGAACTTCTTGGCTTCTGAAGCAATAAATTCTCCTGCTTCCTTTGCAACCAGAACAACTTCACTGCATATTTTTTCTAAATCCGCTAAGTTTTGTGACATTTTTTGCTTTTTGTGTGTTTAAAATTTATTAAACTTTCTTTGATTTAATGCCCAGTTTATTTGGCTGATGCGGTTGTTTTTGCCAACCGTTGGGTATTAAAATTTGTTGTTTGTGATGGCAATTTTAAGAAAAAATATTTGCTTTGTCGTTGTTTTATTTTGTGCGTTTGCAAAATAATTACTTAAAAGAAAAATATTAACACTTAGTTAATAGAACACCGCTGATAACCAGCGCTTTGTAGGTTTGATTTTAAAATATAATGAACATTAAAGAAAAGAGACTCAGACAATTTACCGAAAGAATATTTCAGGCACTAGGCTGTTCAACTAAGGATGCTAAACTGGCAGCAGATGTGCTGATTACTGCCGATTTAAGAGGAGTAGATTCTCATGGTACTGCCAGATTAGTTGGCTATGTAAGATTATATGATAATGGCCGCCTGAATCCTGCACCGCAAATCAGAATTATCCATGAAACACCTTCCACGGCAGTTATAGACGGCGATAAAGGCCTTGGCTTGGTAGTAGCGCCATTTGCCATGAAAGTAGCCATGAAGAAAGCCAAAAAATACGGCTCAGGATGGATTTCGGTACAGAACTCAAACCATTTCGGGATAGCCGGTTACCATTCAATGCTTGCTTTGCAGAATGATATGATCGGCTGGGCCATGACAAACGCCGCCCCGTTGGTAGTACCTACTTTTGCTACCGAAATGATGTTGGGTACAAACCCGATTGCGGTGTCTGTTCCGGCTGGTAATCAGCCACCGTTTGTGGCCGACTTTGCAACAACCGCAGTGGCCTATGGCAAAATGGAAATTTTGCAAAGAAAAGGTCTGCCTGCTCCGATAGGATGGGTGCAGGATGCAGCGGGTATGCCGACTCATGATGCCAATGCAGTTAAAAATGGTGGGGGTTTATTGCCCTTGGGAGGTGACCGCGAACACGGCAGCCATAAAGGGTATGGGCTGGGTGCTGTTGTAGATATTTTTTCAGGCGTTTTATCAGGTGCTAACTTTGGCCCCTGGGTTCCGCCTTTTGCAACGGCGGGTTTTCATGGTGTGGCAGCCGAACAGGTGGGTAAAGGCACTGGGCATTTTCTGGGTGCCATGCGGATTGACGGTTTCAGACCCAAAGAAGAGTTTAAGGCCAGTATGGATACATGGATTGAGCGTTTCAGAGCCGCTAAGCATGTTGAAGGCAACCCGGTTGTAATACCCGGAGACCCGGAACGCGAGCTGGAGAAAATCAGAAGAGCAGACGGAATACCTTTGAATGAAAAGGTGGTAGAAGATTTACAAACATTGGCTGAACGCTTTGGCGTGAAATTCTGAGCGGTAGAAACTTAACCTTTTTAATATTAAATATTGAACAAAAAGCGCTTAACAAAGGGCCGCAGGATTTTTCAGCTAAGAATTTATGATATTTTTTTCGTAATTTTGCAGTTCAAAGAAAGCTGAATACATGAAGAAAATTAAAGTTGGTCTGGTACAGATGTCTTGCACGGCCGATGTTGCAGAGAATATAGATAAGGCCATTGAGGGAATTAAAAAAGCTGCCGGTAATGGTGCCAATATCGTTTGTCTGCAGGAATTATTCACCTCGCTATATTTTTGTGATATAGAAGACCACAGTAATTTTAATCTGGCAGAGGCTATTCCAGGGCCAACTACCATTAAGTTGTCAGCAATTGCCCGTGATCTTAATGTAGTAATAATTGCTTCATTATTTGAAAAACGGGCCGCCGGTTTATATCATAATACCACGGCCGTAATCGATGCCGACGGCACTTATCTGGGTAAATACCGCAAAATGCATATTCCTGATGACCCGGGTTATTACGAGAAATTCTATTTTACACCCGGCGATTTAGGCTACAAGGTTTTCGATACCAAATTTGCTAAAATAGGGGTGCTTATCTGTTGGGACCAGTGGTATCCTGAGGCTTCCCGTATTACAGCCTTAATGGGCGCTGAGGTGCTGTTTTATCCTACCGCTATTGGTTGGGACGTTAACGAGCCGCAGAATGAGGCCAACATTGAACAGTATAATGCCTGGCAGACCATTCAGCGTAGCCATGCTGTAGCTAATGGGGTACACGTGGTATCGGTAAACAGGGTAGGGCGAGAGGCTGAGCAGCAATTCTGGGGAGGTAGTTTTGTGGCCAATCCGTTCGGAAGCCTGTTATATCTGGCATCGCATGATAAAGAAGAAGTACACGTGCAGGAAATTGACCTGGCATTAACCGAAAAATACCGCACCACTTGGCCGTATCTTCGCGATAGAAGAATAGACAGCTATGAGCCCATCCTGAAAAGATATATAGATTAACATTATCCAAAGAAAATATCGGCCTGCCGAGGTATAATAAAACATTTAAATGCTTACCATAAACAATTTATCGTTCTACTTTGGCGGAAGAGCCATCTTTGAAGGAGCGAGTCTACAGATTAAACCAAAAGATAAAATCGGTTTAATTGGTCTGAACGGAATGGGGAAATCTACCCTTTTGAGACTGATTGTAGGCGAATACCAGCCAGATGGCGGTAATATCAGTAAAGCCGGTGACTGTACCATTGGTTTCCTGAATCAGGACTTACTTTCTTACCAGACCGAAGACTCCATATTGTCGGTAGCCATGCAGGCTTTTGAACGCGAAAACTACCTGCAAATAGAAATTGACAAAGTGCTGCACGAGATGGAAGTAAATTACCGCGATGAACTGGTTGATAAGCTGGGGCATTTGCAGGAAGAGTTTGACCATCTGGGGGGCTACACCATTCAGTCTAAAGCTGAAGAAATTCTGGAAGGGCTTGGTTTCCGTACCGAAGAGCTACACATGCCTTTAAAGCAGTTTTCCGGTGGATGGCGAATGCGCGTTATGCTGGCGAAGTTGCTTCTGCAAAAGCCCTCATTATTGTTGCTTGATGAGCCTACCAACCACCTTGACCTTCCGTCAATTCAGTGGGTTGAAAAATATATATTGAATTACGAAAACGCCGTTGTGGTGGTTTCTCACGATAGAGAGTTTCTGGATAACGTTTGTAACATGACGGTAGAAGTTACCCAGAACAAACTTTGGCCTTATGCAGGTAATTACTCATTCTTTGTAGAAGAAAAAGCTCTTAGAAACGAGATTCAGAAAAGTGCTTTTGAAAACCAGCAGGCGCAGATACGCCAGACTGAACGTTTTATTGAGCGTTTTAAAGCCAAAGCGTCCAAGTCTCGTCAGGTGCAGTCTCGTGTGAAAGCCCTGAATAAACTGGAACTGATTGACGATGTAATTGATGCCTCGGCACGTGTAGCATTTAAATTTAAATTCAGTGTTAATCCGGGTCGTCAAGTTATGGCTTTAGAGCATGTTAACAAGGCTTATGGAGAAAAAGTAATTCTGAAAGACTCAACTATAAACATAGAGCGCGGCGACAAAATTGCCCTGATAGGCGCCAATGGAAAGGGGAAATCAACATTGCTAAGAATTGTAGCAGGTAGCGAACCTGTGGATGGCGTAAGAAAACTGGGTCATAATGTAAATTTCTCTTTCTTTGCCCAGCACCAATTGGAATCTTTGCATTTGGATGAATCTATCCTGGAAGAATTAAAATATGCCGATTCAGCCAAAACAGAAGCTGAATTGCGTTTGATTCTGGGCTGTTTTCTTTTTAAAGGAGAAGATGTATTCAAGAAAATTAAGGTGTTATCAGGTGGAGAGAAATCACGTGTGGCTTTAGCCAAGGTATTGATATCTGAGGCTAATTTCCTGCTACTTGATGAGCCCACCAACCACTTGGATATGCAGTCGGTGAATATCCTTATTCAGGCCCTGGACCAATATGAAGGTACGTATGTGGTGGTCTCTCACGACAGACACTTTGTGAGCCAGGTTGCTAATAAAATATGGTACATCGAAGACCACCAGATAAAAGAATACCCGGGCACTTACGACGAGTATGAAACCTGGGTTGAAGATAACAAGGCTAACCGTCCGTCAACTGTTCCGGTTCCGGCTCCAGCAAAAAAAGAAGAGAAACAAACTCCGGTTGTTGACGCGCCAGGGAAAAACAAAAATGAGATTAAGAAGCTGGAACGCGAGATTGAAGAAATAGAAGCAAAAATAACCGAGCAGGAAAAGAAAAAAGCGCTTCTGGAAGAAAAACTGGCCGACCCAAAGGTTTTTAATGATGCTGCTGCATTGCAAAAAGCAAACACCGAATACGAACAAGCCAAAGCTGAATTGAAAAAGCTGAACGAGGTTTGGGAAAACAAAATGTTGGAGATTGCCTAACAAAGAGTACTGATAATATTTATTATAACAGCATCACGTAAAACGGGTGCTGTTTTCTTTTGTATATGCTTGTAAACAAAAGAAGCTCATCTGATGGCCAAATGAGCTGCTTTTGTTATATTAATTGAAGTGAATTTCTGAAATTATCTGATGATGCTGAATAATCTGCTCCAACGAATTTTATTCAGGAAGTTTCCGTCTTTATTAATCGACATCCAGATGAAAACTGCTTTACCAACAATGTGGTCTTCAGGCACAAATCCCCAGAAACGTGAGTCGTCAGACCCATGGCGGTTATCGCCCATCATAAAATAATAGTCCTGCTTAAATGTGTATGATGTAATTGGCTTGCCATCCAGAATAATCTGCCCGTTTACATATCTGGCATCTTTGTTACCGTCAAAGGTGGTAATGATTCCTTTGTAAAGCGCCATATTTTTTTCGTCAAGCTGTATCGTTACTCCCTTTTTAGGTACGGTTACCGGCCCAAAATTGTCTCTGTTGAAAGGAAACAACCTTGAGTTATACGGAAAAGTATTGATTCCGTATTCGGTTGTGTCTCCTTTGGTTGCAATAATGGGGGTAATGCTTTTTACAAAGTCAAGCGCCTTAATATCTTTTATTGCCTGGTCGGTGGCTTTTACATAATAGACCGTTTTATCTGTCTGATGCAAATCTTCTTCGTATTCGGTAATGTCTAATTTCTGAAAAATTTTCTCGTTTACCTGGGTAGTGGCTTCAATGGCATACTCGTTCTGCAAACCCGGAGGGTTCGGGAAAACTTTGTTATTCACATACGCCTGACCAGCCCTTACCTCCACTACATCTCCTGGAATCCCGATACAGCGTTTAATATAATTGGTTCGTAAATCAACCGGATATTTGTCGTATCCGCCAAATTCATCAGGTCTTTCAGGGCAACCAGGGTAGTTGAAAACTACCACATCACCGTTTTTTACATGTGTAAAGCCCGGTAATCTGTATTGAGGCAACTGAATGGCATCAGAATACGAAGGTATATCTGTAAACCAGATTTTCTGGTGCGTAAGCGGCACCTGAAGTATAGTTTTAGGCGTACGGGTGCCGTAATGCAATTTACTTACAAAAAGGAAGTCGTTGATTAACAGGCTCTTTTCCATAGACCCCGTAGGAATGGTATATGCTTCCAGAAATAACCACCGGATCAGCGTTGCTGCTACCACGGCGAATAATACTGAGTCTACCCATTCTCTTAGCGCCGACTTCTTTTTTGCTGGTTTATTTCCGGCCGTTGATTGAACTTCTGCCATAAGGACTTGCTCCTGATAGGAGATTTAATGGTTTAGTGATATCGGTTAAAAAAATAAATGATTAAAAGCCTAACATATCGTTCATTCCAAAAATTCCGGTTTTGTTTCGCAGCCACTCGGCGGCTATTACAGCGCCTAAAGCAAAGCCATTCCGGCTGTGGGCAATATGTTTTATTTCAAGCTGGTCAACATCAGATATATACTTTATCTCGTGGGTTCCGGGAACTTTACCCTCTCTCGACGACCAGATTGGAACCTCGTTTTCCTGTGCTATCTGATTATTTATCCAGGTAGTTTTATTATTAAGATTTTCGATCAGCCCCTGTGCTAAAGTAATGGCAGTGCCACTGGGAGAATCTTTTTTTTCTGTATGATGTATCTCGTTGGTAGAAACTTTGTATTCGCCCATGTAAGGGTTCATCAGGCGGGCAAGTGCCTTGTTGATTTCAAAGAAAAGGTTGACCCCAATGCTATAGTTAGATGCATAAAAAAAGGCGCCGCTGTTATCCTGGCACAGTTTTTCAATCTCGGGCTTGTGCTGAAGCCAACCGGTTGTTCCGCAAACTGCCGGCAAGCCAAACTCCATACAATATTTTAGGTTGCCATAGGCAGATTCAGGCGAACTGAATTCAATAACAACATCGGTATTTTCGGGGATAACAGACAGAAGCTCGGTACGGTTACCGATATCTATTTTTGCAGAAATTTCGTGTCCTCTTTGTAAAGCAATCTGCTCAATTACTTTACCCATTTTTCCATAACCTAAAAGGGCAATACGCATATATTTTATGTCAGATTCTATTTAAATTTAAAAACTAAACTGGCACCCACCGCACTGCCCATAAAAGTAGGCTGAACGCTGGGTTCAAATTTGATTGATATGTCGTCGCTCATATCAAAGTTTTTGAGGTGGGCAGACACATTAGCCTGCACTGCCTGGAGCGCCCAGCCAACTGCAAAAACGATAACCGTCAGGTCTCTATAACGGCGATAAGTATTTACCACGGGCTCAACCTGGGCTTTGGTAAATGGGCCTATCTGCTTATCAGACTGCTTTATGCCTATACCCACATAGTTGTTAAGCATTACTTCGGTAGCTCCACCAACAACTAGTTCGGTCAATTTTCCTTTATAGTAATGATACCGGTGGTTATTAACATAAAACGAGAAAATGCCTCCGGCTGCTGCGCCGTAAACAATTGGCATAACCCAGTATTCTTTGTTGGTGGCTTGCCCCCAACCGGGTAGTATCAATGAGCGAATGAGCGCCTTTCGTGCAGGATTTGCTTTTTTTGCTGAATCTGCCTTGAAAATTCTGCTTATAAAACGGGCTCTTCCGGCTGAATCTGCTTTGATAAGTCTTTTACCTAAACCCGCAATTCTGGAAGAGTCAATCAATATTTTTTTCGACGAATCGGTTTTGGCCGTATTACTTTTTACAGTATCTGTTTTTTGCGCAAAAGAAATATTTGTTGTCAGTAAAAGTATAACCAGCATCCGAACCATATTCCGAAATTTTAATTGCGTAATGAGAGACAAAAATAGGTTCTCCTCTTTCTTTTTACAATCATTTAACAAATATTAAACTATTTCTTGGCTGATTTTAATCCTGATTTACTTTTATTGCGCCTAAAATTCTGTCTAATTCATCTTTTGATGCAAACGGAATTTTGATTTCACCCTTATGATTATCGTCGGCCTTTACCTGTACTTTGGTGCCAAAGTACCCCTGAAGACGAAACTGTAACGACGAAATCTCTTGTTTTAAGGTATTCTGGTTTTTGCCTTTTACTTCTTCAGAGCCTATGGCAGCCAGTCTTCTTACTTCTTCTTCAATTTTACGAACCGACCAGCTCTCCTCAATTACTTTAGTAAAGAGTTTTATCTGGGTTTCGCTATTATCTATATTTATCAATGCCCGGGCATGGCCCATCGTAATTTCATTGTCGCGCACGGCTGCCTGAATTATATCAGGTAATTTTAGTAAACGCAGATAGTTGTTAACAGTAGTACGGTTTTTACCTACTCTGTCGCCCAGTTCTTCCTGTTTCAATTGAAACTCACTAAGCAGGCGATGGTAACTCAGGGCAATTTCTATGGCGTTCAGGTTTTCACGCTGAATGTTTTCAATCAATGCCATTTCCAGCATTTGCTGGTCGTCGGCAGTACGCACATAAGCAGGTATTTTGGTCAGGCCTGCCAGTTTAGATGCCTGCAAACGGCGTTCGCCCGATATCAGAATGTATCTGCCCGGGGTTTCTTCTTTAACAGTAATAGGCTGAATAATACCCAGAATCTTGATAGATTCTGACAATTCCTGAAGCGCCTCCTGGTCAAAGTGGGTTCGTGGCTGATACGGATTGGTTACAATAGAGCTAATCAGTATCTCGTTCATTGAACCCGGTGATTCAGCTTTGCGTGGTATAACGTTATCATTGTCAGTACTTCCGGAGTCTGATAATAATGCGCCCAGCCCACGCCCAAGCCCGGTCATACCTTTTTTTGTATTGAATGTTTTAGCTTCCATAGGTTTTCATGATAAATGGGTCTTGCTTTCAGGTTCCCAAATACATTTGGTTTAATTCATCTCCAACACTTATCAGTTTTCGGTTACAAGCTTTCCGTTCTTGATTAATATCTCACGTGCCAGATTCAGATAGCTGATAGCCCCTTTACTGTCGGCATCCTGAGCCAGAGCAGGTACACCATAACTCGGCGATTCAGATAACCTTATGTTTCGAGGTATGAGGGTCTGAAAAACCATGTTCTTGAAGTGCGTGGTTACTTCATGCACCACCTGGTTTGACAGCCTCACGCGCAGGTCATACATGGTTAGTAAGATACCTTCAATTGTAAGGGCCGGATTGAGACGCTGCTGGATAATCTTGATGGTGTTCAGCAATTTACCCAGCCCTTCCAGGGCAAAGTACTCGCATTGCACCGGAATAATCACCGAGTCGGCAGCTGTAAGGCTGTTAATAACTATTAAACCTAAAGAAGGAGAGCAATCGATGATAATGAAGTCATACATATCTTTCACATCATTCAAAGACTCTTTCATCTTTTCTTCTCGCTTCGGAAGGTTAATCATCTCAATTTCAGCGCCCACCAGATCAATGTGTGACGGCAGCAAATCAAGATTCGGGAAGTCGGTCTGAATGATAATGTCTCTGGGACGAATATCATTAACCATACATTCATAAATGCTGTTTTCTACTTCCTTGGGGTTCAGGCCAAGCCCGGATGTAGTATTTGCCTGAGGGTCTGCATCTATGATAAGCGTACGGAACTCAAGGGCAGCCAGACTGGCCGCCAGATTGATTGATGTGGTTGTTTTACCTACGCCGCCCTTCTGGTTGGCTATTGCTATTATTTTTCCCATTTTTAGTGGTTCGAGAAAATTACGGATTCAAATATCCGACTTTTAATGTTAAGAAACAATTAAATGTTCCACGACGTGGATAAAACGTTCCACGATGTGGATAACATCTGATTGGGCCATACAGCGCATTTTTTCTATTCAATTTTCTAACCTGAATAGCGAAATTTGTTCGTTTGTTGTCTTTATTGCTTTCTGTTGTATTATCTTTGCCCCATGCGTTACTTAATTGAATGTTCTTACAAAGGTACATCATTTCATGGCTGGCAGGTGCAGGAAAACGCCGCCACTGTGCAGGGGCATATTGAGCAGGCTTTATCTACCGTTCTGAGAGTTCCAACCCAGATAGTTGGCAGCAGCCGTACTGATGCAGGCGTGCATGCGTATCAGCAGTTTGCCCATTTTGATTCAGAAACGCCCCTGAGCCAGATAGACAAGCTGGTTTATGCCGTGAACGGCATCTTGCCCAAAGCCATAGCGGTAAATAAAATAGCTGTGGTAAATGACAATTTCCACTCCAGGTTTGATGCCACCTACCGGCGTTATCTTTATAGAATAGCACTTCAAAAAACACCATTCTGGCAGGATTTTTCTTATTTTTACCGGGCGCCGCTTGATATTCGCCCAATGAACGCGGCAGGAGAGATAATGAAAAATCATATTGATTTTCAGTGTTTCAGTAAAGTGCATACAGACGTGGCCACATTTAATTGTAAAATTGAATTTGCCCGCTGGGAACAGCAAGACCAGTTTTTGCTGTTTCATATCAAGGCCGACCGTTTCTTGAGAGGTATGGTGAGGGCCATTGTGGGTACTATGCTTGAAGTTGGTACCGGAAAAATGAGCCTGGATGCGTTTGAGCAGGTTATTTTATCAAAAAACAGGCAGAAAGCCGGAAGAGCTGTACCGGCCGAAGGGCTCACATTGGTAGAAGTGGGCTACCCAAACGGATTAATTACCTGACAAATCATGAAAATAAGCGTTGAAAAAATTACTACACCCGAAGACCTTGAAGCAATTAAGGGTCTGTTCCGGGAATATGAAAAGTTTCTGGGTGTAAGTCTTTGCTTTCAGAATTTTGAGGAAGAACTGGCCTTGCTACCTGCCAAATATGCCGAGCCGGAGGGCTCTATTTTTCTGGCTATTGTAGATGGCAACCCCGCAGGTTGTGTAGCATTATGGAAACTGGAAGATGGCGTTTGTGAAATGAAAAGGTTATATGTGAGGCCGGTTTATCAGGGTATCGGGCTGGGAAAAAAACTTGCCCAGACGGTTATTGATGAGGCAGCAAAAAAGGGCTACCGTAAAATGAAGCTCGACACACTGAAAAGGCTGGCGGCCGCCAATAAATTGTATCATGCTTTACAGTTTACGGAAACCCAACCGTATAACTACAATCCTGAAGGCGACGTAGCCTATTTTGAAAAAGATTTAGCATAATGGCCTTAATAAGCAAAGATATTGAACTGGCAGTGAAGCTTTTGAATGCCGGTGAGGTGGTCGGAATTCCGACCGAGACGGTGTATGGATTGGCCGGCAACGCCTTGAACACCGATGCAGTAGCCCGGATATTTGAAGTAAAAAACCGACCAACCTTTGACCCGCTTATTGTGCATACCCACAGCATTGAGCAGTTTGAAAAATACGTAAATGTAACTGATGAAAGGGTTTATGCCTTAGCTGAAAAATTTATGCCCGGGCCGCTGACCCTCTTATTACCAAGAAAAGAAATAATTCCTGACCTGGTTACATCAGGCCTGAACACCGTAGCCTTCAGAATACCCAATCATCCGTTAACGCTGCAGTTATTATGTCAATTGGATTTCCCATTGGCAGCGCCTAGCGCCAATCCGTTTGGTTATATTTCTCCAACAAGTGCGCTGCATGTGAATCATCAGTTGGGCGAGCAGATAAATCTGATTCTTGATGGGGGAGAGTGTCAGGTAGGCATTGAATCAACTATTGTTGGTTTGGCAGGAAATGAAACAATTGTTTACAGAAAAGGTGGTTTATCGATTGAAGAAATTGAAAACGTGGTAGGTAAAGTGCAAATAATTGAGCATTCGTCTTCCAATCCGAAGGCGCCCGGTATGCTTAAAAGCCATTATGCACCAAGAAAACCCCTGCTTCTAACCAGTCATGATTCAGAAATCACTTCGAGTAACGAAAAAGTTGCTTATCTGGGCTTTAACGAATTAAGAGCCGATATACCTGTTGAGAATCAACTGCTTTTGTCGCCTTCCGGCAATTTCAAAGAAGCGGCTAAAAATCTGTTTGCTTACCTGCGTGAGTTAGACAACAGAAATGTTGAAGTTATATACACCAGCCTACTGCCGGAAAAAGACCTTGGCAGAGCCATAAATGACCGTATCAGGCGGGCTACTGTAAAAGATTGAAAATCAATTAGATATCACCTTGAATTCAACCCTTCGGTTCTTCTGGCGTGTTTCTTCGGTGTCATTTGATGCCACTGGCTGTTGCTGCCCTTTACCCGACGATGTCATGCGAGATGCGGAGACTCCCTTGTTGAACAGGTAATTTGAAACAGCCTTTGCCCGCAATTCAGACAAGTATAGATTCAGCCGTGGGTCTCCCACGTTATCGGTATGGCCAATAATCTCTATATTCACTTTCGGATTCTCTTTCAGCATTTGAACCAGTTTATCTAATTCGGTATATGATTGCTGCTTGATAATTGGCTGGCTCTGGTCAAAAAATACATTTTCCAGTTTTACAGGTTTACCTATTTCAATACTTTTAAAGTAATTGTCGGTAAAGGCTGTTGCCGGAGCAATAATTGTTTGTTTTGGTGGGGTAACTGGCTCAGGCACCTTGTCAATATTTTGTTGAACTGTTTTCTCTTCATTTTTTACTATCACCGGCGCATCGTTCTTGGGTTTGTTTTCAACCGGCTGGGGTGCCTTTTTTATCTCTGCTTTTTCAAGCAGCACATCAAAAGAAAAATTTCCAGAGGCCAGATTCAACAAATTAATGTCAGCTGTGTACAGCTTATAATCATCAGCATGTACACGTAATGTGTATTTCTTTCCGAAATCTGCCGGAGGTATGGGCGTTGTGGTTCTGCTGTTTTCCATTAAGGCAAGTTTATCATTATCAGATGCCACAAAAGATACCCTTGCATGAGGGATAGGCGCACGGGTTTTAGAATCGAGGGTGTTGAAGGTAAAAATATACCCGTTCTTTTTCAGGGCAATCATCAGCACATTGTCAACCAGCTGGCTTGGGTTTACAGTTGTTTTAGATGCCTGGTATCCGGGGGCAGATATTTCAATTTCGTAGATTTTATCGGCACTCAATGAAGCCTTGTATCTGTTTCTCTCTGCATCTAATATCCCTTTAACTGGTGTTAAATCGGTTGATAACTTAAAACCGGCCGGTAATATACTTTTTGTGTAAAAGTCTGTTGCAATAAAATAGGTTTCTTTCACAGGTACCCGGGCTAATTTCAGGTACAAGGTTTGGTTATCTTTCACCAGCGGTGCGTTGTAGGTAATATATCCCTTACTTTTAACCTCGGCGGTGTAGTTTTCAGCTAACTTGAGTACGGCTTGCCATTCCGACTGCACATTGGTGGTCTGCAAAGGAACTACTTCATTGGTTGCATTGAAGATGGTTAAGCTGGCCCCGGGTATGTTTAGTTTAGTTTCTTCGTCTACTACTATTAATCTGTATCGGTTTGATGGCTTCTTTTCAAGTATAATATCCTGAGCAAATTGCCTGCGCGAAATCAGTTCTTTTAAATCTACGTTTTGGTTGGTCTGGGTATATCCTTCCGACTCCACTTCAACTGAATACTCGGCATCCGGTGATAAATTGGCCGAAAAACCATCTTTTTCAATGCGTGCCGCAATAGACTGCCTGGTTTTCAGATTGATTATCCGCATCCGGGTATTGATAATAAATTCCTTCGTGTCTTTATCTACTATCCTGAATAAAAAGTTATAGTTTTCTCTTTTCAGCGGAAAACGTTTCATGGTAATGTTGGCCCCGGGATACTCAGTTCTGATGCTTTCAAAAGAAAGTTGTTCTGTAAAGGGTTTATAACCTTCTGCAGTTATTTCAATGGTAAACTTTTTTTTAGGGCCAATTTCAATTTTGTATGGATTGTCTTTGTCTGATTTACCTGTAAGTGTGGTTTCTTCAGGGCGAATAACCCTGAATGAGGCCGGAATTGTCTCTAACGTGATGGCATCAATGGCGCTCAATGCTAAAGGAGCCGAGTCATTTTTTTTAAGACTCAGACTAATAAATCTGTCGATTGGCCGCACAATTTTTTTGGGGTCAACTGCGTCTATTTCAATCTCTGAGCGTTGATAGCCCGGAGCTTCAATAGTCACAAAATAGCTCTTGGTTTTATCAAGTTTAGCTTTCCATTCGCCAGTTTTGACGTTGAGCACTACCTCTATATCCTGATTATTTTTATCTTTTATTTTTACCAGTGTGTTGGTTATGATTTGTTTATCTCTGGCGTCGGTAAAAAGGAAAACGTATTCGTCAATGACCGGAACCGACTGGAAAAAGCTGGCCTCGTGAGAGATATGATTAATCCGGTAATCAGTATCAGGTTCGGAAACTGATTTATTGTTAGCAAAAGCCGTACAAATGCATTGAAATGTAAAAACAGCAGTAAGTAAAACTGAAATTCTCATAGAAATCGGCGAATATATCTGATGTCGCTTATTTAATTATATCCCATTAGAACGAAGAATTCGAAATGAATTGTAAGTTTTTATGAAATTATGTTGTTTTGTTAAATGGAAGAAAATGCAAAAAAAACAGTTTTAATTGATTTACACTATCTACCCTGTACTCAATTTTTTTCTGCGGTGCTGGAGGCCGATGCGCTGATGCTGGAAAGCCATGAACACTACATCAAGCAAAGTTACCGTAACAGATGCTATTTATTGGGTGCCAACCAGGTTGAAATGCTGATTGTACCAGTGGTTGACGGCAACAAAAAAATTCTGGTAAAAGATATCCGGATAGATTACCAGCAAAGGTGGTTTGATAACCACTGGCGTACCATCAGGGCGGCTTATGGTAAATCGCCGTTTTTTGAGTTCTTTGGCGATTACTTTCAGAACACAATACAAAAGAAGCCAACTTTTTTATGGGACCTTAATTTTGAGTTGCTGACAATTTGTCTGAAATTATTACAAATTAACAAGACAATAAGTCTGACTGAAAATTATGAAAAACAACCGGATTCTTCTATTTATGACCTTCGCGGGCTAATAACACCTAAAAAAGCCTCTGAAAACGCAATTCCGTTTCATCCGGTGGCATATCAGCAAAACTTTGGCAGTGAATTTGTACCTAACCTTAGCGTAATTGACTTGTTGTTTTGCAGAGGCAATCAATCTTTAGGAATTTTAAAGAAATCTGCCCGAAATTGAACAGAGTTTGTTAATAAATCGTTATATTGCAAATGCAAATGTTTTGCTTAAACCAAATATTTGAGTCTTAAAGCAATATTGACCATTACAAAATTTTGAATTATGGAAAAATCGAATCAGCTGATTTTTTCATCTAATCTATCGTAAAATTAAATGGAGCCTAAATTTTCACAAAAAGTCAAAGACATCATTACCCTTGCCCGTGAAGAAGCACTTAGGCTTGGTCATGATTACATCGGAACAGAACATTTGATTCTGGGGATGATCCGCGATGGAGAAGGTATTGCTTTAAATCTACTGAAAGGGGCTGGTGTATCGCTTGAGGAGTTGCGTATTACAATTGAACAAGCCACCAAGGGAACTGCGACCAATAACATTAAAAATTTGGCAAACATTCCGTTAACGCGCCAATCTGAAAAAGTTTTAAAGATTACTCATTTGGAGGCCAAAATCTTCAAATCTCAACTCATAGGAACCGAGCATCTGTTATTAGCGATTCTGCGCGATGGGGATAACCTCGGTGGACAGATTTTACAGAAATTCCACCTCAACTACGAGCAGGCCAAAGAAATGTTAGACTACCAGCTAACCGGCCAGAAACCTGTGATGGAACGCCCTGAAACAGATGACGATGATGAAAGATTTTTAGGTGGCGGTGCCGGAGGTTACTCTCAGCAAAGAAATGACCCCAAGAACCCGGAAAAATCGAAAACGCCAGTACTGGATAATTTCGGTCGTGATTTGACCAAGCTTGCCGAAGTGGGCAAACTAGACCCGATTGTTGGACGTGAGAAAGAAATTGAGCGTGTAGCACAGATTCTTTCAAGACGTAAGAAAAATAACCCGATTCTGATTGGTGAGCCTGGTGTTGGTAAAACAGCCATTGCCGAAGGCCTTGCTTTAAGAATTGTACAGAAAAAAGTGTCGAGAATCCTTTTTGGTAAAAGGGTAGTAACGCTGGATCTGGCTTCGCTGGTGGCAGGTACCAAATACCGTGGCCAGTTTGAAGAAAGAATGAAAGCCGTGATGAACGAGTTGGAGAAATCGCCGGATGTGATTCTTTTCATAGATGAGATACATACCATCGTAGGTGCCGGTGGAGCCAGTGGCTCATTGGATGCCTCTAATATGTTTAAACCAGCTTTAGCCCGCGGGGATATCCAATGTATTGGTGCCACCACGCTTGACGAGTACCGTCAGTACATTGAAAAAGACGGAGCTTTGGCTCGTCGTTTCCAGATGGTAATGGTTGAAGCCACTTCTATTGAAGAAACCATTGAGATTCTGAACAACATTAAAGATAAGTACGAAGATCACCACCACGTTAACTATACGCCTGAAGCGTTGGAATCTGCGGTTAAATTATCTGAAAGATACATTACCGACCGCTACTTGCCAGATAAAGCCATTGACGTATTAGACGAAGTAGGGGCTCGCGTACACATCAATAATATTTCGGTACCACCGGATATCGTAATGCTGGAAGAGCAGGTAGAACTGATTAAGAAAGAGAAAAATCAGGTGGTGAAAAGCCAACGTTATGAAGAGGCAGCACAACTGCGCGACCGCGAGAAAAAACTGTTGGAGCAATTGGAAAAAGCCAAAATAGCCTGGGAAGAAGAAGCCAAAACCAAACGTTATAACGTAACAGAAGATAACGTTGCCGATGTAGTGGCCATGATGACTGGTATACCAGTGAAACGTGTGAACATGAATGAAGGAGAGAAAATCCTGAAAATGGGAGACGCCTTGAGAGGAAGAATTATTGGCCAGGACCCAGCGGTTGAAAAACTCGTTAAATCTATCCAGCGCACACGAGTGGGTTTAAAAGACCCTAAAAAGCCGATTGGTTCGTTCATATTCTTAGGGCCTACTGGTGTTGGTAAAACAGAGTTGGCCAAAACACTGGCAGAATATCTTTTTGATAAAGAAGATGCCCTTGTAAGAATAGACATGAGTGAGTACATGGAGAAATTCAGTATCTCTCGCCTTGTCGGAGCGCCTCCCGGATACGTTGGTTATGAAGAAGGTGGCCAGTTGACAGAGAAAATCCGCAGAAAACCTTATTCGGTAGTTTTGTTGGATGAGATTGAAAAAGCTCACCCGGATGTTTACAATATCCTTCTTCAGGTTCTGGACGATGGTGTGTTGACTGACAGCCTGGGTAGAAAAGTTGATTTCAGAAATACAATTATTATCATGACCTCGAACATCGGGGTGCGTGACCTGAAAGATTTCGGAACAGGCATTGGTTTTGCTACCAAGGCTCGTAACGAAAATCAGGACGAAATGGTGAAAAGCACAATTCAGAATGCTTTGAGAAAAACCTTCTCGCCTGAGTTCCTGAATCGTCTTGACGATGTAATTGTGTTCAATTCTCTGGGTCGTGAAGATATCCATAAAATTATTGACATCGCATTGAAACGCCTTACTTCTCGTATCAGTAGTATTGGTTATAAAATAGAACTGACCGAAAAGGCCAAGGATTTCCTGGGTGACAAAGGATATGATCAGCAATATGGCGCCAGACCATTAAATAGAGCGATTCAGAAATATGTGGAAGACCCACTGGCTGAAGAGATTCTGAAAGGAGAAACCAAAGAAGGAGATACCATTCTGGTTGATTACAGCGGAGAAGGCGAATCGCTTACTTTTAAAGTAATGAACAACGAAGCCGAAATTGAAAAGTAAAATTTGAGTTTCTTGGTAAATAAACAACAAAGGCACGGCTTTTAGCTGTGCTTTTGTTATTTTTGCGCTTATGATTTTTGATTATCTGAAATATATTTTTAGTGCCGGAAATGAACACGACCTCCATTCACCTTTTTTATTTGATTTTTATACAAAGGTGCTTAAAAATTCAGAAACTGCTGACGCATTTAAGGCAGTGGAGGCATTGAGAAAATCGTTGTTGAAAGATGAGAGAACAATTGAAATAACCGATTTTGGGGCGGGTTCAAAAATTAACAAATCGAACCTCAGAAGGATAAAGGACATTGCCCGAAACTCGCAGAAGTCTCCCAAACTGGCGCAGTTGTTTTTCCGGATAATTCGCTATTTCAATTACAATCAGATATTTGATTTAGGCACTTCATTGGGTATTACAACGGCTTACATGGCCACTGCCAGTTCTGCTGCCAAAGTTTATACGTTTGAAGGTTGTCCGCAAACAGCGGCAGTAGCCAGCCAAAACTTTCAGAAATTGGGTATTACAAATGTTGAGATTATAACCGGAGACCTGAACGAGACCCTTCAAAACCAATTGCAGCAAACAAACCGAATTGATTTTGCTTTTTTTGATGCCAACCACAGATACGAGCCCACCGTTGATTACTTTGAAAAGTGTTTAGCGAAAGCACACGAAGACACGTGCTTTGTTTTTGACGATATCTACTGGTCTGAAGGCATGAAAAAAGCCTGGGAACATATCAAAAACCATCCGCGTTCAACAATTACTATCGATATTTTTTATGTGGGTATCGTGTTTTTCAGAAGCAAACAGCCTAAGCAGCATTTCATACTAAAATTTTAAAGCAAAACACTTTTCATATTTAAGTTGCACCAAACTAAAAGGCCTTTTTAGGTGTTAGGTAAAAACAGAAATTATAGAGCAACCATGTTAGATATACAGAAAATTAGAGCAGATTTCCCGATTCTGGATGAGCAAGTGAATGGAAAAGATCTGGTATATTTTGATAACGCAGCCACTACCCAGAAACCTTTGCCGGTACTGAATGCACTGGCCAATTACTATGGGCATTATAACGCTAATATTCATAGGGGAATACATAATCTGGCCGAGAAGGCAACTGCAGCATTTGAGGAGTCACGCAAGGCCATTCAGAAATTTCTTAATGCCAGACTTACCGAAGAAATAATTTTTACATACGGCACCACAGATGGTATTAATCTGGTGGCACAAACATACGGGCGCGCATTTTTAAAAGCCGGTGATGAAATCATTATCAGCACAATGGAGCATCATTCAAACATTGTGCCCTGGCAAATGCTTTGTGAGCAAAATGGTTGTATCCTGAAAGTGATACCCATAAATGACAACGGAGAGTTGATAATGGAAGAGTACGACAAGTTGTTGTCAGAAAAAACCAGGTTTGTATCGGTAGTACATGTTTCTAACGCTTTAGGAACTATCAATCCGGTAAAACAGATTATTGAAAAGGCGCATCAGGTAGGAGCAAAGGTGTTGATTGATGGCGCACAGGCTACTTCTCATATAACTATTGATGTGCAGGATTTAGATGCAGATTTCTATGTGTTTTCTGCACATAAAATCTATGGACCGACGGGCATGGGTGCTTTATACGGCAAAAAAGATATTCTTGATGCCATGCCACCTTACCGTGGCGGTGGAGAAATGATTAAGGAAGTTACTTTTGAGAAAACCACTTATAACGAATTGCCATATAAATTTGAGGCAGGTACCCCAAACATTGCAGACGTTATTGCAGTTAAGTATGCACTTGACTACGTAAATGCGCTAGGGAAAGAGAATATTGCAGCCTACGAAAACGAACTGCTGGCGTATGCAACCGAGCAACTGTCGCAGATTGAAGGACTCAAAATTATAGGTCAGGCAAAAGAGAAAGTATCTGTAATCTCATTTGTGATTGATGGCGTACACCCGCAAGATATCGGGGTGATTCTCGACCAGCAGGGTATAGCCGTTCGCACGGGGCACCATTGTACCCAACCGTTGATGAAACGATTAGGAATACCCGGAACTTCAAGAGCCTCATTTGCTGTTTATAATACCAAAGATGAAATTGACAAACTGGTAAAGGGTATAGAAAAAGTAAAGAAAATGGTACTTTAATTAACCATAAACATAAGCATGACCATTAACGAAATACAGGATGAACTCATTGAGGAATTTGAACTTTTTGATGACTGGGAAGGGAAATATGAGTATATCATTGATTTAGGAAAGAAATTGCCGAAACTGGCCGACGCGTATAAAACAGAAGAAAATATAATAAAAGGCTGCCAGTCTGTTGTTTGGCTGCATGCTTATATGAATGGCCATAAACTGATATTTGAAGCAGACAGCGAGGCCATTATTGTGAAAGGCCTAGTGAGTATGCTCCTGAAAGTGCTTTCTGGCCATACGCCGGAAGAAATTCTTGGGGCCGACCTTTATTTTATTAATAAAGTAGGTTTAAGCAGCCACCTGGCACAAACCCGCTCAAATGGGCTTGCCTCAATGGTGAAACAAATGAAAACTTATGCAGTTGCGTTTCAGTCTTTAGAAGAAAATAAATAATATCCCAATGACCGACCAGGAACTTAAAGATAAAGTAGTAGAAGCCCTGAAAACAGTATATGACCCGGAAATACCAGTAGATGTGTATGAGTTGGGTTTAATATACGACATCAAGGTTTTTCCGGTTAATAATGTTTACTTATTAATGACACTTACCTCTCCTTCATGCCCTTCAGCGGAGTCAATACCTGTTGAAATTGAACAGAAAGTTAAGGCCATTGAAGGCGTAAGCGATGTAAGTGTTGAACTAACTTTTGACCCTCCGTACACCACCGAGATGATGTCTGAAGTAGCCAAACTGGAATTAGGTTTTATGTAATATGATAGTCCGGTTTATTAAAAAGAAACTGACCCCTTCTGTCTGGTAAGCCGGTTAATAAGTATTTTTTAAACCCCTGCGGGTCGGGGACTTATTCATAAATGTCATGTATCCTCCACATTTAGTAGCACCTATGAAAGCCGAATTAGTAAATGTCGGCTTCCAAGAATTACTGACTCCGTCAGACGTTGATAATTTCATTGAAAACCAAAAAGGAACATCTGTTGTAGTAATTAACTCCGTTTGTGGTTGTGCGGCAGGTACTTGTCGTCCGGGTGTTAAACTGGCATTAGACCGTTCTGAAGTAAAGCCAGATAACCTGGTAACTGTTTTTGCAGGTGTTGATACCGACGCCACTCAGCAATTACGCTCATATATTCCGTTCCCTCCATCGTCTCCGGCTATTGCCATTTATAAAGATGGTGAGCTGGTACATTTTGTAGAAAGACACCACATTGAAGGCCGTTCGGCAGAAATGATTGCCACACACCTTACAGCCGTATTTGAAGAAATAGGCGAAGAGGCGTAAGCCAAATTAATAAAGAAAACCTCACCTTTTATTTCTCTTGTATCAGAATGAGAGAACAAAGGTGAGGTTTATTTTCAGGCAGCTATCTGAAATCAGAAGTTTGGCTTTAAAAGGTATTTGGCATAAAAATCAGTAATTACCTTTACTGCATCTTCTGCGGTATCTACCAGCTTTATCAGATTCAAATCTTCCGGGTTAATATTCCGTTCGCTATTGCACATGGTTTCTTTCAGCCAGTTCAGTAAACCGCTCCAGTATTCAGTACCGACCATAACAATCGGGAAGCGCGCAATTTTCTTGGTCTGAATCAGCGTAAGGGCTTCAAATAATTCATCAAGCGTTCCGAAACCACCGGGCATTATAATAAAACCCTGAGAGTACTTCATAAAGCATACCTTACGGGCAAAGAAGTAGTCGAAATTAATGCTTTTGTCAGGGTCAACATAAGGGTTGGGTACCTGTTCAAAAGGTAGTTTAATGTTTAGTCCTACCGACTTACCTCCGTTTTTACTGGCGCCCAGATTCCCGGCCTCCATAATACCCGGGCCACCGCCGGTTATAACACCATAGCCTTTTTGTACCAGTTGCTCGGCTATTTCTACCGATAGTTTATAGTATTTGTGGTCTGGTTTGGTTCTGGCAGAGCCATAGATTGTAACACAAGGGCCAATTTTGGCCAGTCTGTCAAAACCATCTACAAACTCAGCAACAGTTTTAAGTATTTGCCATGAATCCTGGCTATGAATTTCGTTCCATCCTTTTTCAACAAATGCCTCACGGATTAACAACTCCTCGTTTGATTCTATTTCGTTTTCGCTCATAGTTATAATAATAGAAAGTTTGTCGTGCAAAATATAATTCTTCCCTTCCAATATCACAGGAAATGGATTATGAAAACGTATATTTGCAAAAAAAAGTTTGAACCAACAAATTTATATCAATGAAAGTTGCAATAGGCGCCGACCATGCCGGGTACGAGTACAAGAATATTATCTTACAATGGTTGCAGGAACAAAACAATGAAGTAACTGATTTTGGCCCAGATTCGGGCGATTCAATGGATTACCCTGATACGGCACATCCATTGGCAAGTGCGGTTGAAAGTGGTGAATATGAATTTGGTATTCTGATATGCGGTAGTGGCAATGGCGTATGTATGACAGCCAACCATCATAAGGGAATCAGAGCCGGATTAGCCTGGAATGTTGAGGTAGCAGAACTGATTCGCCAGCATAATAATGCCAATATTATTTGTCTCCCTGCCCGCTTTATTGACATTGATTTGGCCAAAGCTTGTGTAACTACTTTTCTGAATACAGCTTTTGAAGGAGGCAGACACGCCAGAAGAGCCGATAAAATATCATGCTGATACTACGGTTTATCAAAGGAAGTTTCAGAACTTCCTTTGATAAACACCTTTCATATCTGTGCTTTTGTAATCAACTGCCAGTGCCGGCAGGCGTTCAAAAATCTTAGGAACAACGTTTTGCTTGTCGATAATTATTTTCGGAGGGTCTTTTTTGAAATTATCGAAAATATTAATGATACTCTCGTAATTGTCGGGGTTTTGTAAGTCAATCTTAGACAATTCCCAGTTCAGGTAACAAGTAGCGGGCGTTCCCCATTTATACTCATCAATTCTTTCGCCTATTATCAGCATCTTTTGGCCACGCATATTTGCGGGCAGGTCACGAGGCTTTATTCTCATATCAGACAATTGCTCAAAGCCTTTACCAAAAATTGGCGTAGCGCCCTGATACTGAACAAACAAAATAACCAATACTAATGATGTGAAAATAAACTCTGGTAAAAATGTACCCTTAAAATGCAAAAAGAAAGCCGTACAAAAAAAGGCAAAGCACGGAATAAAAATAATAAACTGCATGGGCGACACCGTTGGCGAAAGAAACAAAGCCAGTAAGGCCACCACAACCCAGAGGAGCATAATCTGCTGGATACGCTGCTGATAATTGCTGTATCTGGTTGCCTGAGACTGCCGAAGGAAGCCCAGAAATGCAAAGGCTGCAGGTAATGTTATAGCCAACAGCGAGCTCTTGAAGTCTTCGAGGCTATATTGTTTTATTTTCAGCATTCCGTTGAACCAGTTATACTGAAATTCGTCGAGGCTATCGTTAAAATAAAAAAACAGGGCGGCTAGTACTACAGGAATAATAAAGCCAAGCAGGGTAAGGAAATACTGTCTTAAATTGGCGTTGGTAAAGAAAATAAGCGAAGCGGCACACCAGATAATAAAAACCATGGCAGGCTGATAAAACAATACGGCAATACCAATGTATAAGCCGATTTCAAAAACTTCGTCTGACACACCTTCGCGGCGTTCTAATTGCTTAATGGTTTTGTTAAAAGCAAAAAGCAGAAAAGTAGTGGCCAAAAGAACCGGCGATAACTTGCTCATATCGAACGACAGATTCATGAGCAATATATACAGCAAACCGGGGGCATAGTTTCGTTCAAGAAACGCGTGGCGCGTGTTACATATAAAAACAAAATACAACGCCTGAAAATACACCAGCAGCATGGCAATAAACTCATACGCAAACTGGCTACGCCCGAAAGATAAATCAATGAGCCAGTAAATGAATGCCGACAGCGGACCAACGTTTGTCCATAACTCTTTATAGAGAAAGTTTCCTTCATGAATCTTCTCTCCAACCAGCATCCATTCCAGTTCGGGTAGTAATACAGGTAACTTTTCCCCCAGAAAAGGAAGCTTCAGTAAAATCACCAACAATAGCAATGACAGAAAATGGAAAAGCGTATTGAATCTGAAAAACGTTAGCAAGGCTGTATTGTTTATATATTTTTGGCAAAGTTATGAAAAAAGTGCTTGATGCGCGTAACTTTACTTTACATAACCGAAAATAGTGCTGATATTTGTATATTATTATTGAATTTGAATAAAATGGAATCGAAAAGACAAAGACAAGTAGCGAAACAAATTCAGAAAGATTTGGGAGAGATTTTTCAGAGAGAAATGAAACAGGTGTTTGATAAGGCTTTTGTTACAATTACAGACGTAAAAACTACTCCCGATTTAGGTATTGCCCGTGTTTACTTGAGTTTTTTATTAACCAAAGATAAAGAAGGACTGCTGGAGAGCATCAGAGAAAACACCAAAATTATCCGTAATCACCTCGCTGCGCGCGTACGTCATCAATTACGTATTGTACCCGAATTGCAGTTTTATCTGGATGATACTGCCGAATACGCCCAAAAGATTGAGAATCTTTTTGCCGGTATAGTTATACCACCTGCCACTGAAGAAGACGAAGAAGAAGAGTAAACCAGATACCTAAGATAACTTACGAAACAATTTGAATCTAGCTTTTTTAATAGCCAGACGTTATTTTTTATCAAGAAAGAAAAGAAGTTTTATTAATTTCATTTCTTTCATGTCTATGTTGGGCATTGGGGTAGGCACCATGGCAACTGTGGCAGTTTTGTCGGTTTTTAACGGCCTTGAAGAACTAAACAGAAGCATTTTTAAGTCGTTCGACCCGGATATTAAAATAACTGCTTCCTTAGGTAAAGTTTTTACGCCTGACGCCGGTAAATTGGCTCAGCTAAAAAACCTGCCGGGTGTTGATTACGTTACGGAAGTAATTGAAGACAACGCCCTTGTAATGTATCAGAACGGCAAAATGGTGGTTACGCTCAAAGGCGTAGATGATACATTTCAAAAAAACAGTCGCCTGAAAGGGTCTTTGGTAGAAGGGCAGTTTTTGATTAATCAGGATAGCATTGATTACGCCTTTATAGGTGGGAATGTCTACGGCGCTTTGAATGTCTCGCTTGATAACGTGCTTGAACCACTGGAAATCTGGTATCCAAAAAATCAGAAAAAGCTATCGCTCATTCCGGAAAACAACATTAATAAAAGAGTTCTGAATATTTCTGGCGTTTATGCATTGGAGCAACTGCACGACGACTACGTGTATGTGCCTCTTTCTGTAGCCAAAGAACTGACAGAATATACCAGCCAGCGCACAGCTTTGGAAGTTCAGCTGAAACCAGAAGCCAATACAGAAAAAGTACAAAAGGAGATAGACAATATTTTTGGAAGCAAGTATGTGGTAAAGAACAGAGAAGAGCAGAATGCCAATTTGTTCAGAGCAATTAAAATAGAAAAATTGTTTATTTTTATTGCCCTTATTTTTATAATCGGCGTGGCATCGTTCAATATTTTCTTCTCTTTAACAATGTTGGTGATTGACAAAAAAGAAGAAGTCAGGACATTATATGCGATGGGCGCCGATGATTCGTTAATAAAGATGATATTCTTTAGCGAGGGCGCCATAATTTCAGTTATCGGCACTGTTACCGGCCTTGTTTTGGGGCTGGTTTTCTGTCTGACACAAGAACGCTTCGGGTGGTTGGGCATGGGAATGGATACCGCGCTGATTGATGCCTACCCGGTTAAAATCAATCCGTTTGATTTTCTGATTACTGCTGTGGCCGTTATCATTATTACCTTGCTGGTTTCTTATTTTCCTGCCAGGCGCGCTACCGGTCATATCTGACTAATAAATGTTTTTTTCAATGAACCTACTCTATAAAATTTGCTTGCCGGCACTTTTTGTTACACAATCGTTTGCGCAAGACCTAAGCCTGCTGTCTAAGAAATGGATACTGCTGAATAGCAGAATCGAAAATAAAGATATTTATCTGGCTTCTTACAGCCCTTCAAAACTAAAGGCTGATTCGTTTGTTATTCATTTTCTTCATGATGGTAAAATCGATTATGATTATGAGACCAACCACACATCAAAACATAGCAGAAGAACGGAGTTTCTTGACCTTGACACCGAGGTTTCGGGATGGCAATATGAGGCTTCCGAAAATATAATGTCCCTGACACTGAAAGGGGGTTACACCAGCATGGATGAATTTAACTTTAAACGGAGGTACAAAATTGAAAAAATAGTCGGAGGATATGTGCTGAAAAACACCACAGATATAGTTAATGAACTTACAGTGGTTAGTGTGCCAACGCAACCGGAGGTATCGAAATTATTGGTTAAAGAAAGTAATGTTGCACCTGCCGCCATGGCAACAAGCTTTGTTGAAGGCCATTTGCCTGAATCTACAAAAGAAACGGTGCATGAAAAAGCCTTAAATGTAAAAGACCATAAAGCCATAAGTAAGGCCGTATTAATGCCAGCCAGACGCTGGATTCTGGTAGGAAATAAAATAACTAAAAATGTTATACGTTTAACTTCTTTTGACGCATCAAAATTCAGAATCAATACGCTGGTGTTAAATTTTGAGGCCGATGGGAAGATTAGCTATGAGTATGAAATGGACCCTGACCTGGAAGCTTGTGCTGGCATAAATTTTCTGGATATTGATACCGACGAGTCTGGATGGGCTTTTAACGATACTACCAATGTGCTAACATTAACCATTAAAGGGGGGGTATCAAGTCTGGACGATTTCAAGTTTAAAAGAGATTACAGAATTGAACAAACAGGTAACGAGTTTGTGTTGCATAAATTAACCGAACACTATTTTATAGATTTTAAAAAGCCGCATCGCAGCAGATAAAACCAATGGCATTTAATATAGGTAGTTCATTACAAAACTATAAGTGGGGTAAGTACAACAAAATTTTATTTAATCAACAATGTAGCCTTATGATGCGCAAGTATTTTCTGTTTATATTTTTGAGCATTACTTTTAGCATTCAGGCGCAGGAAATGCAACGTCTGGTGCCTGCAAATGGTAGATATAATCCGGAACGCACCAAAAAAAATGACCTGATTCATACAAAACTTGAATTGAGGCCCGATTGGAAAAAACAATATATGCACGGAGTGGCTACCATAACTTTTAAGCCACATTTTTATGAACAGCATACACTTGAACTTGATGCCAAAGGTTTTGAGATTCAGAAGGTAACCATGAAGGGTCAGAACCTGAAGTTTGATTATGACAAACGTGTACTGAACATCAGCCTTGGGAAATCAATCTCCAGAAAAGATACAGCTCAGGTACAGATTGTTTATGTGGCCAAACCAAACGAACTCCCATCAGGAGGCAGTGATGCCATAACAGCCGATAAAGGTTTATATTTTATCAATGCCGATGGCACAGACCCTGAAAAGCCCAGACAAATCTGGACTCAGGGAGAAACTGAGGCCAATTCCTGCTGGTTTCCGACTATTGACACGCCCAATCAGAAAACCACGCTTGAAATTTATATTACCTTAGACAAAGCCTTCGCAGACGCCCGGTATATTACCCTTTCTAATGGAAAACTGGTGTCTTCAAAGATAAATACTGATGGTACCCGCACCGATTACTGGAAACAGGATAAACCCGCTGCCCCGTATCTTACCATGATTGCCATCGGCGATTTCAGAAAAGTAGTTGACCCTCGCTACAAGACTTTTGAGGTAAGTTATTATGTAGAGCCAAAGTTTGAAAAATATGCCATGAATATTTTCGGGCGTACACCCGAAATGATTACTTATTTTGAAAACCTGCTGGGTGTAAAGTATCAATGGGATAAATACGCCCAGATTGCAGTAAGAGAATATGTGTCGGGCGCTATGGAAAACACCACCGCAACCGTGCATGGCGATTTTATTCAGAAAGATAACCATCAGCTGGCAGATGATAATGATGATGGAGTAATTGCCCACGAGTTATTTCACCACTGGTTTGGAGATTTGGTAACCTGTGAGTCGTGGTCGAATCTGCCATTGAACGAATCTTTTGCCAATTATTCAGAATACCTCTGGGCGGCGCATAAGTACGGACAGGATGAAGCCGATTTAGTGGCTCATATAGCTTTTAACCAGTATTTTGGCGAAGCCCAGGAAAAACAGGAGCCTCTTATCAGATACAGATATCATGATAAGGAAGATATGTTTGATTCTCACTCTTATGCCAAAGGAGGCAGGATTTTGCATTTGCTTCGTAAACAGGTGGGCGATGATGCTTTCTTTGCCGCACTGAAGCTGTATCTTACCCAGAATGCCTTTAAAACAGCCGAATTAGACCAACTCAGACTGGCTTTTGAAAGTGTAACAGGCGAAGACTTCCACTGGTTTTTTGACCAGTGGTTTATGAAACCCGGCCACCCTGATTTACAGGTTTTGCAGCAGTTTGCCAACGGTAAACTAAAATTAACAATCAATCAGGTTCAGGATACCACTTATGCCCCTGTTTACCGATTGCAGCTACCTGTAGAAGTTTGGGCTAATAATCAGAAAACTACCCATGAGGTGGTAATTGATAAAGCTACGCAAACTTTTGAGTGGCCATTTTCGGCTGCTCCACAAATGGTTTTGCTTGACCCTGAGAACGTGCTGGTTGGAAGAATTTTGCATCAGAAAACCCAGGAAGAGTATATTTATCAGTATTACCATGCCGAGCGTATTCCGGCTCGTTTGCTGGCGCTTGAAATACTCACCTTTGAGCCTGATGACGACAGCACTGCTACTAACCCGGCTCTTGATAAAACCATAAGAAAGGTATTGCTTGATGCAACCAAAGATAAATTCTGGCGGATACGCCAGCTGGCTGTACAGAAATTTAATGATTATGACGGAGACGATTTTCTGGAAGTAGAAAGAGCTTTGCAGAGCCGCGTGCAGTCTGACGACCGCTCTTATGTGCGTGCCGATGCCATTCTGGCAATGAAGGGTTTTCAGAATGCACAGAACGATAAGCTATTTCGGCAGGCACTTACAGACACCTCTTACACGGTTCAGGCTGCTGCGCTTGAGGCGATTCTTGCCAGCAGGCCACCAGATGCAGAAGAACTGGCAAAAAAATATGAGCAGTCTGGCATCACAGACATTTTTGCTGCCGTTGGCGGTTATTATGCCGAATCTGCATCGCCAGAAAAATTCAACTGGTTTTATGAACATTTAAATAAAATGAATGGCGGAGACTTGTACCAGGTTTTAGGTATATTTGGTACTTATCTGGTTAAATCGCCACAAGATGTTCAGAAAAAGAGTCTGCCTCTGCTAAAGAGAATAGCAATGAATAATACCCAGTGGTATGTAAGATTTGCCGGTATGCAAACGCTGGCCCTGCTTACTGATATTCCGGAAGCCAAGGCGCTTCTGAAAGAGGTAATAGCTGCCGAAAAAGATGAGCGTTTGCAAAAAGTATATCAGCAATATAAAGATTTGTAAACAAATGTTCTCAGTTTTGAGAACCATAATGTTTTAATCCACTCTATGAACAGGAATCTGAAAGATGGTCTGAATTTTTTCTCAAAGGTTACCCCGGCTCGCGCCTGGAACGCCCTTAAGAATGTATCCAGTTATATAGAGTCTAAATTGACCGGCAAACCTGTACACAGAGGATTACCCATTGCCATATCAATTGAACCTACCACCTCGTGTAATTTGCGCTGCCCGGAGTGCCCCAGCGGTTTAAGGAGTTTTACCCGCCCGACTGGTATGCTTGAAGAGAAGCTATTCAAACAAACCATTGACGAACTCTCGGAGACACTTTTATATCTTATCTTCTATTTTCAGGGTGAGCCTTATCTGCATCCCAGGTTTCTTGATTTGGTAAACTATGCTTCTCAGAAAGGCATTTACACGGCTACATCAACCAATGCACATTATCTGAGCGATACCAATGCAAAAAGAACCGTGGAATCGGGTCTTGACAGGATGATTATTTCTATAGACGGCACCACACAAGATGTTTATCAGCAATACAGAGTAGGAGGGAACCTCTCAAAAGTAATAGAAGGTGCCAGAAATATTGTAAAGTGGAAGAAAGAATTGAAATCGGCAACACCACATGTAATTTTTCAGTTTCTGGTAGTAAAACCCAACGAACATCAGTTAGAAGAAGTAAAACAACTGGCTGCTGAAATTGGCGTAGATGAAATAGCCTTTAAAACAGCACAGATTTACGATTATGAAAACGGTTCAGATCTTATACCTACCATTGATAAATATGCCCGCTACGCCCAACAAGCCGACGGCAGCTACAAGATAAAAAATAAACTACTGGACCACTGCTGGAAAATGTGGCATTCGTGCGTTATTACCTGGGATGGACTGGTGGTGCCCTGCTGTTTTGATAAAGACGGAGAATACCGGCTTGGAGACCTGAAACAAACCAGCTTTAAAAACCTTTGGCAAAGTACACCTTACATCAATTTCCGGCAGTCGCTTATCCGGTCTCGTTCTGAAATAGAAATGTGCAAAAATTGCACCGAGGGAACCAGGGTGTGGGGTTGATATTTCGCCATTCATTTTATAGATTTGCCCTTCTTTCATTTTTTAACCAACCGAACCTCTATGAAGCTCGACTTACGAATTAAATTAATGCTCATGATGTTCCTGATGTTTGTTACCTGGGGGTCATGGTACGGACAAATGGGCAAATACCTTTTTACTACACTTAAGGCCACCGGCGACCAGATTGGGCTGGCTTATACTACCTTTTCAATTGCTTCAATTGCTGCTCCATTTTTTATGGGCTTAATAGCCGATCGCTTTTTTTCAGCGCAAAAAGTAATGGGAGTTTTGAATATTCTAGGTGCTGTTATTCTTTATTTTCTGATTCAGGTAAAAAGCGCCGACACTTTTATATGGTACATTCTGGCCTATACGCTCACTTTTGCGCCTAATCTGGCGTTGTCGAGCTCTATTGCCATGAACCAGATGAAAAATCCTGAAAAGGAGTTCCCGACTATTCGTGTTATGGGTACCGTAGCCTGGATTGTAATTACCAATATTATCGGATACTTTGGCGTAGGTGATAAAGTTGAAATTTTCCAGATTGCCATGGTTACATCTTTGGCCTGGGGGTTGTTTGCCTTTACTTTGCCTGATACTCCTCCAAAGGCTACCAAGGCTACCTCGTTCGGACAGATTCTCGGTACAGATGCCTTTGTGCTTTTCAAAGACCGCTCGTTTCTGGTTTTCTTTATCAGTTCAATTCTGGTTTGTATTCCGTTATCGTTCTATTACGCGCATGCCAACCTTTCGTTAACTGAATCGCACATGACCAACGTTGAAAACAAGATGTCTTTAGGGCAGGTTTCTGAGGTCTTATTCATGTTACTGATTCCATTTGCCTTAACCCGCTTTGGTATTAAGAAAATGTTGATTGTTGGTTTAATTGCCTGGATTATCCGCTTTATATGCTTCGGTTACGGTGATGGTATTTCTTCAGAGTGGGTTCTATACATTGCCATTGTGCTGCACGGCGTATGTTATGATTTCTTCTTTGTAACCGGCCAGATATATACAGACAACAAAGCAGGCGAAAAAATCAAGAGTTCGGCTCAGGGACTTATTACCTTGGCTACTTATGGTGTTGGTATGGCTATTGGCTCACTTCTTTCTGGCCGTGTACTTGATATTTACACTACAAAAAATGCAGCCGGTGAGTCTATTCATAACTGGCAGGGGGTATGGATGGTTCCGGCAGGTATTGCGGCAGCCGTTTTGATTTTCTTTGTATTAATATTTAAAGACAATACACGTAAGGCAAATTAAGAAATTGTTTTATCTGCGTATCATAAAAAATGCTCTATCGGCCGATAGAGCTTTTTTTATGATACATTAAGATTGTTTATTCTTTAAATTTAAGGGCTTCCACTACCCGCATTTTAGATACAATAAATGTAGGAATCGTTATTACCGCCAGTATCAAAATAACGGTGGCAATGTTCAGAATGGCTATTACTGCCCAGTCCCACGCAATGGGTACATGGTCAATATAATAATTTTCAGGGTCCAGCGGTATCAGCTTAAAGTAAAACTGAATAAAGCTAAGCCCAATACCCAGCATATTGCCATATACCATACCTTTCAGAATAATTTTCAAACCATTATAGACAAATATCTTGCGTATCTGGGTGTTATCAGCTCCAAGCGCTTTTAGCATGCCTATCATGGAGGTTCGTTCCATCATCATTACCAGCAGAACCGATATCATATTAAAAGAAGCAACCACCAGAATAAGCCCCAGTACAATCAGTATGTTTTTGTCCAGCAGGCTAAGCCAGTCAAAAATTGCCCTGAACATATCCGTAACGCGCTTGGCTTTCATGTTGAGGTCAATTTCTGAATTTATGGTTCCGGTGGCATAATCCAGGTCATCAAAATTTTTGAGAAAAACCTCATAGTGGCCACAGGTGTTGTTATCCCACTCGTTCATTTTCTGCACCAGAGCAAGGTCGCCGACAATAAAGTTCTTGTCAAACTCTTCCAGTCCGGTTTCATAAATGCCAACAACTTTTACTTTTCTTACTCTGGGTGGGCTTTGTATAAAATAAACAAGCACGTCATCGTTAAGTTTTATTTTTAATTGTCCGGCAATGCGCTTGCTGATTATTACTTCGCTTGAAAACGTAGAATCTGCAAAGTTTAATTGTCGCCCTTCAACCAGATTCTGCGAGAAAACATCCCAGTCATAATCTTTACCTACGCCCTTTACAATAATCCCTGCCAGTTCTTCATTAGATTTAAGCATGCCTGCCTTGTTTGCAACTGCCTGCACGTGTTCAATCATTGGGTTTTTGCGGTATCCGGCATAAAAATTTGTTTTTATTGGCATCGGAATTTCCTCATACGATTGATTCAATGTAATTTTGCTCACTTGTATGTGTCCGCTAAGGCTGAAAAGTTTATCTTTGATGGCCTGTTTATAGCCAATCAGGATTCCGAAAGAAATTATCATTACAGCCAGGCCAATGGCAATGCTGGCGATACCGACTTTAACTACCGTAGAGGTAAAAGATTCAGACTTGGTTTTCTGGATTCGTTGAGAGATAAAGCGGGGTAAATTCATATTTTGTTCAATACAGGCCTGCAAAATTGCCGGGCAGCGTTTTTTTGCCCAAGATTTTACAAAACTATCATTTTTGTTTATTATTACCTTTATATTTTAAACAAATGAGCGGGCAAAGCATCGGTTTTTACATCAATAAAAGCCGTTTGATAATGGTCAGGAAGCTGACAAAAAGATGTAATTCATGAATCAGAAAATTAAGCTGCTTTTCTTTAAAATAGGTATTCTGGGATTAGCCACACTCGGAACCATCGAAGCCTTATATCAGATTAACCCCTATGCAAAAAAAGAAGCAGAGATATCGTACACTGCAAGTATAATAGAAAAATACGGCAGGCTCAAAGCGCTTCCCTCACCCAAAATTGTATTAGTTGCAGGTTCTAATTTTGCTTATGGCATTAACAGCCAAATGATACAAGACAGCCTGCACCTGCCGGTTGTGAATATGGCAATGCATTATAATTACGGTTCTGATTTTATGCTTCGCCAGATAGAACCGCAATTGCATAAAGGCGACATTGTGGTGATGGGCTTTGAGTATATTGTAGAAAGCAAAGGCAATATAGGCGAGAAAATTACAATGGCCAGAATGTACCCTGGAGCCGCCAGGTGGTTTAACTACGAAAGCCCTATGCAATACCTGAAAGAAAATGCGATAGCCCGTATTGGTAATATGAGGCTTACTATAGATAGATTTTTAAGTAATGATATAGCCCCTTCTATTGAAGACACAACGAGTATTTTTTTCAGAAGGGCCATTAACAAATACGGCGACCTCATAAGCCATTTAAATAACCCTTCTCTTAAAGTAATTCCGCCTGCCATTTTAGACGACAGCACCTCAATGCTGCCAGCCATTGCAGACATGAACCACTTTTACAGCAGGGTAAGTAAGAACGGCGTAATAGTTTATTACACTTTTCCATCTTACGCCAGGTCTTCATACAAGGCTGATAAGCCAGTGCTTGACAGGCTGAACAAGCAGCTTACGGAAGGATTAATGTTTCCGGTTTTAGGAAAACAACAGGATTTTATTTTTGACGATAGCTTGTGCCAGGACATGGTATACCACCTGAACGCAAAAGGACGAAACCTAAGAACAGGCTTGCTGATTGGCCTGATGAAAAAAGAAATGAATAAGAAATAGGTTATTATATGAGGGATGAATGGAATCGATTCGAAAGTTTATAATAAAAGTTTTAATATTCAGTATTTCTTTAGCCGCTTCTGTAATTCTGCTGGATAGCCTCTATATCGGCACCAATTACCGGTACGATTATCTGGGAGGAATACTAAATGACAAACATAAAGTGGCTGCGCAAATGCCTTCACCTAAGCTAATATGGGTTGGTGGGTCGAGCATTTCTTTTGGTATAAATAGCGATACCCTGCAACTTCATGTGGGTATCCCGGTAGTTAATATGGCGTTTGTTGCGCCGCTGGGCACTTATTTTTTAATGAATGATGCATTGAGGGAGGTAAAAAAGGGCGATAAAGTATTTATTACCACAGAGTACGATATATCACGATTCGGCAATGAAGAAGTTATCAGGTCTGCCATAGATTTTTACCCGCAAGGCGCAAATTTTGTGCAGAAAGAAAAATCTGTTTTGAAGCGGGTGAGCGCTGATATCAGGCACAGATTTTCTAATATCCGTAAACTATTCTGGAATTCAATAGGCAATAATAATAGTGCCTATGCCCGAATTGAAGACAGCACGTCGGTGTATTTCAGAGGCGCGTTTTCTGCCAGAGGAGACATTGTGAGCCACGTTAATAATCGGCCTTCCAGGTTTGTGTTTACCATGTTTCCTAAAGATACCATCGATTATTCAGGCCAGATAGAAGATATTAACTATATGATTCTGGAGGCTGAAAAAAGAGGGGCTGAGGTAAACTTTGTTTTTCCGCCGATAGCCAAATCTACTTACTGGCATGGCAAAAAAGCCGTAGAGTCTGTAGAAAGCCAGATTAAAACAAGCCTGAAATGTACAGTTTTGGGTAGTGCAATAGATTTTGTTTATGAAGATAGCTCGTTTTTTGATACATTCTATCATTTAAAGCCGTCGTCAAGAGATGATAATACCCAGAAAATACTGGATTTATATAACCATAAGTCTTTAGTACAACAAATAGACTAAAATCAGCCATAAAACTTTTCAAGTTTTTATAACTATGATATTCAATTCAATAGAGTTTGCCATATTTTTTCCAATAGTAACTCTGGTGTATTTTCTGTTGCAGCACAAACATCGCTGGTGGTGGTTGCTGGCTACCAGTTGCTATTTTTATATGTTTTTTAAGCCTGAGTACATACTAATTCTGGCTTTTACTATTGTAGTTGATTATTTTGCCGGAATACTCATTGAGCAGTCTGAAGGTAAGACCCGAAAGTGGTACCTGATTATGAGTCTGGTTGCCAATATTGGCGTGCTGGCGGTGTTTAAGTATTATAATTTTTTTAAGCTGGCATTAGGCGAAGCCGGATTGGTAAGCTGGCCTTTGCTTGACATTCTGCTGCCCATTGGGCTCTCTTTCCATACTTTTCAGGCTATGAGTTATACCATAGAGGTATACAGGGGTAATCAGAAAGCAGAGCGGCATTTTGGGATATATTCGTTGTATGTAATGTTTTATCCGCAGTTGGTGGCAGGACCAATTGAACGCCCGCAGAATATTCTGCATCAGTTTTATGAAAAGCATACCTTTGATTACGACCGGATAACAAGTGGATTGAAACTGATTGGCTGGGGCTTGTTTAAAAAAGTTGTGATTGCCGACAGGCTTGCGCTTTTTGTAGATAAAGTTTACAATGCACCGCTTGACTACGAAGGCCTGCCTATAATTGTTGCCACCATATTTTTCTCATTTCAGATTTTCTGCGATTTCTCAGGCTACTCTGACATTGCCATTGGCACCGCGCAGGTAATGGGCTTTAAGTTAATGAAAAACTTTGACAGGCCTTATTTTTCAAAAAATATCTCGGAGTTCTGGCGCAGATGGCATATCTCATTATCTTCCTGGTTCCGCGATTACCTCTATATTCCATTGGGTGGCAACAGGGTAAGCAAGTGGCGATGGTATTTTAATCTGTTTTTTGTTTTCACAATTAGCGGTTTCTGGCATGGCGCTAACTGGAATTATATTATCTGGGGCGCCATACACGGCCTGTTTCTGGTGGGGGCTATTATAACCGCAAAGCCCCGTAATTTTATAAACAACTTAACGGGGCTTACCAAATGGCCATGGCTGTTTAAAGTGGTACAGATTGTAACCACATTTGTGCTGGTTTCTTTCGCCTGGATATTTTTCAGAGGTAGCTACATGGAACTTGGCTGGACATGGCACCTGGTTACCCACCTTTTTACTAATCTGCCTGGTATAGCCGAATTGTCAGATGCTGACTACATTGCCCGCAATGTTTTTCTTGGTAATGGTGCCAGAGAATTTTTTACTGCTGTATTTCTAATCATTTTTATGGAGATTATTCATTACATTGAGCGCGATAGAAGCATCCGCAACGTAATTTCAACCAAGCCTGCCTGGGTGCGTTGGGGTATTTACTACCTGTTTGTAATGATGTTTTTTATTTTAGGGATATTCGACTCCCCGGCGCAATTCATTTATTTCCAGTTCTGATTTTTAAATTATTGATTCATTAGAAAATTTTTATCTAAGTGGGAAGAGGTGAAAATTTTTTTATTAATCTACTTGTTTGGTAGATTAAATGTGTTTTAATTTGTGTCAGAATCAGATAATCATCAACAGACGGAGAGTTTCTTCAGATTTATTATTTGAGACCACGGTCGTGAGTCTTATACGGAAGACAAAGAGTTTCATAAACTCTTTCAGGTGGTTCGAAACCACTCACGACAACCACAGTTTTGAATCTTGATTTAGTTGGATGTTGAACCACGCTATTGATTCAGTAAATTATTTAACAAAAATCAAACCTGCTATGGTACTCAATTATTTGGCGCTGGCTGTACCTTTCTTTTTGTTTTTTATCTGGCTTGAGTATTTCATTGCCAAAAAGCAAGGTAAGTCTTACTTTAAATTCAATAGTTCAATAGCTAATCTGAATGTTGGCATAGCCGAAAGGCTGATTGATTTATTTACGGCCGGAGGTTTCTATTTTTTTTATGACTACCTGCATAAGAACTTTGCCATCTTTGATATTCAGCCAAGTTTGCTTTTATGGATTGCTCTTTTGCTGGCTACCGATTTTTTATGGTATTGGTATCATCGTTTCGGGCATGAAATTAATCTTTTCTGGGGGTTTCATGTAGTTCATCATACAAGTGAAGAGTTTAATTATACTGCCGCAACCCGAATAACTATTTTTCAGGCATTGGTACGCACTTCATTCTGGTCTGTTTTACCAGTTATAGGTTTTCCGGCAGAAATGATTACCGTTATTCTGTTAATACATGGTATATATCCCTTTTTTACACATACCCGTTTGATAGGTAAACTGGGCTTGCTTGAGTACATTATCGTTACACCGTCGCATCATAGGGTGCATCATGCCAGCAATGAGCAATACCTGGATAAAAATTATGGCGATATGTTTATCATCTGGGATAAACTCTTTGGTACTTATGCCGAGGAAAAAGAGGAGCCGTCTTTTGGGTTAACCAAACAATTGGATAGCTATAGTTTTTTATGGCAGCATTTCCATTTTCTGGTTGAAATTGCCTACGCAGCCAAGGAACAGAAAGGTTTAAGGAACAAACTAAAAGTAATTTTTGGGAAACCCTCAGATTTTGACCCTGAGATTCGGGCCAGAGCTGAGAAGCGATTCCTGGCTGTAAGAAAAGTACAGGCCTATACCACAAAATTCAGAGCTTATGTAATAGCCCAGATAGCATTTATAGTTACTGCTTTATTTTTGCTTTTACTGTTTGAACACTACGTGCCGGTATTTTTGCAGGTATTGGCAGCATTATTTATTTTGGTAACCCTGATTAACTGTGGCGCTATTCTCGACCAGCGCCGCTGGGTTTTTTATCTCGAATTTGCTCGCGCAAGTCTGGTTCTGATCGCCACCTTTTATTATTTCCCTAACCCAACTATGGTGGGTATGGCAATTTTGTTAATATTAATAAGCCTGGCTCGCTTTTCAAGCCTGCAAAGGCACTACCTGTGGTTTATTTACGGAAAAAGAAAGGCTTTTAAATAGTTATAGATGTTTTATCATCGTAATAGGTTATGGTAATTAAATTAGCTTGGTTAATTTTTAACCAAGCGTAATTTTTTTCGTAATTATGAAAAAAAATTTTACTCAATTTATAAAGTACAATTAAAACCAATTAGAACATGAAATTTGAAACCCTTCAGCTGCATGCCGGACAGGAAATTGACCCGACAACCAACGCCAGAGCAGTACCTATTTTTCAGACAACCTCTTATGTATTTAACAATGCCCAGCACGGCGCAAATCTTTTTGCGCTGAAAGAGTTCGGCAATATATACACCAGAATTATGAACCCCACCAACGATGTATTCGAAAAGCGCATTGCCGCTTTAGAAGGTGGGGTAGCCGCGCTTGCGGTTAGTTCAGGCCATGCAGCGCAATTTGTGGCTATTAATAACATTACAACCGTTGGCGACAACTTCGTTACTACCTCTTTTTTATATGGTGGTTCGTATAATCAGTTTAAAAACTCGTTCAAAAATATTGGTGTAGAGGCTCGTTTTGCAGATGGCGACAAAGTAGAGAGTTTTGAAAAACTGATTGACGAGAAAACCAAATTTTTGTATCTGGAAACCATCGGTAATCCGGGCTTTAATGTGCCTGATTTTGAAGCTTTTGCCAAACTGGCACAAAAATATGATTTGCCACTAATTGTAGATAACACTTTTGGCGCGGGCGGCGCTATTGCGCAGCCCATTAAATATGGCGCGCATGTAGTGGTAGAGTCGGCCACTAAATGGATTGGCGGGCACGGTACAACCATGGGTGGCGTTATTGTTGATGCCGGCACTTACAATTGGGGCAATGGCAAGTTTCCTCAGTTTACTGAGCCTTCGCCTAGTTATCATGGTCTGGTGCTGAATGATGTATTTGGTATCGGCGGTCCATTTGGTAATATTCAGTTCATAATCAGGGCAAGGGTAGAAGGTCTGCGCGACTGGGGCCCGTCTCAGAGTCCGTTTAACTCATTCTTGTTAATTCAGGGTCTTGAAACTCTTACGCTAAGGGTAGAGAGAATCAGCGAAAACGCCTTAAAACTGGCACAGTGGTTACAGGCGCATGAGCAGGTAGAAAGTGTCAATTATCTGGGTCTGGAAAACAATCCTTACCACCAACTGGCTAAAAAATACCTCAACCGCGGTTTTGGTGGTGTGCTGTCATTCAAATTGAAAGGCGATAAAGACCGTGCATCGAAATTTGTGGATAGCCTGAAATTAATCAGTCATCTGGCTAATGTAGGCGACTCAAAAACATTGATTATCCACCCTGCATCCACTACGCATTCGCAGTTGTCAGATGCAGAACAGGTAACAGCCGGAGTTGAACCTACTCAATTGCGCATATCTGTTGGTATTGAGCATATTGATGACATCAAAGCAGATATTGAGCAGGCTTTTGCAGCGCTTTAAACAGTTACAGTTAAGACCTGCAACGGCAGTATTTGCAGGTCTTATACTTTTACAAGTAACATTGCAAACTAATTTGCTGATGCAAAAATAAAAAAGTGATTTACCGTGCCGGAAAGTTTTATATATCGACAAACCTTACAAAAACGGAAAGGTATATCTTGATTTCAATAAAGCCATAAGCCCTCCATGTGCTTTTACTCATTACGTCAATTGTCCTTTACCCCAGGCAAAATACGTTGCCGGTTGCCATTCAGGCAGGGGACAAAACGTATGGGCAGCACTGAAAATTTTACGTACCTTTAGTTAAGGCCAGGTAGCCTCAAAAAAAGCAATGTGGTTTTTTGTACTCTGATAGGCTTCATTGTTTTTTTAAACTAATGAAGCAGTCTGGCCTGGCTTAGCATTAGCCGGGTCAGATTTTTTATGGGGCAGATAAGCCTTAATATTTATAATAATTTAATCTACTAAATTGGTAGATTATATAGAAATATAGATTATATTTGTACATCAATAAACTAAACTAAATACTATTTCATCAATTACAATTAACAACCGGGCGCCATGATTTCTAAAAAAGCGAAATATGCCTTAAAAGCCCTGAAGGTTTTGGCAGAAAAATATGGTGAAAAAGATTCACTTACTGTAACCGATATTGCCAGTGAAGAGAGCATACCGAGGAAGTTTCTGGAAACTATTTTGCTTGAATTAAGGAATAATGGCCTGCTAACCAGCCATAAAGGCAAAAACGGTGGTTATTCTTTAAGCATGGAACCCTCTAAAATTACGCTGGCAAGAATATTACGAATAACAGATGGCCCAATTGCGCCCACATTATGTGTATCTATTTATTATTACGATAAATGTGATGATTGCGGTGACGAAGAAACCTGCGCCATAAGACCCATTATGCTAAAAGTGCGAGACGCCAACCTGAAAGTTTATGAAAACACAACCCTGCTGGATTTCGTTAATAAAAAAGAGCTGGCCCTGGCATGATTCAGCTTATAGCTGAATAAAAAGGCAGGAACACTTTTTTAAGTTAGCTCAAGTGAGTATTTTCAAATGGGCTAATTACGTAAATCGGTAAATTGAGGTAAAATGGCAAAGAAAGAGTATGATGCGGTAATAGTAGGGGCTGGGCCAAATGGCTTGGCTGCGGCTATAACCTTACAGCAGGCAGGTTTATCAGTATTACTGATTGAAGGACGGGGAAAAATTGGTGGCGGGCTACGGTCTGAAGAACTCACATTACCGGGGTTTGTACATGATGTTTGTTCGGCCATTCATCCAATGGCACTCGCATCGCCTTTTTTCAAGTCATTGCCTCTGGCTGATTTCGGACTCGAATTTATCCAGCCTCCGGTAGCAGCGGCTCATCCGTTTGACGGTGGTTCAGCTGCGTTGGTCCACCGCTCTGTGGCAGAAACTGCCTCCGCTTTTGGAATAGATGAAAAAGCGTATTTAAAGTTAATTCAACCATTAACTGCGGGTTTTTCAGGGCTGGTAAATGATATACTGGCACCTTTACATTTGCCTGACAATATATGGCAGTTTACAAAATTTGGTCTCAATGCCTTGCAACCGGCTTCAATGCTTGCCGGGCGTTTTCGGTCAAAAGAAGCAAAAGGCTTGTGGGGTGGTATGGCAGCACATTCAATGCTTCCGCTTGATAAATTAACCACCGCCGCCATCGGTCTGGTTTTACTTTCAGCTGGGCATGCGCATGGATGGCCTATACCCAAAGGAGGCTCAAATCAGATAGCCACAGCTTTGGCAGCTTATTTCCAATCTTTAGGCGGGCAGATAGAAACCGGTACATATATAAAGTCATTGCAGCAATTACCTTCATCAACAGCTGTATTATTTGATGTTACCCCCCGGCAGCTATTACAAATAGCTGGCCATACCTTCTCTTCAGTTTATCAATCACAACTGAAAAGATACAGGTATGGCATGGGGGTTTTTAAAGTCGACTGGGCATTGGCAGAGCCGGTGCCATTTACTAATTCCGGTTGCCGACAGGCCGGTACGGTTCATATCGGGGGTACATTTGAAGAAGTTGCCAATGCAGAGAAAATGAACTGGGCCGGCAAGCATCCTGATAAACCTTTTGTTTTATTAGCGCAACAAAGTATATTTGATACCACTCGCGCACCGGAAGGGAAACAAACATTGTGGGGTTACTGTCATGTGCCTGCCAATTCAACCCTGGACATGACAGACCGCATTGAACAGCAGATTGAACGCTTTGCGCCCGGGTTCAGAGACAGGATTCTGGCCCGGCATACCATGAATACGGCACAAATGGAAGATTATAACCCTAATTATATAGGGGGTGATATTAACGGTGGGGCTCAAACGCTTTCGCAGCTTTTTACAAGGCCCGCACTCAGGTGGTCTCCTTATCGTACCTCCACCAAAGGTCTTTACATTTGTTCTTCCTCAACGCCTCCGGGTGGTGGGGTACACGGTATGTGCGGATACCACGCTGCACAAAGAGTTTTGAAAGATTTGTTTCCTCAGCACAGTTAAACAGTAATTAAGTATTTGAAACATAAACCACTATAACCCTCTAAAATTTCGCATTGACATGCCTACACCTGCCAAGAAAATCTTTTTTACCGAAGACTCAACCGTTATTTTACTTGGATTTTCAATCATTATTTTATCTATTCTGGGGGTACTGTTACCAACACCTTCATTTGGCTGGCAAACCAGTAATGATCTGCTAACGAAAGTACTGGCTTATGATAACATTGTAAAAATTCTGGTGTTATTATTAGCCGTGCTTACCTGTGCTATTATTGGGGCCTTGGCACTTGGCAAGCCGGTAGTGCCTTTACTGGCTGGTATACCGGTTATTTTTGTGCTTACCATGCTGGCACTTATTATAGCCGGCAACAATAAAGTAAAAAACCTTAACCTGGAGGCGGTGATTTTTAGTTTGCTGATAGGCTTAGTTATTGGTAATACTGTACAATTACCTTTGTGGTTAAAAAACTCTTTGTCAACCGAGGTTTTTGTGAAAATAGGGCTTGTAATTTTAGGTACAAGCGTAATATTTTCCGATATCCTGCAAGCAGGTTTGCTGGGGCTTATTCAGGCTTTGGTAGTGGTAGTATCAGTATGGTATTTTGCATTCTGGGTATCTAAAAAATTAGGTATTGATGAAGAAATGGCCATTATGCTGTCAAGCGCTGTTTCTATTTGCGGCGTATCTGCGGCTATTGCTACTTCAGGGGCCATTAAAGGAGACTCTAAAAAGTTATCGTACGTTATTTCACTGGTGCTGATAACCGCTATACCTATGATGATATTTATGCCTTACATTGCCAAAGCGTTGGGTTTGTCTGAAGAAGTAACAGGTGCTTGGCTGGGTGGTACAATAGATACCACCGGGGCTGTAGTTGCATCAGGAACACTGGTTGGGGAAGTGGCATTGAAAACCAGCACAATTGTAAAATTTTCGCAGAATGTTTTGTTGGGAGTTGCTGCTTTTGCCATCTCTATTTACTGGACCTACACTAACAATCCGCTGGCAAAAGATAATGAAACAAAACCATCATTGACCGTAATTTGGGACCGTTTCCCGAAGTTTGTACTCGGATTCCTGGCTGCTTCGTTGCTTTTTTCTTTCTTTGTGCCTGCCGATACCATCAATGCAGTAAAGGGAAGCCTGAAAAATCTGCAAGGTTTATGGTTTGCTTTGGCCTTTACCAGTATTGGTCTTGAAACAAACTTCAGGGATATTTTCAATAAAGACAACAAAAAGCCACTGTATGCCTTTTTAATTGCTCAAACATTTAATATTTTCATTACCCTGATAATAGCTTATTATCTGTTCAGATAATTGACTTAGAAAAACCATTCCTTATGGCATGTTTAGTTTAAGCATGCCATTTTTTGTTAATTCAACAGGCACTGCAATAGTATCTTGTAGTAGATTATATGGATATACTATTTTATCTAAAATTAATCTACTAATATACTAGACTATATAGATTATTTGTTATATTTGCATCGTTAACGGAAAACAAAGTATTTTAATCGATTCAGACGTTATGAGCAACTACACACCCAAATATGACCCGGCTTTCTGGGATACTGATATTCAGGTAAAAAGAAACAACAGTAAGTTGTTGCCATTGCTTACCGGCTCTAAAGCACCCGATATCACTTTCAAAAAAGATATGGGTATCTGGCAGCAGGTTTCTTATCGATTTAATTATACCCAGGCTACCATAAAGTCAATTATGGATAATAAGCCTCTGGTTATCAGTTTTTTATCTGGCGGCTGGAATAACTACGGTTTAAAACACCTGAAGTTACTGAGCCAGGCATATCCTGAGATACTTGCTTTAGGAGGTAACCTGCTGGTAATTGTGCATGCTTCGTATCAGGACGTTAGAGAAATGGTGCAATACTTTGAGATTCCGTTTAATGTAATTGCAGACCCACATAACGAGATATCGGAAAAGTTCGGGCTTTTTTCGAAGGATGTTCCTGTTTGGGATAAGGTGTCTGGCATTTCAGAAGAGGTACCTATTCCGGCTACCTATGTACTTAATCAATATGCAAATGTCATTTATCATACTATAGACGAAGATTTTTTGCATACATTTTCGGCAACCAAAGTGCTGGGGGCTGTGTTTGCGGCTGTCAACAGGGTTCCGTTTGTTAATTATGCTGCCTGATACGCAGACACAAAGTTTATCCGTTTATTGTTTATTTAATAAACAAATAATAGCATGCAATTCAGAACAGACATCAATTATCTGACAATCCCGGGTCTGGCAAGTTCTGGTCCGAGGCACTGGCAGACTATTTGGGAAAAACAGAGTCCGGCTGTTTTTACCAGAGTAGAACAGGATAACTGGGATCTGCCCGACCGTGCCGAGTGGGTAGACCGTCTGAATAGATATATAAGTAATCTTAAGCAACCTACCATATTAGTAGCACATAGCCTGGGGTGTTTAACTGTGGCTCATTGGGCTCAAAAGTTTTACTCTCCATTCGTTAAAGGCGCTTTGCTGGTTGCCCCTGCAGATGCAGAATTATCAGAAAGGCTAAGTTTTGTTGAAGGGTTTAGTCCGATACCAAATACAAATCTACCGTTTGAAACCCTTGTTGTAGCAAGTACCAATGATATATATGCTTCTATTGAGCGCTCAGCATATTTTGCACAGCAATGGGGCAGTGCATTTCTCAACATAGGGGCAAAGGGGCATATCAATGCCAGTTCAGGCTTTGGTGAGTGGGCGGAGGGAAAAGCTATTTTGCACGATTTTACCAGCAGGTTGACAAAACCAGCTGAGGTGGCCTATTTGTAAAGCTGGTATTTGTCAGGAATAAAATATTAACTGGCCTTGATATTAGAAAGGCTTTGCGCTGAACGGTTGATTGTATTTTCACAATTTTTTACAATTACATGAAATATCCGAATTTTAATTATTTTTGTGGCGGATACAATTAAACTAACCTAATGAAAAAAGTTTACCTGAGTGATTCGGGCCCTAAAGTTTCGGAGGCAATTTACGGGTTCTGGCGATGGAACGATGAGGGACAAAGTACCACGGCAAAAATTGAAAAAATAATTAATCTCTGTCTTGAGCTGGGTATTAATACTTTTGACCATGCCGATGTTTATGGAAACTATACCATTGAAGAGCATTTCGGTAAAATTATTAAAAGCAAGTCTTTTAAGAGAGAAGACATTGTTCTTTTTAGTAAATGTGGTATCCGGAAGTCTGATGATGGTTCGTTTGATTACTATGATACATCAAAAGAGCATATTCTGAAAAGTGTTGATAATTCACTGAAAAGGCTAAAGACTGATTATCTTGATATTTTTCTGCTGCATCAAAGCGATTTTCTTTCAGACCCTGAGCAAACCGCAATGGCCTTGGCACAGGTGGTAAATTCTGGCAAGGTTAATCATATTGGTGTGGCCAACTTCACTGTTTTTCAGCATCAACTACTGGCGTCTTACCTGTCTATTCCGATTGTAACTAATCATATTGAGTTAAATCTGATGAACACAACCGCCATTGAAGATGGCAGGATAGATTTCATTAAGCAAAGTTTTAGCAAACCATTGGCCTGGGCGCCTTTGGCAGGTGGTAGGATTCTTAGCGGAGAAGACGAAAAGGCCGTTAAATTAAGAACAGTGCTTGAAAAAATTGGTGCCAGGTATAATGCTAACATTGAGCAAACGGCCGTAGCATGGCTTATGAAACTAGGCACATTGCCCATCATAGGGTCAACATCAGAAAGCCGCATCCGTAATGCTGCCAGTGCCTCAGCTGTTAAATTAACTCATCAGGAATGGTACGAGATTTACAGAGTGGTTGGTAACGCTGTAAATACAGATATAGGGCATGAATAAAATGCTGGCAAATCCATTGCAGGCCTATAATACCTGCAATGGATTTTATTTTTCAAACTATTTCAGTGCTTTTTCCTAATTCCAATACCCTATAAGGTATTTCTAATTCTTTTGCTTTCAAAACAAAACTATTGGGGTCTTCTGTGTTAAACTCAAACAGGTCATAATGGTGCGGAATAGTAAGCTTTGCGCCAATTTCTTTACCCAGCCTTGCTGCTTCTTCAAAATTCAGATTCCCGGCTACTTTTCTTTCTGGTTTATTGCCGTTTATGGGCAAAAATGCAACATCAACCTGAAAAGGTTTCAGTATCTCAACTATACCTTCATACCATAGCGTATCGCCTGAGTGGTAAACTTTATATGGTCCGAATTCGGCAACAAAGCCCATGTATTTCAGGTTTCCTGCCTCGTCTCTTTCAAGTTGGTTATGTGCAGCAGGCACTCCATAAACTCTGAATGGGCCTATTTCGGTACTTTCATTATCGTTTAAGCCAATGGGCCAGTCGTAGGTACATTTTAATCTATCCACAACAAAACTTCGGTTAGCTTCCGGGATAATCATGCTAATGGATGGATTAACCTCAAAAAGAGGTAGTAATGTTTCTGCATCCAGGTGGTCGGTATGATTATGAGACGACGTTACCACGTCAATCATATTCAGCAATGCAGGTTCAATAACTAATTCGCTGATGCGTGTATGCGGCTTATCTGTCTGTGCATATTTTTTGGTGAGGGAATCTGACAGGTATGGGTCAAAAAGCAGGTGCCTTCCATTATACTGAATCAGAAACCCACTTTGGCCAAGCCACCAAAGCCTGAATCCCTCTCTTTTATCAATCGTGCTTTGTATCTCCTGAAGTAACTCCCCGTCTTTTTTGTAAGCCTGTATCATGTTGTATTTAGAATTTATCATAGCCATCAACCGGTTTCCATTTTGATTTCGGTTCATAATAATGCCACAGTAAGGCACTTACTTTAAGCAATAATTCAAAGCCTTCGTTGGTGCGCGTCCAGGATTCGTCCTTCTGGTTTTTTGTAATAATGCTGTAAACGTATTCTCCACCTGGCGCGTGTACCAGAACAGTTTCAGAGCGAGAGCGGTTCACGGCTCCGTTTTTGGTAGCAACCTTTATATTTTCAGGAATCTGTGATAATCCGTGGCTATCCCAGAACTGCCTGCCCAGATTCCGGTACATTCTGTCTGAATAAGCCGGAGATATAATTTCACCTCTTCGCAACAAAGTTAATAACTTCGCCATTTCGCGGGGGCAGGTCTGTCCCCAGCCATATTGGCTACGATACGCTTCCCTGCCGGGAGTTCTTGAGTTAACTCTTGTTACAACAAAGCCCAGGGAGTCGAGGATAGCATTGATACGCTTTCCGCCACCTACTAAAGCCTGTAGCCATAAGCTGCCGGTATTGTCGCTAATGGTACACATCAGCATCATTACATGACTAAGCGGAATTTTCGCGCTGTCGCGCAGCGAGCCGACGATGCCATCGTCATAATGTAAAGAATCCCGGTAAATCAGTTCCTGCTCGTATTGCAGTGAACCCTGGCGTATTTTATCAAAAGTACCAATCATTATGGGTATTTTAACCATGCTGGCCGTAGGAAACAACGTGTCTGCATTAATAGCCACATACTTGTTGGTTTTAAGATTCTGAACATATATGCCTGCATCTCCATTAAAACCATTAAGAATTTCCTGTAGCTGCGCTTTCAGTTTTTTGTCTTCTTTTAAGGTTTGGGCAGTGGCAGAAGATACGTAGGCAATCAGGCTTAGGGTAAGGATGAAGTAAGTTCTAAGATTTTTCATTGAGTATCGGTAAAGCCACGAATATATAAAATTTCGGTGGCTTTAGCTGTTTCAAAACATTAGAAATGCTTACCTTCTCAACTAAATGCCATTTACCAAGCCTGATTAATAATTGAACAAACAAGTTTTATGGCAAGAATTATTGATTTGGTTGGAGCAACATCAAGATGTTATAAGGTGATTGGAGTAATTGAGGCAAAAGATTGCATTTCGGCTGATGTTACAATTTTTTTGCCTTTAT